>CAYIMR010000023.1:0-11450 GCA_964364455.1 uncultured Planctomycetales bacterium | reverse complement strand
CGCCTAAAAGCGAAATTATGCGCAAAATTCTCGAAGAAAATTTCGCGTGTCCCGCCTCCCAGGTCAACCCCGCCCACGGAGAACTCATCTTTCTGCTGGATAAAGACGCCGCCCGCAAATTATCCAGATCCTTCATCCACGCCCACGAGCAAGACACCCTTTCCTTAAAGCAAGAATGACTTCTGCAGAGCACAAGGACACAACGTCACAAGGTCACAAAGTCACCGGCCAAGACGATGGTGACATGGTGACGGGTGACTTGGTGACTAATCATTTCAGTGCTATCTCATGAATAAAGACTTCTATAATGCGCAAATCGCCCAGGAACTTCGCGTTAAGCCATCACAGGTGGCCGCGACGGTCCATCTCCTGGAAGAAAGCGCCAGCATCCCTTTTATCGCCCGTTACCGCAAAGAGGCCACCGGAAGCCTGGATGAGGTGGCCGTCACCTGCATCCGTGATCGTCTGCATCAGCTAAACGAGCTGGACAAACGGCGAGCGACGATCCTTGAGTCGATCCAGCAACAGGGCAAACTCACCGATGAGTTAAAAAAGAAAATCCTGGCCTGCGCGGCACTGACGGTTTTGGAGGACATTTATCTCCCTTACCGGCCCAAACGCCGCACCCGGGCCAGCATCGCCAAAGAGAAGGGACTTGAGCCCCTGGCTCAGGAAATTTTTGCCCAGGAAGGGATCGACCCGGCGGCCGAGGCCATAGGTTATGTCAATGCTGAGAAGAAGGTCCATTCCGTCGCCGAGGCCTTGGCCGGCGCGCGCGATATCATCGCCGAGTGGGTGAGCGAAGACGCGCCAGCCCGTTCCCGGCTTCGCGCCCTCTTCCGTGATCGCGCGGTGATCTCATCGCGCGTGGTCAAAGGCAAGGAAAAAGACGGAAGCAAATACAAAGATTACTTTGAGCGGGAGGAACCGGTCAAGAACGTCCCCTCGCACCGTATCCTCGCCCTGCGCCGCGCAGAGAAGGAGAAGTTCTTAACGATGCGGATCCTGCCGCCGGAGGAAGAGGCACTGTCGATCTTGAGATCCATTTTTGTCCGCGGCGACGGAAAAGACGCCCATGAAACGCGCTTGGCCGTCGAGGACGGTTACAAACGTTTGTTAAGCCTCTCGCTGGAAACGGAGATCCGTTTGGAATTGAAAAAACGCGCTGATCACGAGGCCGTTGAGATCTTCAAAAATAATCTGCGTCAGCTACTGCTGGCCCCGCCTTTGGGCCAGAAAAACGTCTTGGCCATTGACCCGGGCTTCCGCACGGGATGCAAGCTCGTCTGCCTTGACCGCCAGGGGAAACTCTTGCACCATGAGACCATCTATATCACGGGCTCGCTCCCGCAGGGAGCCTATCGGGACTCGTCAGGACAGACGGCCTCACGGACTGTTTTGGACCTGTGCCGAAAATATGAGATGGAGGTGATCGCGATCGGTCACGGGACAGCCGGCCGCGAGACCGAGGTCTTCATCCGCGGGATCGGGCTGCCCAAAGAGATCCAGGTGGTCATGGTCAATGAAAGCGGGGCCTCAATTTATTCCGCGTCGGAGGCGGCGAGGGAGGAGTTCCGGAATTACGACGTTACGGTTCGCGGATCCGTCTCCATCGGCAGGCGGCTGATGGATCCGTTGGCGGAATTAGTGAAGATCGATCCCAAATCAATAGGCGTGGGGCAGTACCAGCATGACGTGGATCAGAATCTGCTGAAGGACGGCCTTGATGATGTGGTCATCAGCTGCGTCAATCTGGTCGGTGTCGAGGTCAATACCGCCAGCAAACAGTTATTGACATATGTCTCCGGGTTAGGTTCTGTTCGCGCGCAGGCGATCCTGGATCACCGTAATACGCACGGACCCTTCCATCAGCGGGCGGAATTAAAAAAAGTGGCCGGTTTTGGCCCTAAAGCTTTTGAGCAGGCGGCCGGTTTCTTGCGGATCCATGACGCGAAAAATCCGCTTGATGCCAGCGCGGTCCATCCCGAGTCTTATGGTGTCGTGGAGGCCATGGCGCGAGATCTTGAGTGTTCGATCGACGGGTTGATCGGCAACGCGGGCCTGATTGCCAAAATATCATTGGAGAAATACGTCAGCGAAACCATCGGAATGCCGACCTTGCTGGATATCAAAGCCGAGCTGGCCAAGCCCGGGAGGGATCCGCGGGAGCCATTCGCGCTTTTCAGTTTTCAGGATGGTGTGCGGACCCTCGAAGACCTGCGCCCGGGGATGAAACTTCCCGGGGTGGTGACGAACATCACCGCCTTCGGCGCTTTTGTGGATATCGGCGTGCACCAAGACGGGCTGCTGCACATCAGCCAGCTCGCGCGGCGCTACATCAAGGACCCGCGTGAGGTGGTGAGCGTTCATCAGAAGGTGATGGTCACCGTCGTCGCGGTGGATCTGGAGCGAAAACGGATCGCCCTGAGCATGCGTGCCGAACCAGGAACCACCACCTCAAAAAGAGCGAAACAAGAATAAATTTCCGTTGTCTGCCCGACGCAATCATGTATAATCATCATATAAATCTTTGTAACAAAAAAAAGTTATAGGAACGAATACCAAATCAATTATGGATCCATGGGGCCCAGTAGCGCGTCTGCCGCGGCAAAAAATACAAGAACTTCAGAACCAAAAACTGCGTCATTTCATCAACCGCTATCTTTATCCCTTCAGCCCGTATTACCGGCGCCTGTTCGACCAAAACAAGATCAATCCCAGGGATATCCGTACCGTCACGGATCTGCATCGTATTCCGTTTACTTCTAAAAAGGAATTTCTTGTGGTCCCCCAGGACGGCGATCGTTTCCGTGAATTCATCCTGCAGCCTGACAAAAAAAAAATCCGCGCCGCCTGGCCGCCGGCGAAACTGGCGGAGCTGGCATTGACCGCGGCGCTGCGCGGCAAAACAACGGTTGAAGACCAGCTGGCCGCGGAATTCAAGCCGGCGTTTATGACCTTCACCACCGGCACCACCAACCAGCCGCTGCCATTTTTGTACAGCAATTATGACATGCGCAACCTCTCTATCTCCGGCGGGCGCATGCTGAATCTCTTTAAGATCAAATCCTCCGAGAATATCGTCAATACGTTCCCCTACGCGCCGCACCTGGCTTTCTGGCAGGTGGTCTTCGGCGCGCTTTCGGCCAATGCCCTGGCATTAAGCACCGGCGGCGGCAAAGTCATGGGGACCGAAGGGAACATCGCCGTCATCAAAAAGATGAAACCGTCGGTCGTCCTGGGCGTGCCCAGTTACGTTTATCATATCCTGCGCGAGGCCGCCGACAAAAAATGCGATTTCCGTTTCGTCCAGAAAGTGGTGCTCGGGGCCGCGCGCGTCACGCCGGCCTTCAAAGCGAAAGTAGTCGAACTGCTGGCCGCGATGGGTGCCAACAATGTGGCGGTCTTCGGGACCTACGGGTTCACGGAAGCCCGCTCGGCGTGGGCTGAATGTCCGGCGGGGGCGCAGGGTTCCAGCGGTTACCATCTGTACCCCGACAAAGAAATCTTCGAGATCATCGATCCCAAAACCGGGGAAACGAAAAAAGAAGGGGAGGACGGAGAACTGGTGTACACGGCCATCGACGCCAGGGCGAGCGTGGTCATGCGTTACCGCACCGGCGATTTTGTCAAAGGCGGTATTGCTTATGATCCCTGTCCCCATTGCGGGTCCACGGTCCCACGGATCTCCAGTGACATCACGCGCTTATCGGACATCAAGGACCTTCATTTGTCCAAAATCAAGGGGGCGCTCGTGAACTTGAGCCATTTCGACGCGATCTTCTCGGAGATCGAAGCCGTGGATGAATGGCAGGTGGAGATCAAAAAAAAGAACGACGACCGTTTCGACGTCGATGAAGTGGTCGTTTACCTCTGCGGCCATCCCGGCGCGGATCAAGCGCAGGTGGAAAGCCAGCTGCGCAAAAAATTGCTTTTGGCAACGGAACTGGCGCCCAACGCGATCCACTGGATCCTCCGGTCCGAGATCATCAAGCGCCTGGAACTCGAAACGGCGAATAAAGAAAAAAGGATTGTGGATAAAAGGCCCAAAGAATAGGGGCAAGGGGCAGGGAACAAGGGTCAAGAAAGAAAACCTTGGCCCATGACCCGTGCTACTTGACCCTGGCATTGATATGCAGGAGTTTTAAATGGAACGCATCGCGGTTATAGACGGTATCCGCACTCCATTTTGCAAGATGGGGACGGAATTCAAGGACATCGACGCCCAGGAACTCGGCCGCATCGCCACACGGGAACTCCTGGAGCGCACCGGTATCGACGTACGCCAGATCGACGAAGTGATCTTCGGTAATGTCAGCCAGCCGGCGGACGCCGCCAACATCGCGCGGGTCATTTCGCTCCTAAGCGGTATCCCAAAAACAGTGCCCGCCTTCACGGTGCACCGCAACTGCGCCTCGGGGATCGAATCCGTGGTGCAGGCCGCCATGAAAATCCAATCAGAGCAAGGGAGTTGTTATATTGCCGGCGGAACCGAATCGATGAGCAACATCCCGTTCTATCTGACGAAAGAGCTCAAAGAAATTCTGACCAACCTTTCCCGTGCCAAAACATTCCCGCAAAAAATACAAGCCCTGAGCCACATCAAACTGGCTTACCTTAAACCGCGCATCGGGCTGGAGATGGGATTAACTGATCCCGTTTGCGGAATGATCATGGGTTCGACGGCGGAGGTCCTGGCGCGGGAATTCGGTATTACCCGGGAAGAACAGGACGCCTTCGCCCTGGGAAGCCATTTGCGCGCTGTCCGTGGAAAAACGCTTTTGCGTGAGGAGATCGTCCCTGCCATTCCACCGCCAAAATATAAATCGGCCGTGGAACACGATAACGGCCCGCGCGAAGGCCAGACGATCGAAGCCCTGGCTAAACTAAAACCATATTTTGACCGGCGCTCGGGCACCGTGACGGTCGGCAACTCCAGCCAGGTCACCGACGGCGCCGCGGCATTACTGATCACAAGCGAACAAAAAGCAAAAGAACTTAATTTAAAACCGTTGGGCTTTATCAAAGCGTACGCCTTTGTCGGTGTTGAACCGCACCGGATGGGGATTGGCCCGGCGCACGCCATCCCTCAAGTCCTGAAAAAGGCAGGGATGAGGCTCAAGGATATCCAGGCCGTTGAGATCAATGAAGCCTTTGCCGCCCAGGTTTTAGCCTGCCTCAAAGCACTGGGCTCTCCGGCCTTTGCCAAAGAATTCGGCTATGAAGGATTTACCGGTACGATCGACCGCGAGATCCTCAACGTCAACGGCGGCGCCATCGCCCTCGGGCATCCGGTCGGGACAACCGGCGCGCGCTTGATCCTCACCATGCTCAAGCACATGCGTCGCCATCAGCTCAATACCGGGCTCGTTTCTCTATGTGTCGGTGGAGGGCAGGGCGCGGCGGTTGTGCTGGAAAAATAACGAAATCATGTCAATTACCTATCGCGAAGAAAATAACACCGGCTTCATCGAATTCGACCAAACGGATTCCAAGGTCAATCTTTTGACCGCGGCCGCGTTGCAGGAACTGGATAAAATTCTGGACTCGCTTGCTCCCGCAGGCCAGAGGTTCCCTGCGGGGAAGAGCCTACCGGCCGGTAAATCTTCTTTAAAAGCCGTCGTCCTCATCAGCAAAAAAAAAGGCATTTTCATCGCCGGGGCGGACATCAAAGAGATCGAAGGGATCACGCGGCCCGAAGAGGGCCGGCAAAAAGCCAAAGCCGGGCAGGACATCCTTAACAAGCTCGAAGACTTGGCCGTACCCACCATTGCCGTCATTGATGGAGCGGCCTTGGGCGGCGGCTGTGAGCTGGCGCTCGCGTGCCAATACCGCCTGGCAACGTTCAATGAAAAAGTACGTATCGGCTTACCCGAAGTCAATCTCGGGATCTTCCCCGCTTTCGGCGGGACGTACCGCTTGCCGCGGCTGATCGGCTTGCCCGATGGCCTGAACATGATCCTCACCGGAAAATCCGTAGACAGCAACAAAGCGCTGCGCTTGGGTTTAGTCGATCGCCTGGCGCCGCAAAATGGCCTGGACCATTATCTCAACACGTTTATCGAAGATATCCGGCAAGGCCGCGTTGCCCCGAACAAATACGCGCGCCGAAAAACCAAAGGACTTGCCGCCATCCTCGAGGGGTCTTTACCCGGCCAATGGTTTATCTTCCAGCAATCCATCCAGTCCGTTTTGAAAAATACCAAAGGATTTTACCCGGCGCCGCTTAAAGCCATCGCCGTCATCAAGAAGAATTTTTACCTGGACAGGACTAAAGGTCTTGACGTAGAAGCGCGGGAATTCAGCGGACTGGCCACGACCGCCGTCTCAAAGAACCTCATCCATGTTTTCTATCTTTCGGAACAATATCGCAAGCTTAACGTAGAAGGTATTACGCCAAAACCTGTCGAAAAATGCGGGATCATCGGGGCTGGAGTGATGGGGGGCGGCATCGCTCAATTACTAAGCTATACAAATATCTGGGTGCGTTTAAAAGACATCGACTACGAAGCGCTCGCGCTTGGCGTGCGCTCGGCGGCCAAACTTTACCGCGACGCCGTAAAAAAGCGCCGTATGAAGCCGCACGAAGCGGCCGTCAAAATGGGCAAGATCACCCCGACGCTGGATTACAGCGGATTCGCCGATACCGACATCGTCATCGAGGCGGTTGTCGAGAACATGGAGGTCAAGCGCAAGGTTTTCCGGGAATTGAGCGCCGTGGCCGGAGGGCAAACGATCCTGGCGACCAATACTTCCGCGTTATCCGTCACGGAAATGGCTAAAGAGACGAAAGACCCGTCAAAGGTGATCGGCCTGCATTTTTTCAACCCCGTCCACAAGATGCCGCTCGTTGAGATCATCACGACGATACACACCAGCAAAGAAACACTGGCATGCACTCTGGCGCTGGTCAAGCGCCTGGGCAAGACGCCGATCGTCGTCAAGGATTCCTGTGGATTCGTGGTCAACCGGGTCCTGCTGGGATACATCAACGAAGCCGGCCGGCTTTTGGAGGAGGGGCATTCGATTGTCGCTATCGACAGGATCATGACGGATTTTGGCATGCCGATGGGGCCGTTCACTCTGACCGATGAAGTAGGCCTTGATGTCGGCAGTAAGGTCCTGCATATCCTCGAAGCCGGATTAGGAGAGCGGTTCAAACCGGTGGAGATCTTTGAAAAAGTTTACGCCCAAGGGTTTCTCGGAAAAAAATCCGGGAAAGGATTTTACCTCCATCAGCCCGTACACTCCCGGAGTGTACGGGGCGTCCCGCCGAATCCGGCAATACAGCCAGGACACTCCCGGAGTGTCCGAGGCGTCCATTCGGATCAAGAAGAAATCCTGCGGCGCATGTTGTATCTGATGATCAACGAAGCGGCACGCTGCCTGGAAGAAGGAATCGTTGACGCGCCGGGCGCCATTGACGTCGGCATGATCTTCGGCGCGGGATTTCCGGCGTTTCGCGGAGGATTATTACGCTACGCGGACACGATCGGAATTCCCGGGATCATCGATGACCTTAAACGATTACAGCAAAAATTCCAGGCCAAACGTTTTGAACCGGCGGCTTATCTGTTAAGACTGCGAGATGAAAAAAAGAAATTCTACCAATAATTATCGTATCTCTTATCTCGTCGATCGTATCTCGAGGAATGCTTTCCGGGATACGGGATACGAAATACGAGATACGATTTACCCTGACAAATAATGCAAAGACGCCAGCGACAAACGATTATCGCGAGTGTTACCGCAGCCATCGGGCTGGTCCTCATTCTTGCGGTCGGGTGGTTCTTTGTAAAACCGTATTGGCCGCTCGGCTACGAGAACGCGCGATACGGCTTCGCGCTCAAATACCCGGCCGCGTGGTCGTTCGGGGAGAACCAGGGCGGAGCGGCGGCGATCTTTTATTCGCCGAAAGAGAACGCGCTGGATACTTTCAGGGAGAACGTCAACATTGTCGTCCAGGATATCTCGCAAAACCCCATGACCCTCGGGAAATATACCGAAACCGCGATCGGCCAAATGATTGCCGTTTTCGGGATCAACCTGGAAATATTGGTTTCGACGCAGATATCGATCGACAATCGCCCGGCGCATCAATTCATTTTCATCGGCAAAGGGCCTGACGGCAGCTTTCAGTACCAATGCCGCTGGACACTGGCGGGAACGACCGCGTACCAGATCACGTACACGGCGATCGCCTCCGGATATGAACGACATTTAGCGGAAGCGGAGCGCGTCATGAATTCCTTCAGGATACGATAAGAAATATCAAAAGGCTCCACCCGCCATGGCGGGGTGGAGCTCCATGATGAAAGTCGAATAAAAAATGAATTGGATACACGCGATTATTCTAGGAATTGTGGAAGGGGTAAGCGAATTCTTGCCCATTTCCTCAACGGGCCATATGATGATCGCCTCTCACCTCATGGGGCTTGAGCCGACACCGTTTTTAAAAACGTTTGAGATCGCCATTCAGCTGGGGGCGATCGCGGCGGTGGCGGGGATGTATGGACGCGTATTTTTGCTGGACAGGGAAATCGTCGCCCGGATCATGACGGCGTTTCTGCCGACCGCGATTATCGGCCTGGTTTTGTATAAAATCATCAAACATGTCTTATTGGCTCACGTGTGGGTCCCTGTGGCAACGCTGGGCATTGGCGGGGTGCTGTTGATTGTCTTTGAGCGCTTTTTAAAATCTCATCCGGCAACAGTAAATGAAATCAGGCAAATCCGCTTTGCGCACGCGTTTATGATCGGCGCCGCGCAATCCCTGGCGGTCATCCCCGGCGTGTCCCGCTCGGCGGCCACGATTATCAGCGGCCTGTGTTGCGGGGTGGGCCGTAAAACCATTGTCGAATTCTCATTTTTATTAGCCATACCGACCATGCTGGCGGCGACGGTACTGGATCTGCTGAAAACCGACGCGCCCATCGCGCCCGGGCAATGGATGATATTGCTGGCCGGCTTTGCGGTGTCATGGGCCGTGGCGGTTTTGGCGGTCCGCTGGTTTATCCGTTTTATCGGCCGTTTTGATTTTACGCCCTTTGGAGTCTACCGGATCATTGTCGCTCTCCTGATGGCGTGGGTATTATGGCATCAATGAACATCCAGCCTTTATGCCCGGTTTTCGGCGAATGCGGGGGATGCGCGTATCAGGATATCTCGTACGAAAAAGAACTGGAACGCAAAGACGCGTTTGTCAAAGATCTGCTCCAAAAAGATCCCCGCATTACGAACGGCCTCTTCGAACCGATCGTCGCTTCGCCTAAACCGTATCATTACCGCAACCGCCTGGACATGGAATTCATCCGCACGCGCGACGATCGGGTCATGCTGGGATTTACCCCGGGGTCCGGCCGCGGCATTGTCCCCGTGGAAAGCTGTTCGATCGCCGAAAAATCCATTTCAGAATTCATTCCGGAATTAAGGAAACGGCTGGAACAAAATCCCGTCGCGAATTACCGCCGGGCCAACATCGTCATCCGTACTGGCGATGACGCGAAAGTCCTCTGGGGCGGGATCGGCAAGCGTTCATGCCGGTTAAATCCCGACGATTATTTATGGACGCTTCTCGAAGGGAAAAAAATATTTTATTCCCTGGATACGTTTTTCCAGGCCAACCTTTCGATCCTGCCGAAACTCTTTGAACGCATCTCCGCTTTTGATTGCTGGCCGGCAAAACCCGTCCTCTATGACCTCTACGCGGGCGTTGGACTTTTCAGTCTGGCGCTCGCCCATAAAACCCGCAAGGCCGTCCTGATCGAAGAAAGCCTGCCGTCGATCAAGCTTGCCGAACACAATGTTGAATACAATCGCCTGACACATATGGAGATCCTGGCCGGACGCATGGAGGAGGCCTTGCCGCCTCTGCTGGCACGGGAAAATCCCGGGACCCCGAAGGTGGCCATCATTGACCCGCCGCGCGCCGGGTTAAGCCCGCGGGCCCTTGAGACGATGGTCCATGCCAAAGGATTCGCGCACCTGTTTTATCTTTCCTGTAACCCCGAAGCCCTGGCCCGGGATCTGGGCGGATTTATTGACCACGGCTGGAAGGTTGAAAAAATCATGCCGTTCGATTTTTTCCCGAAAACCAGACATGTGGAAACCCTCGTGCTCCTGACTCCTTGAAGAAAAAAATCAACTCATCCATTGATTTCACCGCCTATCATATTTATACTAACACCATATAACTTTAAAAGGGCAAGACGTCGGAACAATGAGCCTCTACGATAAAAATATCAGCGCGGAGAAAAAAGCCTCACTGGAATTCGCCGAACAATCACGCGAAACCGAATGGAAATACCCCAGCTTCGCCTTGCAGATGTTCCATGGACACGTGGACTGGCGTTTGATCCACCCGATCCCCGTTCAGTCCGCCGAAGACAAACGTAAAGGCGACGGCTTCCTCCAGAAACTCGAAACGTTCCTCAAAAACAATCTCGATGCCAACGCCGTTGACGAAACCGGTATAATCCCCGAGGACGTCATGAAAGGCCTGGCCGATCTGGGCGCCTTTGCCATCAAGGTGCCGGAGAAATACGGCGGACTGGGGATGAGCCAGGTCAATTACAACCGCGCGATCCATCTGGTAGCCAGCTATTGCGGTTCGACCGCAGTTTTGCTTTCCGCCCACCAAAGCATTGGTGTCCCGCAACCGCTGAAACTTTTCGGCACCGAAGAACAAAAGGCCAAATATCTCCCGATGTTCGCCAAGGGCGCCATCTCCGCGTTCGCCCTGACTGAGGCGCAGGCCGGTTCCGACCCGCGCCGGATGACGACGACCGCCACTCCCACCGAAGACGGGAAGCACTTTCTCATTAACGGTGAAAAACTCTGGTGCACCAACGGGAACATCGCCCAGGTGATCGTCGTGATGGCGGTCACGCCGGCGAGGATCGTCCACGGCTTCGCGTGCCAGGAGGCACGCGAAGAACACAAACAGATCACCGCGTTCATCGTCGAAACAAACACGCCCGGGTTTGAGGTCGTCCACCGCTGCATGTTCATGGGCCTGCACGGCATCCAGAACGGATTGCTCCGCTTTACCAACGTCAAAGTCCCGCGAGAAAATATTATTCTGGGGGAAGGGGAAGGGCTCAAACTGGCCCTGATGACCCTTAACACGGGACGGCTCACGCTTCCCGCGGCCTCGACAGGAATCAGCAAATGGTGTTTGCACATATCCAGGCAATGGTCTTTGGAACGCAAGCAGTGGGGGGCCAGTATCGGGGAACATGAAAGTATCGCTTTGAAGCTCGGCTACATGGCCAGCCACACTTTCGCGATGGACGCGTTAAACTGGCTGACCCCGGCCATGGCGGACGACAAAAACAAGGACATTCGCCTTGAAGCGGCCATTGCCAAATATTTCTGCACCCATCACAGCTGGCGGATCGCCGATGAAACGTTGCAGATCCGCGGCGGGCAAGGATATGAAACGCAACGCT
>CAYIMR010000022.1:0-11714 GCA_964364455.1 uncultured Planctomycetales bacterium | reverse complement strand
ACCCGGCCGCGTCATCGCCGGATCGCGGCTCTCCCTGCCCTTCGGCGATAAAAACGGTGGTAATGGTGTGGAATCGCGGATCGCGCCCCGGAGCGGAATACGTGTGAAATTGCCGCAGGTCAACCAAGTCCAGATTCGTTTCTTCCCTGGCCTCGCGCGCCGCCGCTTCTTCCAGGCTTTCACCATAATCGACAAATCCGCCGGGCAGCGCCCAGCCGTACGGAGGATTCGAGCGCTCAATAAGCACGATGCCCTCCAGAGTTTCGATAATGATATCCACTGTCACGTAAGGGCCGGAGCCTAATTTACGCACGACATGGTCAATGTAACCGCGCACGGTCCGGTCAAAGACGTCGAATGTCGCTTCGTCATACACACAAAAAATAACCTCACGCACCGTCGTAGCGGGATCCCGGGCGCACTTCATAATTTCCTGCGTCATGATCTTGGCCGCGCCGACCGCCGGAAAGCCCTCCTCGGCGCATCCCAATGCCTGGAACGCCAGCGACCGTACCTTCAGCTCTTTAGCACATTGCAGCGCGTGAAAAACGGCGCTGCGCAAAACGTCTTGATCGGTCTGGCCGTCGGCCATTTTCGTGACCGCGTGAATGATATACCGCGCCTTTAACCGGCCGGCCTTTGTCCAGACGGCACTGCCTTCCTTAACCGGGCCTTTACTGACAGCCTCCTCTTCGATTTCAACGCCGCCTTCCTTGCGCAAAAATTCCCCAAGGCCGCCATCCATCTTCAACTGCCCGTCGGCAGGATTAACGATAACGTCCACGTTCAACCGGGCAATGTCCCCCCGGATAATCTTGACCTCAATATCTCCAACGTTCATAAAACGCCTTTCCCAAGCCCCTTCCTCATCACGATGCCATAATGGTAGGGCTTTAAATCATGCCGCTGCGGCGCGCCGAACCCGACGGCAGACGCCCACGCGACGCACTGTTCCGGTTTCGGGCGGATCTCCATCGCGGGGCCCCGGGGCGTGGCGGCATCATAATTCCAGTGGATCATGCCGAGTTTCCCGGCGGGTTTGAGGACCCTCCAGCTCTCCCGAAGCAGCACTTCCGGGGCCTCGACGTGAAGGATGTTAAACAGCATGACGTAATCCACGCTCTCATCTTTGAGCCCTGTTCCTTTTGCCAAAAAGTCGCGCAGTATGACATGAATGTTCTTCACCCCGGATTTAGCCGCGGCTTCCTTTGTTTGCGCGGCCATTTCAGCGTCAATGTCAATGGCGTGCACTATGCCTCGTATCATTTTCGCGGCGGGGATGGTAAAAGTGCCATAGCCGCATCCAAACTCCACGATGTCCCCGGCATCTTCACCCAGCCCCATGACGGCGAGTATTTGCGCGGGATCGAAAAATCCCTCCCACATCTCCTTGAGCGGCATGCCGCTGTCTCTGCCCTTCATATCCGCGCTATTTCTTTCGCCAGTGCTAACGCTTCTTTTTTGGTTTTGACCTTCCCCAAGACCTGTTGTTCCGTGACCTCAGAGAGGATCTTGCCGATCAGCGGCGATGGTTTCAAGCGCAATCGCTTGATCAGGTCGTGCCCGTCGATCAAACGCGCGAACGGCTTTTCCTTCTTTTTGTCGAAATAAAGCTTCAGCACGTTCAGGCAGATACGCTCATGATTTTTCTCATGGCGCGGCGTGCTCATAGGCCCGCGCGTTGAGCGTTGATCCGCCAAGGACAACAATAAAATCCCGACCGCCTCTTTTTTTGTGTCGCGCAGATATCGATAGATCGATTTCTCACTGGGTTTCTGAAAATTCGACAAATACCCGGGGCGCAAATGCCAGAGGACCATGTCCTCAAGGGCGTGACGTTCGCCCGTCGAGAGCTTAAGCATCCTGGCGATATACGTGACGATATTTTTCCCCACGCGTTCATGTCCGTAGAAGGTCAGCTTGCCACGACCGGCTTCTTTGCGCGTCTCGGGTTTGCCGATATCATGCAGCAACGCGGCGAGCTTCAGCAACGCCCGGCGCGTCCGGTTCCCTCCCGGCGATTCGTTGAGATACTCAACGACATCGGCATGATTCCGCATCTCCCGGACAACACCGTCAAATTGTGCCACTACTTCCAGAGAATGCGGCCAGACATCCAGATGATGATAGGTCCCCTTCTGCGCGCAATGATACATCACCTTCACCTGCGGGATCCCCTTATCCAGCAGCCCGGCTTTATCCATCGCCTTTAAGGCCGCTGCCGCCCGTTCGGTCTCAAGAATCTTGAAAATTTCGTCGCGGATGCGCTCATATGAAACACCACGCAATAAATTCTTCTCCCGGCGAATTTGGGCCAGCGTTTGAGGTTCGATCTTGAAATCCAGTATCGCGCTTAAACTAAAGGCCCGTAAAAGCCGCAAGGGGTCATCACGAAACGCCTTGACCGAGACCCGGCGGATGCGTTTGGCGCGCAGATCCTTAAGGCCGTTTTTGCCATCCGCCAGGACATCCTCCAGCCTTGTCGAACCGTTGAGCTTCGCCAGATCCACCGACAGCGTATTGATAGTAAAATCACGCAGGGTCAGATCCTGCCGGAAACTCCTGGCGCGAAAATCGGAAAAATCGAACGTCCAGATCTTACCGTCGCTTTTTTTGACCACGCGGGCGCAGCCTCGTTCCTGGTCCAGCACGACGTACGCTCCTTTAACGCGGCGGGCAAAAAGGCGCGCGAAGTCCAGGGCATCTTTTCCAACGGCAAAATCAAGGTCCGTCCTGGGGTTCCCGAGACAATGATCACGCAAAAAACCGCCGACTAAATGCACCTCAACCTTCCGGCGCCCGGCAATATCGCGGATAATTTGAAGTTGGGGGTAATCTTTAAGGAAGGGCATGTCGTATCTCGTATCTAGTATCTCGTATTTCGTATGGTTCAACGGCGAGATACGAACGACGAGATACGAGATACAATCTTATTCTATTTTTGTAATAGCCGCCTTCTTGATCACGTCTTCTTCGACAAAGATCGGCGCGCTGGTGCGCACGGCCAAAGCGACACCGTCGGACGGCCGCGCGTCGATGGACTTGATCCGCCCGTCTTTGGCCTTGAACTCCAGCTTGGCGTGAAAGGTATTGTTGACCATCTTGTCGATGATCAAACGCTCGAGTTTCGCGTCCAATCCCTGGATCACGGCAACTAACAGGTCGTGGGTCATCGGCCGCGGCGGCTCCACGCCGGAGAGCTTCATCTTGATGCTGGAGGCCTCCAAAAACCCGATCACGATAGGAAGCTGGCGCTCACCGTTTTTTTCCTTCAAGACGATGATCTGGTCCTGTCTTTTTTCGTCGATAATGATCTTGCTTAATTCTACTTGAATCATATCCCACCTTTTATTATGTTGTCACCAAGTCACAAGGTCACCTGTCACCCGTGTGACGTTGTGACGTGTGACATTGAGACCTTTACTTTTTCTCTTTCTTGAGCATCCCCTGCAGCTCGCTCATGAACTGGTTCACGTCGCGAAACTGCCGGTAGACGGAGGCGAACCGCACGTAAGCGACCTCATCGAGGGCGGCGAGCTTTTCCATGATCAACTCCCCGATCTCCTTGGAATCCACCTCACGGTCATATTTGCGCTGGATGGCGCGCGCGATCTCGCCGGTGATCTCCTCCATTTTATCAACGCTCACGGGCCGCTTCTCGCAGGCTTTCATCAGCCCCGCGATGATCTTCTTGCGGTCGAAAGGCTGGCGGCGGCCGTCGCGCTTGACGACCAGCAACGGCACCTGCTCGACGTATTCGTACGTCGTGAAACGCTTTTCGCACTGCAAGCATTCCCGCCGGCGGCGGATCGACGTTCCGTCTGTGTTAAGCCGGGAATCGATCACCTTCGTTTCGCTGTAACCGCAGGATGGACATTTCATAAATGAGTTCCAAGTTTACGGAGTCTTCACAGAAGACGACGTAAGCTTGATGAACGAATTTATCCTGCGAAGTTCCCAAACGAAAGTTTTGGAACGAAGCAGGATTACCTTAATTTAAATCCTTATATATCGGAAACTCTTCCGTCAACGCGTGCACGCCCGTCTTGACTTTCGCCAATTTCCCCTCGTTATCCTTATGGACAATCGCCTGGTCGATTAAGCCCGCGATCTTGCGCATCTCTTTCTCTTTCATCCCGCGGGTCGTCACCGCCGGCGTGCCGATGCGGATACCGCTGGTAACGACCGACGGCTGCGGATCGAACGGGATTAAATTTTTATTTACGGTAATCGATACTTTGTCGAGAACGGCCGCCGCTTCTTTACCGGTGATATTTTTCGAACGCAGATCGACCATGAACAGATGATTATCCGTTCCTCCGGCAACGATTCTGTAACCGAGATTTCCCATTTCTTTCGCGAACGCCTGGGCATTTTTGATGATCTGCTGTTGATACTGTTTGAAGTCCTTGCCCAAAGCTTCCTGAAAGGCCACCGCTTTAGCGGCGATGACGTGCATCAACGGCCCGCCCTGGATCCCCGGGAATACGACTGAATTGATCCTTTTGGCGAATTGCTCGCGGCAAAGGATCATCCCGCCGCGCGGGCCGCGCAATGTTTTATGGGTCGTCGTCGTGACAAATTCCGCGTAAGGCACAGGGCTCGGATGCAGTCCCGCCGCCACCAGCCCTGCGATGTGCGCCATATCGACAAAAAGGTACGCCCCCACCTTGTCGCAGATCTGCCGGAATCTGTGAAAATCGATGGTGCGCGAATACGCCGAAGCGCCGCAGACGATCATCTTTGGCTTATGTTCCTTCGCCAAGGACTCGATCTCGTCATAATCAAGCATTTCGGTCTTTGGGTTGACCTTATAACTGACAAAATTGTACGAGCGCCCGGAGAAATTGATCTTCAAACCGTGCGTCAGATGCCCGCCGCAAGCCAAGTCCATCGCCAGGACCGTATCGTCGTATTCAAGCGCGGCAAGATACACGGCCATATTCGCCTGCGATCCGGAATGCGGCTGGACATTGACGTGATCGGCGCCGAAAAGTTTCTTGGCGCGCTCGATGGCCAATTGCTCGGCCACGTCGACGAATTCGCATCCGCCGTACCAGCGCGCGGCCGGATAACCCTCGGCGTATTTATTGGTCAGCAAAGACCCTTGCGCTTCCAAGACAGCCTCTGAAACGATATTCTCGGAAGCGATCAATTCCAGGTTGTTCTGCTCGCGCTCGATCTCATGCATGATCGCCTTATAAATGGCGGGATCAGTTTCCTTGAGATGCTGCATAACTTTCCTCTTTTCCATGATGGGATTCATTTTAACAATCCTTCTCGATCTTCCTGATCTGCTTAAACCGCCGCCCGTGGCGGCCGCCTTCGAATTCGGCGGTAAGCCACGCGTCCAAAATTTTGGGGGTTTCCTTTTCCTTGACGAACTTGGCGCCGAGCACGAGAATGTTCGCGTTATTGTGTTGGCGCGACAACGCCGCAACTTCGGCGTTATAACACAGCGCCGCGTACGCGCCGCGGACCTTGTTGGCCGCGATCGCCTGGCCGATGCCCGACATGCAAACTAAAATTCCCCGGCTGCCCCTGGTCTTGGCGACCGCTTTAGCGACGCGGTAGGCAACCTTGGGATAATCGCAGCTGTTGGCCTCATCAAACGTGCCTACATCTTCGACGGCATAGCCGCGGCGTCCCAGCAATTTAACGATCTTGTCCTTTAATAGAAACCCTCTATGATCCGCGCCGATATAAATTTTCAGTTTGTCATCCCCTCTTCCATGTCACCCGTCATAAAGTCATCACGTGATCTTGTGACTTTGTGACTTTGTGACTTTGTGACTTTTTATACTAATCCGACAATCTTATGCATCGCGTCTTTGACGACCGCGAAACATTCCTTATACGCGTAATGCGGCTGGCCGATGGGATCCGGCACATCGAGTTCGATCTGATATCCCGAAGGCGTATCGATAAATTCCCTTAACAGATAGATCCTTTTTTCCACCTCCGGCACGCGCTCCTGGACCTGCTGGCGGTGGCCACGCGTCATCACGATGATCAGATCGGATTTCTTCAATAGAATGGAATGGATCGCCCGCGACAAGTGGTGCGAGGCGTCAATGCCTTCTTCTTTCAGGATGGAAACCGTCTCGGAACTCGCCGTCGTCTGCAGAAAAACCCCTGTTCCGGCGGAGGTCACCTCCACGTCCTGGCGCCCGGCGAGCATGCTCTTTAAAAGGTATTCCGCCATCACAGAACGACAGCTGTTGCCCGTGCAGACGAACAGGATGACCTTTTTCTTCACGACCCGATCAACATCTTCCTGCGTGATAGCCCCGTCGCGCAAAACCTTCGGGCTTCCGTGCGCCAGATCAATGACGGAAGAACCGATGCCGAGCTTGGCGGCCCCGCCGTCAATAGCGACATCGACCAATCCGTCCATATCCCGTAACGCCTCCTGGCAGGTCGCCGGCGCGGGGTTGCCTTCAAAATTCGCCGACGGCGCCGCGATCGTACACTGCGCGTCCTGCACGAGCCGCAAGGCGATCGGATGGTCCGGCATGCGCACGCCGATCGTTTGGCCATCCTGCTTGCCCTGCACCACGACCGTCAAAGGCCCGGGCCAATAGGCATCGATCAGCTTGTATAAAGCCGGGTCGGTCGCCGAGGTATAGTTGGATATTAACCCTACCTGGGGGATCAGGATGGAAAAAGGTTTATCCGGCGCGCGTTTCTTGACTTCCCGCAAACGCCGCATCGCCGTGTCATTGGCCAGATTCGCGCCCACCCCGTAAACCGTCTCAGTCGGAAAAACGACCAGGCCGCCTTTGCGGATGACGTTCGCGCAATAGGCGATCTTCTTGGAATCCGGAAACTGCGGATGAAGTTCTATTATTTCAGTTTTCAATCCCGTTTATCCGTCAGCTTTGTATCAAGGATCTTACGCCTTTGTTCGTTCTTAAATTGCGCCAACTTTTTCGCGATTCCTTTATCATGCAACGCGATGATACGCAAGGCGAACAAGCCCGCATTCTTCGCTCCTGGTTTTCCAATGGCCATGGCAGCCACAGGAACTCCGGGCGGCATCTGAACCGTAGACAGTAGAGCATCCATACCATTAAGCGGTGAGGAATTAATGGGTACGCCAATAACTGGAATATCTGTGTGGGCGGACACCACTCCGGATAAAGCCGCGGAAACCCCGGCCCCGCAAATAACCGCCTGAAAACCTTTCGCCTGTAATTGCTCGGCGTATTCGGACGTTTCTTTAGGTGTGCGGTGCGCGGATAAGACCTTGATCTCATAACTAACACCAAAATCTTTCAGGACATTGGCGGCTTCTTCCATGATCGGAAGGTCTGACTGGCTGCCCATCATAATGGCGACTTGAATCTTACTCATATTTACTCCTCATTCCACTTGTTTGAAAAATGCTCGGGGCAACCAGCAAGGGTCATGGGTCAAGGAAAAATCCTTGACCCTGCTTCGCTATCTTCGCATCGTCGTCTGCGACGGCGCGGGATGCAAATACTTGAGCGCCTTGGCCCCGATATCTCGCCGGAAAAAGCACCGCTCGAATTTGATCTTTTCAACCGCGTTATACACGCGTTCAATGGCCTGTTCGATCGTTTCTCCCAAACTCGTCACGCCCAGGACGCGGCCACCCGCGGTGACGATCTTGTCTTTTTTTTCCGTCCCAGCGTGAAAGACGATCGTGTGGCTGTCTTTGATCGTGTCAAGGCCTTTGATCTCTTTGCCCGTTTCATACTCGCCCGGATATCCGCCGGAGGCCATCACGACACACACACAACTGCGCTTGTCCCAATCCATCTTGACTTTCTCCAGATGTCCCTCAGGGCTGGACTGCAAGATCTCGGCCAGATCGTTTTTCATCCGCGGCAATATGGCCTGCGCCTCCGGATCGCCGAAACGAACATTGAATTCCAAAACCATTGGTCCTTCGTCGGTCATCATCAGCCCCGCGTATAAAACTCCTTTAAACGGTGTTCCCTGTTTGTTCATCCCGCGGATGACCGGATCGACGATCTGCATCCCGATCTTGCGCAAAAGTTCTTCAGTAATGACCGGCGCCGGTGAATACGCGCCCATGCCGCCGGTATTGGGACCGAGGTCGTCGTCAAAGATCCGTTTATGGTCCTGCGACGAATCAAGGATCACGTAATTTTTTCCATCGCTGATCGCCAGGATTGAGGCTTCCTCACCGATCAAACATTCTTCGATAATGATCCTGGAACCGGCTTCCTTAAAGATTTTCTGGCCCATGATCTGTTCGACCGCGTCGCGCGCTTCCTGGATCTTCGCACAGATAAAGACCCCCTTGCCCGCGGCCAATCCGTCGGCCTTGACCACCAATGGCAACGGCGAAACCTTCAAGAATTCTATCGCCTCGTTCATATCGTCAAACACCTTAAAAGGCGCCGTCGGGATATTGAATTTACGCATGAACTCTTTGGCGAAAACCTTGCTTCCTTCAAGCCGCGCGGCCTTCTGGCTCGGGCCGAAAATCTTCAAACTTTTCTGTTCGAAAATATCCACGATCCCCGCCACCAGAGGCGCCTCCGGGCCAACAACGGTCAGGTCAATCTTCTTTTCCTTGGCGAAAGCGGCCAGCCGCTCAATGTCGGTCGCCTCGATATCAACGCACTGGGCGATTGAGGCGATGCCGCCGTTTCCCGGCGCGCAGTAAATTTCCTGGACCAGAGGACTTTTTTTCAACTTCCAGGCCAACACGTGTTCCCGCCCGCCGGAACCGATAATAAGGACCTTCATGACGTTTTCCTCTTTAATCGCTAGTACTTTGTCGGTTAAGTTTTCTAATGTTGCTTACCTTAAAGATAATAGAGGAAGCAACATTAGAAAACATGTCTGACAAAGTACTAGTTGAAAATGACTTTATTTTTCTTGTCGTTAATGACTTCACCGATGAGATAATGCCCGGTCTTTTGCCGTCGTAAAAATGTCCGTACTGCCGCAATGTCCTTGGCCGCGACAATGATCGCTAATCCTATTCCCATGTTGAATGTGCGGAACATCTCGTAATCGTTTATTGTACCCTTTTTTTGTATAATTTGAAATATTTTTGGCACCGGCCAGCTTCCTTTGTTCATGGCAAAACACTTCCCGGGAGGAAGAATCTTCGTCAATTTCTCGTAAAACGCCCCGCCGGTTATGTGCGCGATCCCTTTTATCCGCCGAGAGGCCCCCTGCGGAGGGAACTTACGGATAAGTGGCAAAACTTCACGGACATAGATCCGTGTCGGCTTTAACAATTCCGGCGCGAACTTTTTCTGTTCGCTTAAAGAAAAGACCTTTCTGATCAAAGAATATCCATTTGAATGCGGCCCGCTTGACGGCAGCCCGATGACCTGGTCGCCCGCCTGAATACGCGCGCCGTTGATGATCTTATCCTTCTCAACGACGCCAACAGCAAAACCGGCCAGGTCGTAATCATCGGCCGCGTACATCCCCGGCATCTCGGCCGTTTCGCCGCCGACCAGCGCGCATCCTGCCATCTTGCAGCCATCAGTAATCCCCTTGACCACCGCCTTTAAAACTTTTGTTTTCAATTTGCCGCAGGCGATATAATCCAGGAAAAAAAGCGGCTTGGCCCCCGCGCAAAGCACGTCATTGACGTTCATTGCCACCAGATCGATCCCCACGGTGTCATGCTTTCCCGCCGCTTGGGCAACGAGCAATTTCGTGCCCACGCCGTCCGTGGAGGAAACCAGAACTGGATCCTTGTATTTCTTGGCGCCAAGCGCGAACAAAGATCCAAAAGCGCCTTTATACCGGATGACCGATGGGCTCAACGTCCCTGCAATATCTTTCTGGATGGCCCTGACGAACACATTGGCCTCATCAATGTCCACACCGCTTGTCTTATAGGTTATCGCGCTCATAATAAATGTTTCTTGACGTATTGGACGCCGTTCGCGAAGATCTTCGCCCCGTGCCCATACTTCCCGTTCGGGCCTGCCTTGCCGGCCGGTAGGCTCCTCCCGCAGGGAGCCTCTCGGCCTGCGGGAGCAGGCAGACTTAATCTGGTCCAGGATGGATGCTGGGTAAAAAGAAAATGCCGTTCCGGATGCGGCATCAGGCCCAGAACGCGGCCGGTTTTGTCGGTAATGCCCGCGATATCATCCACGGAACCGTTGGGATTTTCGGGATAAGCGGGTCTTTCACCGTTCGGACTACAATATCGAAACGCTATCTGGCCATTGTCCCGTAATTTAGCCAAAACGTCCTGATCTTTAGGGATGAATTTTCCTTCGGCATGGGCGACGGGAAAATAAACAACGCTCCCGAGCCCTTCGGTCCAGACGCTCTTGCCCTCGGCCTTCAAATGGCACCAACGGTCCTCGAATTTTCCGGAATCGTTGTTGATCAGGGTCGCTTTCTGCATCGGGGTATGTATTCTTTCCTCGTTTGAATCCAGCGGGCCTGGCAAGATGCCCGCCTTGACCATAACCTGAAATCCGTTACAAATACCGATCACCAGCTTTCCGTCGCCGATGAACTGGCAGAGGTCCTCCCCCAGGCGTAACCGCAGTTCGTTGGCAAGGATCCGGCCTGATTCGATGTCGTCTCCGTAGGTGAACCCTCCCGGGATAACAAGGATATGCGCGTCACGCAAACACACGCGCCCGTCGAACAATTGATTGATATGGACCGCCCGCACCTGGGCGCCGCAGCTTTCAAAAGCGAACGCGGCCTCCGCGTCGCAGTTGGTCCCGGCCGTTCTTAAAACAATGACTTTAACCTTGCCCTGGTTCATAAATCTCCGCGCTCTACCCGCGTTTATTCTTATAGAAATCCCGGATGATCTTGATGACCTCTTCCGGCGTATTGGCGATCTTGAAAATATCCAGATCCTGCGGATCGATGTTGTCGGCCTTCAGGACGGTTTTACGCAGCCACTCGATAAGCCCCTGCCAATACTCCCCGTCAAAAAGCACGACGGGAAATTTTTCCATGCGCTGGGTCTGGATGAGCGTGATACTTTCAAAGAATTCATCCAGTGTCCCGTATCCCCCCGGGAAAATGACGAACGCCTTGGCGTATTTGACGAACATCACCTTACGCGAAAAAAAATAATGGAAATTGATCAGATGATTGATGTACCGATTGGGCTTCTGCTCAAAAGGCAAGTCGATATTAAGGCCGATGGATTGCCCCTTGGCGCCGGAAGCGCCTTTGTTTCCCGCTTCCATGATCCCCGGACCGCCGCCGGTAATGATGGCGTAACCTTCTTTGACCAGCAACGCGGCCGTTTTTTCCGCGAGCTTGTGCCAACGAAGCGTTTTTTTCGTTCTTGACGAACCGAAAATGCTCACCGCGGGCCCGATCTCGGCAAGCTCATGAAATCCGTCGACAAATTCCGACATGATGCGAAAGACCCGCCACGGGTCTTCCAGTTTAAAATCTTCCGCGACGTCCCTGTGTTGCTTTTGCTTCTTCATAAAACACCCCCGTCATTTTCGCAATAACTCTATCCTTGTCCCGACGCCCCGACTTACATCAAATCAAGAAAAAGGCCCGAGGTCGGTGCCGACGCCCCAAAAGGATCGGCATCCCGACCAGAAAATGATTCCGCGCGTCGGGAGACTCCGCCTTCCGCCTCTGGCGGAACGTCGGAGCAGACCGATTCCCTTACGCTTGCAGCGGTCGCTGCCAGGCCTGTTTCAAGGCATCCAGCGTGGAATGGATACAAACTTCCCCGGCGAGGCCGTAGACAACCA
>CAYIMR010000021.1:0-11878 GCA_964364455.1 uncultured Planctomycetales bacterium | reverse complement strand
AATCTTGCCGGGGTCAATGTTCAGGGTTTCCCGGCGCACGTCCACGAACACGGGAATAAATCCGGACTGCAAAACGGCGTTGCCCGTGGCGACAAAGGTCAATGCCGGGATGATGATCTCATCCGCGCGTTTGGCGCCGTGGTCGTACAAAACCGCGCAGGCAAGCGCGTCGGCGTCGGTACCACTGCTGACCGCCACCGCGTGCTTAACGCCGAAAAGCGCGGCGAACTCTTCCTCAAACTCCTGGACGAATTTGCCGCGGGTCAGCCAGTTAGAATCGAGCGCCTGGTTGATCAACTGACGGGCTTCCGGGGTGACCGAAACCGTCCCGAAGGGAACTTTATATTTGGCCTTCGCCGATAACGTCGCGCTTTTAGCCGTATCGATCTTCACTGCTTGAGCCTTTCCAGCGCTTGCCTGGCCGCCGCATAGCGTTCCGGAGTTCCGATATCGTAAAATGGGGCATCCACACAAAATCCGTAAAATCCCTTGCCCACCAGCGCCGGAAAAACGTCCTGTTCCAGCGAAAATCTTTTAATGTCGGGCATAGATAATAAAATGTCCTCGTTGAAACAATACACCCCCGCGTTGACGCCATGCCCGCCTTGACCGGGCTCTTTTTCCCGGAACTTCAAGACCTTCACGTCCTCATCCAGGAAGATACTTCCAAAGGCGCTCACGTCCTGCGCCCGAGAGATCACCACCGACGCGCGGGCGAGTTTGGACTGGTGGAAATCCAGAAGCGCGTTGAGGTCGACCGCGCAAAAAGAATCGCCGTTAAAGACCAGGAACGGTTCGCTCTCGACGAAATACCAGGCGTTCTTAAGCGCGCCGCCGGTCCCCAAGGGATCGGATTCCCTCGAGAATTCGAAGGTGAGTCCCTGGGGATTCTTCCGGTAATGATCCTCCACCTGATCGGCCTTGTATCCGGTGCATAAAATGACGCGCCGGACGCCCTGTTTTTTAAGGTGCCCGATCACAATGTCCAGGAAAGGACGGCCGCTGATATCCGCCATGACTTTCGACGTCGCGGACACGACCGGCTGCAGGCGCTTGCCCTGGCCGCCGCAGAGGATAACAGCGTCGGTCTTGCTCAACATGGCTATTTCCCGTTGGGTTGATAAAAGATGATCTGGCTTCCCAAATTCTCAAAACTGAAAGGGACCAGCAGTAATTTCTTGAATTTTTCCTTAAATTTTTTTTGTTTCGCGGGCGGGACGAAGAACAACGCGAACCCTCCGCCGCCGGCGCCCAGGAGCTTCCCCCCGGTGGCCCCGGCGCGCATCGCCGAGTCGTAAAGGGCATCAATATGGGACGTTGAGATCTTGGCGGACAACTCTCTTTTGATCTTCCAGCTTTCATACATCAGTTTGCCGAATTTTTCCAGGTTCCCCTTGTTGAGGATATCCAGCGCCTGAAAGGCCATGTCGTACATCGTGGTGAGTTCCAACTGTTTGTTGGGGATATTGTCGATCTGGTGCTTGGCGATCTCGGAAGCGTTACGCGAGAACCCGGTGAAATACAACATCAGATGCTTCTGTAGCCCTTCCAGAACATTCGCGGGGATGGTAACGTTCCTGACCTGCAGATGGTTGTTCCCGCCGAACTCGATAAAATTGAACCCGCCGTAGGCGGCAAGCGCCTGGTCCTGACAGCCGACGTTCTCCTGGCACATCTGTTGCTCCACGTAAATGGCTTCTTTGGCCAACCGCTCCTTGGTCGGCATGATGCCTTTAAGCGCGTACGCGGCGTGCAAAAGCCCAACGGTAAACGCGGAGCTCGACCCCAACCCCGTGCGCGCCGGCAGATCTCCATCGTGATGAATCTCCACCCCTTCGCGGATCTTCAGGAACTTCAGAACTTCACGCACGGCCGGGTGGTCGATCTCGCTGACATTATGAACGTGTTCCATCTTGGAATAGATGATCCGGGATTTGTGCTCAAAAAACGGCGGGAGATACCGGCAGCTGATGTAACAATATTTGTTGATAGTCGTCGCCAGAACGGCGCCTTTGTGGTCTTTGAACCACGCGGGATAATCCGTCCCTCCTCCAAAAAAAGAAATACGAAACGGGGTCCGGCTGATGATCATGATATGGCCACTTTCTGTTCAAGGATCTTTCGTTTGAGTTTGATCTGGGTTGAGCGCAGCGTTTCATCGACCGCGGTCTGCCCGAATCTTTTCTTTAAGAGCGCCAGGAACGCCGGGCTGGTGTGATATTTCATCCACGCCTTGTCCCGGAATTCCAACACCTGTTCGGCCGTCACGTATTTTGTGGGTAACGGCTGGGCATAATAGGAATGCTGCGAGAACCCGGCGTAACGGTCCGGAAGCTTCCACCCTTTTTTCTTCGCCTCGCCGTGCAAGGGACTGCCCGGATACGCCATGGCCGAATAAAAATTCGCCTCTTCCGTGTTCATTTCAAGGGCCAGATCGAGCGTTGTTTGCATCGTCGTCAGGTCGTCCTCGGGCAAGCCGAAGATATAATTGGCGATCACATTGATGTCATGGCCGCGGATCTTCTGGACGACGGAGCGGATGTCCACGTCCTCGAAACGGCCCTTGGTCACGTCTTTGCGGACCCTGGTATTGCCGCTTTCAATGCCCAGCGCCAGCCAGTTGACGCCCGCTTTCTTGAGCGTCTCCAAATACTGCTCCTTGACCGTGTCGACGCGCGAATAACACCAGATGTTGAATTTGTATCCGCGTTCGATGATCAGTTCACACAATTTTATAAAATGGGTGGGGTTGAGCACAAAGAGCTCATCGGCGATCTTCACGTTCTTGATGCCCAGCTTCGCGAAGTGGTCAAAATCCCGGATGATAAAGTTGGGGTCCCAATAGCGGAACACCGCGCTGCCGTCGGAATATTCGTTTTCCTGGCGGTTGATGATGTTGATCATGCAAAATGAACACTTCATCGGACATCCCAGGCTCGTGTAGAGCGCGGCAAACGGCTGACGCTCGCAGTTGTTGGAATACGAATGCCACAGCGAAGTACGATAGCGTTCCATCGGCAATTTGTCCCAGGCGACACCGGGCATTTCTTCTGGCAGGTCCTGCTTGGAAACAATGGGCGAGGGCTTATTCAAAACAATGGTGCCGTTGTCCCGGTATCCGAGGCCGTTGACCTGGTCCAACTTATCGCGCAGATTGGTGCGCAAAAGACCGGAAATCGTGTACACCCCCTCGTTCTGACAGACCATGTCGATGCAGGAATGATTTTCTAAAACTTCACGGGACAATGCCGCCACGTGGCCGCCGACAAAAAGGATCTTGGTCTGCGGGAATTCGGCTTTGAGCGCTTCAGCTAGCAAAACCGCGCCATCCATGTTCTGCGAGCTCGCCGAAGGCTGCTGGCCATAGACGACGAAACAGCTCACCTTAGGGTTGACTTCCTTGATCCTGGCCACAGACTGCGCTTCATCCAGATGCCAGGCTCCGCAATCCAGAATCTCGGCGTGAAAACCTTTTTTCTGGCAATGCGCGGCGAGCATCCCCGCCCAGATCGGCGGTTCGATGGCGGAGAAATCCTTGCTCAGATCCTGATAGATCTTTTGGGAGGCGTTGGGATGTATGAATAAAATATCAAGCTGTTTCATTTTTCCTTTACTTACCACTTACCACTTATCCCTTACCACTAAATATTCGCGTACTGATCTCGTTTAACAACCTGATACGCCTTGATCAATTCCTTGATCCCGTCGGGAAGTGAAACATCCGGCTTAAAACCGGTCTTTTCGATCTTTTCGTTGCTGACGATGTAATCCCGCTTATCAGGATCTTCACCAATCCTGGCTTCCACGAAATAAAAATCGGGAACATGCTTTTTGATCTCCTGGCATAGTTCCAGCTTGCTTAAATTCGCATCGCTTAACCCCACATTGTAGGGTTCATTCTTCATCTTCTCAAAATTCTTAAGGCCGTGCATGAACGCCTCGGCCACGTCGCGCACGTGAATATAATTGCGTTTAAAATGCGCTTCGAACAAAACGACGAACCGGTCATACACCGCGCGGTAGGTGAAATCGTTGACCAACAAATCCAGCCGCATCCGCGGGGAAACGCCAAAGGCGGTCGCCAGGCGCAGCGTGATCCCGCCCCCGCACGCAAGCACCTCTTCCTCCGCAGCCACTTTCAGCTTGCCATAAACCGAAATGGGATTAAGCGGCGTTTTTT
This sequence comes from uncultured Planctomycetales bacterium, assembly GCA_964364455.1. GTDB lineage: Bacteria > Omnitrophota > Gorgyraeia > Zapsychrales > Zapsychraceae > UBA10015. The sequence continues at coordinate 7,698 of CAYIMR010000021.1, read as the reverse complement.
CCGTGCAATACTTTCCCTTTTCTCCAATGCCGTAACCGCTGTTGGTCGTCGGATAAATGATGATCTGGCTTTTACTGCGCAATTTCAAAATTAATTTTACGGCATCCAGGATGACCGCTTGCGCGGCCTGCGGCTCTTTGGCGCACAAAGGCGCGCCGGTCAAACACGCCAGCGGGAAAATCGCGTCGGCTTTTTTGATAATGCCGGCCAGCAACTTTTCATCGCGCGCGTCCCCGCGGATAACGGTGAAATTTTTATCATGACAACAATCCAGAAGCGAGGTCTGGCGGAACATAAAATTATCAATGACCGTGACCTTGTGCCCATCGTTGAGTAAGCGGGGAACCAGGACCGATCCCAAATATCCAGCCCCGCCGGTGACTAAAATATGCATGTTAATAACTCCATTCTGTACCAGTTGTAAGTCGTAAGAAAAAGCCTGAATGTTTTTTAGCTTACCACTTACGACTTAAATAATGTTCGCAAGTCCTTCTAATTCCTTCTTCCAGCGAAACCTTCGGCCGCCAGCCCATCTGTGTCAGGCGGCTGCTGTCGAGAAGTTTACGCATGGCGCCGTCAGGTTTTGACGCGTCAAAAACGACCCTTCCCTTATATCCGCAGACCCGCTGGATCATTTCGGCCAATTCCCTGATGGTCACATCGCTTCCGGAGCCGATGTGCATTACTCCATCGCCCCCGCAGCGTTCCATCAAAAAAAGGCATGCCGCCACGAAATCATCCACAAACAAGAATTCTCGCCGCGGGGCGCCCGTTCCCCAAATCACGACTTCCGGGCTGGTATTTTTGACGGCATCGATGAATTTGCCCAGTAACGCCCCCAGCACGTGGGCCGTTGCCGGATCGGTATCGCTGCCGAGGCCGTAAATCGTGGCCGGAATCGCGACGATCGCGTTTAAACCGTATTGCCGACGATAAGCCTGGCAAAGTTTGATGCCGGCAATTTTGGCGACCGCGTACGCCTCGCTGGTCTTCTCCAACGCGCCGGTCAAAAGATATTCTTCCTTCATCGGCTGCGGGCATTCTTTGGGGTAAACGCAGGAGCTGGCCAGAAACAAAAGCTTCTTAACGCCAAACTTGCGCGAGGCGTAGACCACGTTGTTCTGGCTTTCCAGATTATGATAAATAAATTCCGCCGGTTGTTTCTGGTTGGCCTCAATGCCGCCCGAACGCGTCGAGGTCAAAAAGATATATTCCGGTTTATGTTCGGCGAAAAAATCATACACCGCCGGCTGAATCGCCGTGTTCAAAGCGATCGCCGAAGACGAAAAAATACGGGTGAAATGATTGGCCGCAAAATGATCCGTCAGCGATTTTTCAATGATATCGTTATGACCGACGATCAAAATGGTTGCGTTTTTGTCCATAAAATAAATTGTGCAGGGGCACAAAATTTTGTGCCCCTACGGGGTACCCTGCATTATTTTTCGTTATAAAAATTCCCGTGCTCGATCAGCAGTGTCGCCCGCGCGTCTTTACGTTCCAACGCGTGCTTGTACGCCGGAAAGATCTCCTCCGGCTCGTTGAGCTCAACGACCTCGATCCACCCGAACAGTTTTCTAAACGCCTCGGCGAAATTCCCGACGTGCTGGTGCCCCGGATGGACAGGTTGATCCGGTCCCGTTGCCACCCGGATCAAGACCCTGGGCAAAACCGTGTTGCCGCTGATGGCCGGCATTTTATCGATCATATTCGACATATCGCCGGTGGCCAGCAAAAGAAAATTCTGCCGCGGATAGACTGAAATCGGCACATACCCGGCCAACGCCATGCCGAGCGTAAACTGCATCTGAAAGCTTTCGTTGATAGGCATCTCCAGGGCTTTCTCCGGCGCAATGTCTTTTAACGTCGAATACATAAATGTCCCGGGTCCGGCGACCGTTTGCCCGACAAAGATCGTTTTCGGCTGCTGCGCCACCCATTCCATCGTTCGCTTGAGTTCGTCAAAGTATTTCATAAATTCGTATTTCGTATACCGTATCTCGTATCTCGTCGATATACGAGATACGAAATACGAGATACGAGATACGATCCTTTCAGAACTTTATTTTCCACCCTAATCCCGAATGCGGATAGGTGTTGGTGTATTTAAAATAAATGATCTTCTTATCGTACTTCGTTCCTTTAAACCACGGTTCCGGGCACCCCCAAACTTCACGCGTATTGGTCATGACGCTTAACCCGTTATCGCCAACAATAAACGTCGCCGGCAGGTCAAAATTCACGGCATATTTGACCGCCTCATGGAATATCCCTGTTTCCGCCGTCATATCGCCGCAAAAAATGAACGCCCGCCCCTTTTTGCCCTGATTTTTAAGCGCCCAGGCCGCGCCCGTGGCGGTCCCCATCAAGCTTCCCACGATCCCCGTGCAAAAAACTTTATATTCCGGGAAGCACAGCGATATGCTTTTACCGTCGATAATGGCCTGCTTGACCTCTTCGCGCGGCACGCCTTTAAGAAGTGCCAACTCGTGGGAATCCCAGTGCCCGAAGACATAATCTTCCGGGCCGATCGAATTCTCCTGGAATATCCTGATAAGCGCTTCTTCCCGGCCCGCGCGCAAATGCACCGGCGCGCGGATAACGCCCGTGGCAAAAATCCCGGCGATTTCTTTCTCGAAATTGGCCAGATCCTCTTTGTTGATCGTCCCAAAACTCGTGGATTTTCCCGGCATCATATGTTATTGACCTTTCCTTTTCCAATGTTAAATCTCCAACTTCCATTACCAACGGAAGTTGGAGATTTAACATTCTGTTTGACAGGGAGAAGGTCAATAACCCGTTTCATTCTCTTGAAACCACGCGATGGTTTTCTGGAGTCCTTCTTCGAGCTTCACCTTCGGCGTCCACCCCAATCGCTTCCTGGCCAAAGTAATATCCGGCCGGCGCTGCCTGGGATCATCGGTGGGAAGCGGTTTATAAACGATCTTGCTTCTTGTACCCGAGAGCGCGAGGACCAATTTCGCGAATTGAAGGATCGTGAACTCATCCGGATTGCCTATATTGACCGGGGTCGTAACATCGGATTTCAACAGCCGGAAAATCCCGTCAACAAGATCCGAGTAATAACAAAATGACCTTGTTTGCGTGCCGCGGCCATAAACGGTCAGCGGCTTATTGTGCATGGCCTGATGGATGAAGTTAGGCACCACTCGCCCGTCGTTGATACGCATGCGCGGCCCATAGGTATTAAAAATACGGATGATCCGCGTGTCCAGTTTATGATAGCGGTGATAGGCCATGGTGATCGCCTCGGCGAAACGCTTGGCCTCATCGTAAACCCCGCGCGGCCCGATGGGGTTCACGTGCCCCCAGTAGGATTCTTTTTGCGGATGCACCTGCGGGTCGCCGTAGACTTCCGACGTCGAGGCCAGCAGGTACCGGGCTTTCTTTAATTTAGCCAGCCCCAACGTGATGTGGCTTCCCAAAGAGCCGACCTTAAGCGTCGGGATAGGATGGTTTAGATAATCCACCGGGCTCGCCGGAGACGCAAAATGCAGGACATAATCAATGGGGTCGTTCAAACGGAACTCTTTTGAAATATCGTGGCGGATGAACCGGAAATTCGAATTCCTGGAAAGATGGTCGATGTTACGGGTGTTCCCGGTAATGAGATTATCAACGCAAAAAACCCTCATTTCTTCCCCGATAAAACGGTCGCAGAGATGACTCCCCAGGAAACCGGCCCCGCCGGTGATGACAATTGCCTTTTTTCTCATGGCTCTTTCTGTAGGAGGGACAGGCCAATGGCCTGTCCCTCCTAAATTTTTGTTATTTTATTGCTCGTGATCCCCTTATAGACGTTACGCACGTCGTAGATCGCGCGCGCGTGGTCCAAAACGGCCTTATAATCGACCCTGGTATGGTCGGTGGCGATCACGACACAATCATACCGGGACAAATTCTGTTTGCTCAACGCCACGGATTTCAGGTCAATTGTACTGATGCGCAAATACGGGATAAAAGGGTCATGATAATCCACGCGGCACTTTTTCCCCTGCAGGATCTCGATCAGTTTTAACGATGGGGACTTGCGCAGGTCCTTGACGTCTTTTTTGTACGTGACGCCCAAAACCAGTATTCTGGAATTGCTTAACTTTTTTCTCTTCTTTTTCAAGACCCCGGCCAGGCACTCCACCGCGTAATGCGGCATGCGGGAATTGATGTCCGCCGAAAGTTTTATGAATTTCGAACTGAAGCCATGGTGCTTGGCTTTCCAGTACAGATAAAGCGGATCATCGGGAATACAGTGTCCGCCTACCCCTAAGCCCGGATAAAAAGCCATAAACCCGAATGGTTTGGTCCTGGCCGCGTCGATGACCTCCCAGACGTCGATATTCATCTTATGGCACATCATGGCCACTTCGTTGACCCAGCCGATGTTGATGATGCGAAACGTGTTCTCCAGCAGTTTGGTCATCTCGGCGGCTTTGGCCGTGGAAACCATGTGGACGTGTTTGATGATCTGTTCATAAAGAAGCTTCGTCAATTCTCCACTTGTAGGCGTCAGGCCGCCGACTACTTTAGTGATATTGGTGACATCATGCGTTTTGCTGCCCGGGTCGATACGTTCCGGCGAAAATGAAAGGAAGAAATCTTTGCCGGATCTCAATCCGCTTTTTTCCAGTTCCGGTTTGATGAGTTCTTCCGTCGTGCCCGGATAAGTCGTGCTTTCCAGTACGACCAGGGTATCTTTCTTGATGAATTCACGGATGGTACGCACCGCGCTCAAGATATAGGTAATGTCCGGCGTGTATTTACGCTTCAAGGGCGTTGGAACACAGATGATGACGCAATCGATCGTCCGCAGGACCTCAAAGGTCGTCGCGGCCGACAAATGCCCGCTGGCGACAACGTCCGCCAGTTCGCGGCTGGGGACATCGAGGATATAGCTTATCTTCTTTTGAATGTTGTGGACGCGGTCCCTGTCGGTATCGAGTCCGAACACCTGGAAACCCTTTTTCGCGAAATTGACCGCCAGGGGCAGCCCCACGTAGCCCAGCCCGATGATAGCGATCCTCGCCTTTTTCCCCATGATCTTTTTCTTCAACGCTTGCGACACTTGTCAGCTCCCGTCATTTTCGTTCCAGCATCCCACGGCCAACGCCATAATATTCGAATCCGGATGCCTTGAGGTTCCGGTCATGATAAAAATTCCTGCCATCAAAGAGGATGGCGTGCTTCATGACACGTTTGATCTTCTTGAAATCGATCTTCTTGAATTCATCCCATTCCGTCAAAAGCAAAAGGCAATCACAGCCTTTGGCCAACGCGTAAGGGTCACTGCAGTAGGTCACATTTTTGAAAACCTTTTTAGCGTTAGGCATGGCCTGCGGATCATAGACCTTCACTTTTGCCCCCTCGCGCTGCAGGGTCTCGATAATGCCGATGGAAGGAGCGTTACGCATATCGTCGGTATTGGATTTGAATGCGACTCCCAAGACCCCAATGACCTTATCTTTGATGATCCATAACTTATCTTCGATCAGCCGCACAAAAAGAGCTGTTTGCTCTTCATTGACATTACGCACTTCCTTGAGAAGATTGAAATGATAACCATTTTTTTCGCTGAGGCGAATGAAGGCATCGACGTCCTTTGGGAAACAGCTGCCGCCGTAACCGATTCCCGCATCAAGAAATTTACGCCCGATGCGTTTGTCGAATCCCATACCCTCGGCGACCTTCAGGACATCGGCGCCCACGTGATCGCAAACTTGCGCGATGGCGTTGATGAACGATATTTTGGTGGCCAAAAACGAGTTCGAAGCGTGCTTGATCAATTCCGCCGAATTGATATCGGTGACGACCATCACGGGCTTCAAAGGCGCGTACACCTCGCGCAAGAGCCGTTCGGCCCTGGTCGACTCAACGCCGATGACGACACGATCGGGGTTCATAAAATCATGGACCGCGGAACCCTCGCGCAGGAATTCCGGGTTGGAGGCCACATCGAAATCCAGCGTCACCTCATTTCCTTTGCGGAATTTCCGGGACAGGTTCATGGCGATGGTGCGTTTAATGCGTTGGCCCGTGTCGGCGGGGACCGTTGACTTTTCAACGATCAATTTATAGGAATCCATAACGCGCGCGATGTCCCGGGCCACGTTCTCGACATAGGTCAGGTCCGCCTCGCCGTTTTTCTTCGACGGCGTCCCAACGGCGATAAAGATCACGTTGGATCTCTTCGCGGCGTCGGCAATGGATGTCGTAAATGATAATCGTTTGTTCTTGAGATATTTCTTCAATAACTCTTCCAGGCCGGGTTCATAGATCGGAACTTCCCCCAGCTTGAGGCGTTTGATCTTCTCATGATGATTATCCACGCAAATGACGGCATGCCCGATATGCGCCAGGCAAACCCCGGTCACCAACCCGACATACCCCGATCCGACAACAGCGATATTCATGGTTATTTTCCTTCCGAACTTTGCGAGCCAGCCTTACGCTTGTTGAAACTTGTCCCCATATCCACCATAAAATCCGGGAAGGCCTTTAACGTAAAGACGATCCAGATCTCACTGCCTTTTCTTCTTGTCTCATTGAAATTGATATCCATTGTCCACTCGTGAAGATCGCGCCTTATAGTTATTTCTTGCTCTTTATGTATCCCGTTCTTAAGATCAAAGCGATTATACGTCCTGATCGCCCACTTGGGGTTTATTTTGTAAGAAAGTTCGGCGGTGACCTGGTCGTCGACCGCGCGGTTCCAGCGCTTGCCGATGCCGGCCGTCCATTTTGGGCCAGCATTGATATACAAATCGAAATTCGCCGTGGTCAAATACTCTTCCCGCGTATCATATGCCGAATCAAAGTAAAACGTAACCCGGTCAACGGGACGAAAATCGATGTCGGTGTTGATCACGTTAAATCCCCCCTTGCCGGGGTTTTCTTTCAAGGCGAAATCCGTTCCGATAAGCGCGCGCAACAACTCAACGACTTCATCGTTCCTTTTGGTCTGCAATTTGTTTTCCAGCGAGAAATTAATGGAATGCCCGATATCCCTGCTGTCAATGGCATCGAAAGAATCCAGATCGTTGGAAGTGAACGTCGGGGTATGATTGTAAGAGTAAGAAGTCGATGGCGTAACGATATGCCTCAGGCGGTGGATGTTCAGTCCCCATTTTTCCATCTCAACATCGAAAACCTTATAAAATTTCGTGCTCAAGCTCGCCCCCGTGCGGAATATCCCGCGAATGGCATCGTATTCTTCCTGATCTTTGGTCTTGCTGTAATAGGTGTGTTCCCCGCCAACAAAGGGTCTCATTTCTATGATCCCGACTTTCATGGGATAAGAAAGTTCGCTGTCAGTGTCCAAACGCATCGTTTCCAAACGCAATTCGCTGGGTGAAGCTTGCTTGCTGCTAAGGTTAGAATAAATGCTTGTATTCCTAAAGAATAATCCGGTTCCCAGTAGCTCTAAGCTTGACAGATCATAGCGCAATTCCGGCAAGCGTTCGACCCCCCCCTCAAACCGGTTGACGCGCTTGTCGGTCCGAAAATTGATCGCCCCGTTGCGAAAATTTCTTGTAAAAAGAAAGAACGTGTCCGGTGATCCGTCTTTGTCAAATTCCCGCTCAAAGTATTCTTTCAAGAAAGTAGCATCACTTAATTTGTAATACTGCAGAATCGCGTTGGTCTTTTGGTCAATGTCCCACTTGTGCCGCCATTCCGCCTTAAAGC
>CAYIMR010000020.1:0-11920 GCA_964364455.1 uncultured Planctomycetales bacterium | reverse complement strand
CAATAGGCGAAAAACGCGAGGGCGACGGCCGCACGCCATCAGGGACATTTGAGTTACGCCGCGCCTTCGGATATGAGAAGGGCGTCCCGACGGGGTTGGATTACCGCGGTGTTACCGAAAAAGATTTTTGGATCGACGCGCCCGCGTCACCGTTTTATAACCAATGGGTCGCCGGTGATATCCCCGAGGTGTCGCATGAAATGTTGCGGCGTCAGGACGATTTGTATAAATACGCGATCGTCATCGAATACAATACCGGCCCGGTCATCCCCGGCATGGGCAGCGCGATCTTTATGCACGTCTGGCGCGCCGCGAATAAGCCGACCGCGGGATGCGTGGCCATGGCGGAGATCGACCTTTTGCGTTTGCTGCAATGGCTGGACGCGCACCGGAATCCGGTCATCCTGTTGAAGGGAAGTCCTTAAATCCCCCCGGGTTAATAATAATTATTGACAAATAAGCGACATTTGTTATTTTAGAGCTATTAAATACGTCACCGGAAGGCTTATTTCTAATGAATAGAAGAGGAAAATATGTTTGAGAGCGTGATCGTTTGGCTTATCGTGGGATTGAGTGTCAGTTATCTTATCTGGCAGGGGATGAAGTCCTTGCGCGGCAAGGGTAAAGGACATTGCTCCGGCTGCGGGAAAGCCGCCTAGCCAAATTTCTTGGAAATTTGGCTGGCGAGCCTCGTCATTTCTCTATAAAAAGGGAAATGAGGAAGATGACGGGAGTAATAATGCTTCAAACATTGTGGCGACGACTGTTCGCTCCTAAAACATGCGGGTGTTGCGCCTGCCTGTCCGGCAGGCAGGCCGGGGAAAAGACGCTTAACGACGTCGGGCCCGGCCAGAGCGTGCGCATCGAATGCCTGCGTGGGGAAGAAGGCGTCTGCCAGCGCCTGCGGGAACTGGGGTTCTGTGAATCCGCGGTCATCGAGAAGGTTGCCGACAACGGCGGGCTTATCTGCCGGGTTTGCGATGCTAGGATCGCCATTAGCAAAGGCCTGGCCGGAAATATTATCGTCAAAGATCTGTGTGCTCATCCGGAGGTCGCGCATGCCGGAAGACCGTAAAACGGTTTCGTTGAGTAAAATGTCGGTCGGCCAGAAGGGGCGGATCCGCGAATTTGTTGTTGAAAGCGACGACTGCGAACGCATTGAGGAAATGGGGGTCACCCCCGGCGAACAGGTCGAAGTGGTCCGCTACGCGCCCTTGGGCGACCCCATCGAGATCAAGATCCGCGGCTACCATTTGTCGCTGCGCAAAGAAGAAGCCGCGTTGATCCAGGTTGAGGTCCTCTCCTAAAACGTATGTCATCCCTGACCCTTCAATCCACCCAGCGATCTCTTATCAAAACAGTCGCGTTGACCGGTAACCCCAATTCCGGCAAGACCACGCTTTTTAACGCCTTTACCAAACTGCGCCAGAAAGTCGGGAATTATCCCGGGGTCACCGTCGAGCGTAAGACCGGGACACTGATGCTGGCCAATGACCGGGTGGTCAATGTTATTGATCTGCCAGGGATGTACAGCCTGGCCGTGCGTTCGCCCGATGAACAACTGGCCCGCAACGTGCTGATGGGCCGCACGCACGACACACCCAAACCCGATCTGGTCATTTGTGTCGTCGACGCGGGGAACCTCGAACGGAATCTGTATTTGGTCAGTCAATTGCAGGATCTGGGACTGCCGATGATCATCGCGCTCAATATGATGGATGAGGTCGAACGTCAGGGCAAGGAGATCGATGCCGCGCGGCTGTCGCGGCTTTTGGGCATGCCTGTTGTTCCAACGGTGGCCAGCCAGAATAAGGGCATTGAAGAGTTAAAGCAGCTGATCTCGGAAGGCGTTACGGTTTCTTATCAGCGTGGCTGGCGCATGGCGCCGGATCTGGAAGAGGAGGTCGAGCAGCTGGTACGCCTTCTGGTCCAGCATGAACATATGGACCGCCACGCAGCCTTCGCCGAGGCGCTCATCCTGCTGTCTTTGGGCGCCAAGCTCAAGAACGAGGAAAAAAAACCCGGTCCCGCCCAATGGTTTTATAAGGAACAACTCATCCGTCAGATCAATATGATCCAGGACCGCTTGCGCCTGAAAGGATTGCGCGCCCGCACCGCGGCCATTGAAGCGCGCTATGACTGGATCAAATCGATCCTTAAGCAATGTGTGCGTGACAAGAACAAGCAGGGAGAGGACCTGACCGAGCGCATCGACGCGATCGTGACGCATAAGCTGTGGGGATGGGTTTTCTTTTTAGGGATCATGGCGCTGATGTTTTACATGATCTTTACCATTGCCACGTATCCGATGGACTGGATCGACGCGGGTTTTACCCAACTGGGCGATTGGGTGACGCGGACGTTGCCCGAAGGCCAGTTGCGCAATCTGATCGTCAACGGGATCATTGCCGGCGTGGGCGGGGTCGTTATTTTTTTACCGCAGATATTGATCCTTTTCTTTTTTATCAGCTTGCTGCAGGACACCGGCTATATGGCCCGCACCGCGTTTATCATGGACCGGGTGATGAGCAAGGTCGGCTTGCACGGGAAATCTTTTATTCCGCTGTTGAGTTCATTCGCCTGCGCGATCCCCGGAATTATGTCGGCTCGAACGATCGAAAGTCCGAAAGACCGGCTGGTCACGATCCTTGTCGCGCCCTTGATGAGCTGCTCGGCGCGTTTGCCCGTGTACACCATCATGATCGCGGTTTTGATGCCGGCGGCGACGGGGATGCAGAAGGCGGGCATTATGCTGACGATGTATATGCTTGGCATTGTGGGCGCGTGCCTGATGGCGTGGTTGTTCAAGAAAACATTACTGCGATCGCAAAAGCCGGTATTCATCATGGAACTTCCGCCGTACCGCTGGCCGTCGTGGCACGCGGTTATGATCCATATGTGGGAACGCAGCCGTTTGTTCTTAAAACGAGCGGGGACGATCATCCTGGCGTTGTCGGTTATCTTGTGGGTACTGATGAGTTATCCTCGTCACGAAGGATTGCAGGGCAGCGACGCGCTCAAAGCCAGTTTCGCTGGGCAGATGGGTACGGCACTTGAGCCGGTGATAAAACCGCTGGGATATGACTGGCGCATCGGCATCGGCCTCATTGGTTCCTTTGCCGCCCGCGAGGTGTTTGTCTCCACGATGAGCATCGTGTTTAATCTCGGGGATGAAGCTCAGGAAAATAGTTTACGCGAGGCTTTCCAGGCCGCGCATTGGCCCGACGGACGTCCTTTGTTCACGCCGCTGGTGTGTTTGAGTCTGATGGTATTTTATGTCTTCGCTTTGCAGTGTGTCAGTACGATAGCCATTGTCTGGCGCGAGACCAATTCCTGGCAATGGCCGCTGTTCCAGTTTGTGTATATGGCCATCCTGGCCTATTTGGCCGCGCTCGCGGTTTGCCAGCTCGGGCGGATGATGGGGTTTGTTTGATTTGGTCGCCGAAACTTGACAAAGCAACTGATGATGTTAAACTTTACCTGTATGAAAATCATCAAGATTGTAATGTTCATAGCAGTGCTTTTATTTTCCATACCGCTTGATACTGTGGCGGGAGAGCATGATGGAGATATGTGCTCAACCCATCATTGTGTTTTGGTCTGCCATACTTGTTGCTACAGTGCCATTGCCCCTCATATTGAAATGCCTGCAGTGCCACCATCATCTTTTGCGCCAGCTTTCGTTTCCGATTTCTCCTATCAAAATCCATCCCTTGATACTTTCAAACGACCGCCGGTAGTCTCTGCCTGAATTCTTTTCCTGAAGTAGTTTCTTCCGCAAGATCAATTCTTATTTAAGTTTAAGAGTAACCATCGGGGGAGTTATGACTCATCGAATTTTGAAAGTATTTATTTTTATTGTACTGGCCATCTCTCCTTGGCCATTATCGGCCCAGGAGGTAAAGGAAGATGTATTGACTCTGGACAAGACACTTTCGATCGCGTTCCAGAATAATCCTGAGGTTCAGGAGGCGCGTAAAAATGTCAAAATACAGGAGACTCGTTATAAACAATCCCGCAAATTTGTCAATCCCGAGGTGGAAGTTGCGGTGGATAAAATCCGCAAAGATTTTGCCAATGAGAATGGGGAAGATAATGTTGAATCGAATTTCTCTGAATTAGAAGGAGAAGTCAGATTTAACCAGCCTTTAGAATTATGGGGCAAGCGAGGTTTGAAGATCGACATTGCCAAGGATGAGATTTTCCAGGCGGAATTAGAGTTTAGAAATATCTGGCTGGATATCGCCAAACAGATCAAAGAGCAGTACGCTCAAACGCTTCTTGAACAAAAGAGTATAGGACTGGCTGAGGAAAATTTGAATATTGCCAGAAGGCTTTTGGATCAAGTCCAGGTACGCTTTAATTCTGGCAAAGCCCGTAATCATGAATTAGTCAGAACAAAGCTGGAGGATGCCAATGCCAGGAACAGTTTATTGAAGGCGGAAAATAATTTTCGTATTGCTCTGGGGAAATTAAATATTCTCATGGGGCGAAAAATGAATGAATCGCTCAGATTGCGTGATACTTTAACACCTGCCGAGATGAAAAATACGTTGGAGAATTATTTACAGCTCGCTTTATCCCAACGGACCGATATCTTAGGTCAAGAAAAGGAAGTTGAAAAGAAAGGAAAAGAGCTCAGTTTGGCCAAGAGGAAGAAACTGTCGGATGCGACAGTTGGTGTATTTGCCAATCGCGAAGATGAGATGTATAACGCCGGCGCCAGCCTTTCCTTTGAATTGCCTGTATGGAACCAATTTCAGGGTGAAGTGCAAGAAGCCGATCTGCAGAAGCAAACAGCAGAGATTCATTTGGATGCTTTAAAGCGGTCTGTGGAGCTGGAAGTCTATGAGGCATTTCAAAACGTCAACTTAGCTTTTCAGACAGTGCATAATTTGGAGGACTCTATTAAGGTAGCCAATGAATTGTTACGGATCATTACTATTGAATATGAGGAAGGGGAAGCGCCTTTTTTGACGTATTTAGAAGGGGTCGCTTCGTATCAAAAAACGAAACAAGAATATCTTGAAACCTTGACGGATTATTCCCATAAGTTAGCTGACTTGGAGCAATCTATCGGCAAAACACAAGAATTCACAGAGGAGAAAAAGCAATGAAAAAGCATTCTGGTTATATAAGCTTAGTTTTCATCATCGGTTCATTTGTATTCGCTCTCAGTATCCCATCAACAATAAGTCAGGCAAAACCCGAAGAGAAGCATGCCGACCATGAAGAGCATGGCGATGGTGAAGAAGGGGAAGGCGGCCAGGAAGAGGGAATTATTGAATTGGATCAAGAAGCGCAGGAGATGATCCAATTAAAAACCGAAAAGGCTGAAACACGGGTTGTGGAGCGCCGCCTTAAAGTCTTTGGAAAAATAGCCAAGGATACAGAGGAACATTCTTATGTAACAGCCGAGGAAGGGATCATCGAGAAGATCCATGTTGGCCTTGGCGCGGCTGTTGAAAAGGGCGATCCATTGCTAACCGTTCGTAAATTCGATGGAACCTCTCAAGATATTTTATCTGATATGCCTGGTGTTATTTTAGCCGTTTATGTCAAGCCGGGAGATCACGTTGACCGGTTAAAATCTTTAATGAGCATTGTCAACATCGATAAGTTACGCGTGACAGTCGATGTGTATGAAAAAGACATCAGTTTTGTCGAGGTCGGACAAAAAGCTCAAATTGAATCGATTGGGTTTCCGGGGAAGAAATTCGCAGGAGAAGTTGTCTATATTTCTCCTCAAGTGGAAGAAGACTCTCAGGCCATAAAGGTCAGGATCGATGTAGATAACTCTGAACATTTATTGCGCCTAGGGATGTTTGTATCGGCAGAGTTGATTTACGGTTCCGATAAAAAAGTTTTGGCGGTCCCGCAGAGCGCGGTCCAGGAGCTTAATGGAGAGGATATTGTCTTTGTCATGGAAGATAAAAATCGGTTTGCTCTAAGAGAAGTTACTTTAGGGCAAAGTTTCGGCGATCATGTGGAGATAGAAAAGGGCGCAGAGCAAGATGAACAGGTTGTCACACAAGGAAGTTTTAATCTAAAAAGTGAAAAAGCCAAAGAATCTTTGGGAGATGGCCACGGTCATTAATGACCCGGCCAGGATATTTCATTTGTTACCCGTTAAGGGATAACTCTAAATCAGGGAGTTGATGATGATCAACAGGATTATAGATGCTTCTTTAAAAAACCGTCTTCTTGTCTTTGTGGCCTTTGTTGCCATATGTGTTTTTGGTAAATTTTCTTATGACCGCCTGCCGATTGACGCCTTTCCAGATGTAACCCCCGCGTTAGTTCAAGTTTTTACCGAGACGGAAGGTTTAGCCCCTGAGGAAGTCGAGCAGTTGGTGACTTATCCTGTTGAGTCAGCGATGAACGGGCTTCCTAATGTTGAGGAGATCCGGTCTATCTCTAATTTTGGGCTTTCAGTGGTGAATGTTTATTTCAAGGACGGAACGGATATTTTTTGGGCAAGACAGTTAGTATCGGAAAGATTAAATGAAGCCCGGGAGCAAATCCCTGAAGGCATGGGTGAGCCGGGAATGGGGCCTATTTCCACAGGGCTAGGGCTAGTCTTATTCTACTATTTGGAGGATGAAACAGGAACCCGCACACCTGAGGAGATGAGAACTATCCAGGATTGGCTCATTAAGTTTAATTTACAAACTGTTCCCGGAGTTACCGAGGTTTTAGGTATTGGCGGTGAAGAAAAACAATATCAGGTTGTTATCCGTCCCGAGAAATTACTGGCTTATGATTTAACTCTTTCTGAGATCATCGAGGCGATTAAACGAAACAATCTCAATGTAGGGGCGCAATTTATCGAAAAGGGCAAGGAGGAATACGTTATTCGTTCGATCGGATTGATTAAAAATATCGAACATCTGGAAAATGTTGTTATCAAGACCCTGGAAGATAACACCCGGATATATCTTAGGCAGGTGGCTGACATTAAAATCGGCGGGGCTATCCGCCGAGGTTTACAGACTTTCAATGGTACCAAAGAAGTCGTTGCTGGAATGGTGATTAAACTATTTGGTGCTAACACTTCCATTGTAATCCGCAATGTTGAGGAACGTTTAAAGAAAATTAATGCTGCCCTACCTGAAGGAATAAAAATTATTCCTTATTATGACCAGAAGACGCTGGTCGAAGCCTGTGTTGAAACCGTTACCCGTGCTTTGTTCGAGGGGATTGTGTTGGTGACTTTGGTTCTTTTTATTTTTATTGGAGGATTTCGGGAAACAATTATTGTGGCCGGAGCCATTCTTTTTAGCGTGTTCCTGACTTTTATTCTCATGAGTTACTTTAAAATATCAGCCAATTTAATGACCTTGGGAGGGTTGGCCATTGCTATTGGTATTTTGGTTGACGGAGCGATTGTCCTGGTGGAAAACTGCGAACGTCATTTTCATCTTTCGCAATCTAAGGATCAATCCAAAATAAAAATAATCGGCGAGGCATGTCGGGAAGTGGGGCAGCCGATCTTCTTTGCCATCTTGATCATCGTCATCGTATTTCTACCGCTTCTTACTTTGCAAGGAGTCGAAGGAAAAACATTCGGGCCTCTGGCGCTGACGATCATGATGTCGATGAGCAGCTCTCTCGTCTATGCCATGTTTTTCGTCCCCGCCCTGAGTTCAGTGATCATGACCAAAGAAAAGAAGAAAACCATGCTTTCGACGCTCAGTGTTAAGTTCGTCGAAGGTTTGCAGAAGATGTACACTCCGATTGTGGGGTATTTTGTCCGGCACCGAAAGGCCACTCTCGTAACGATCATCGTGTTTGCCGTCGCGGGGTCCTTGACGATACCGTTTTTAGGTAAGGAATTCACTCCGGAACTCCAGGAGGGGACATTAGTTGTCAGGGCGACGATGGCCCCGTCGATTTCGTTAAATGAAGCAAGGGAGACGGCCTTTCTTATTGAAAAACAGCTTATGAAATTCCCGGAGGTAACGCAAGTCGTCAGTCGAGTCGGGCGTGGAGAAGTGGGGGCACACGCGGATCCGGTGAATAGCGCCGAGATGTATGTTTCTTTAAAACCAAAGAAAGAATGGAAGACAGCCAAGACTCAAGAAGAGTTGTTTGAAGCCATCAGTAAAAAATTGGAGAAATTTCCTGGGATTAATTTGGGTTTTACTCAGCCAATCGCCATGTCCATTGATGAGTTGCTGGAAGGTATCCGCTCTGATCTGGCCATTAAAATTTACGGAGATGATCTTAAGGAACTTAAAGAGCTTGCGGACAAAGTTGTTGAAGTCATTAAGGAAGTGCGAGGGGCGGCGGATGTGCAGGCTGATCAGGTAACCGGCGCGCCACAGCTGGTCATCACCCCTGATCCGCATAAAATAGCCCGTTACGGCCTAAGCATGGGGGAAGTGCAGTCGACTATCAGAGCGGCTATCGGAGGGGAAACAGCCGGACAGGTTTTTGAAGGTGTAAAACGTTTTGATATTCTTGTTCGTTATAGAGAGGAGGATCGAAAGAGTAAAGATGCGATTGAACAGCTTCTTCTATCAGCCCCTAACGGAGCCCATGTGCCCTTGGCTCAATTAGCGGATATTCGTGAGGTTGTCGGTCCCCGTCAAATTACAAGAGAGAATAACCAGCGGTTTATCGTTGTTCAATGTAATGTCCGCGGACGGGATATGGGGAGTTTTGTTGAGGAAGGTGAAAAGGCCATAAAGGAAAAAATCAAATTCCCCCCGGGATATATTGTAGAATGGGGAGGTCAGTTTGAACTTCAGCAGAAAGCCAATAAAAGGCTGGTGGTGGTTGTTCCCATCACCATTGGTTTGATATTTTTGCTCCTTTATTCGACCTTTAGTTCTCTTCAGAAAGCTTTTCTGATCATTCTTAATATCCCATTAGCTTTAGTGGGAGGCTTGATCGGACTATTTATTACCGGAGAAAATTTGTCTGTTCCGGCCTCCGTTGGGTTCATCGCCCTTTTCGGGATCGCTGTTGGAAATGGCCTGGTATTGGTGTCGCGCATCGGGCAGCTTAGGCTGGAGGGAAATGACATACTCACGGCCTCGATACAGGGGGGAGTCGATCGTTTAAGACCGGTCCTGATGACGGCTTTAGCGGCGGCATTAGGTTTAATTCCGCTAGTCTTTTCTTCAGGGACGGGTTCAGAAGTGCAAAGGCCGCTGGCCATAGTTGTTATAGGAGGGCTGATCTCATCAACATTCTTGACGCTCTTCGCGATCCCGGCCTTTTATGGCTGGTTTGTGAAAGAAGAACAAGTAGAATTCTAACCTTTGAAATAAGGAGAAATATCGATGAAAGAGATCAAGGCTTATATCCAGCCGTTTATGCTTCAGAAAGTGACCGATGCCTTGCACGAGATCCATGTTCGGGGCATGAGTATTAGTGAAATAAAAGGGTTCGGTAAAGAAAAGGACGAGGGATATCCGCACCATTCGAGAGATTATGTCGTCGAGTTTACACCAAAAATTAAGATTGAGATTATTTGTTTGGATGAAGAAGTTGACAAAATTGTTGAAACTATACGAAAAAGCGGACATACTGGCCGAAAAGGTGACGGAAAAGTTATTGTTACGGATGTCGAGAAAGTTTTTAGTATCCGCAATAGGGACGTGAACGAGCAAGCCGTTTGAAGGGCAGTGTCAAATGCGAGTAGCGTATGGAATTAATTTTATTAGCAAAGGATATTCTTAATGCCTTCCTTTAATGAGTATTTAGTCCAAGGCAACGCGTGGTTGTTTTTTCCCATGGCTGTTTTTCTGGGGGCGCTTCATGGGTTGGAGCCTGGGCACAGCAAAACCATGATGACCGCTTTCATTGTGGCGATCCGTGGTACGGTCTGGCAGGCTTTTCTTCTGGGTATATCAGCCACCATTTCCCATACCGCTATTATTTGGATACTGGCATTTATAGGCCTTTATTATTCTTCCGGTTTGAATGTGGAGGAATTGGAACCTTATTTTCAAATGGTTACCGGTGTTGTCGTCATTGGCTTGGCCTGTTGGATGCTTTATTGGACCCGTCAGGCGCAGAAAGAAATTCATCATCACGAACATGATCATGGGCATGATAACGATGAGTTGGAAGGAGTCCAATTCGGTGATGCTCATGAACGCGCTCATGCCGCGGAAATGCAGAAAAAATTGGTTAACCAACAGGTCACGACCCGGCAAATTATTTTATTTGGTTTGACCGGCGGTTTGCTGCCATGCCCATCGGCACTTGCGGTGTTATTGGTATGTTTGCAGTTAAAGAAAGTGACGCTGGGCTTTGCGCTGGTCTTGGGTTTCAGTATCGGGTTAGCCATCACGCTGGTGACTGTTGGAGTTATTGCCGCCCTTTCGGTGAAACACGCGAGCGAAAGGTTCAAGGGATTTGGGGAATTTGCCCGCAAGGCCCCTTACGCGAGCTCCGGGGTATTAATAGTGATCGGTCTGTTGGTGGCGATCCAGGGCTTGCTGCATTTGACAGGAAAGTAGGGCGCCAAGGCAAGATCTGTACCTTTGTCGTGAAGCCTTTGCTGGCCCAGATGGATGATGGGATTATGAATACCAAAACATTAAGATTTATTATTGTCATTGTCTGCATTCTGACCGCTGCCGGGGGCATGATGGTATGGCGCAAGAGTGTGCTTGCCCCACAAGGAGCGAGCCAGGGCCATAATATTTATTATTGCCCCATGCATCCGCATTATACCAGCGACCGTCCGGGCAAGTGTCCTGTTTGCGGGATGGACCTGGTCAAAAAAGAATCGCCAGCATCCAAACAATCTGCGGGTGTTGTCGGCGATCACGCGGCGGTCCAGCTTAGCGGTTATCAGCAGCAATTGTTGGGCGTCAAACTGACGCCGGTCGTGAAAAAGCCGTTTGTCAAAACTATCCGGACTTACGGCTACGTGGCGAATGATATGGACCTTTATAAGGAGCAGTTGGAGTATATCGAGGCCTGGCGCAAGTATGCATTGTTTCGCCGTTCCCGGCCGGTCAAGGATGAATTTCCCGACGATTGGGGGGAGTTCTCGGACCGGGCGCCCAGCGAGGACTTCCGCAAGGCCCGCGAGCGGACCATTAAAGCTGAATACGAATTGCGGCACATGGGGTTTCAGGACGCGCAGCTTGAGCAATTGAGGTTGATCAAATATGAGTTGGCGGAGATCCAGCCGGAAACCCTGTTTGGCCAGAAGTGGCATCCCTTGTTGATCCATGCCAGGATCTTTGAGGAAGATTTGGGATACGTTGATGTCGGACAGAAGGCCATTGTGGATATTCCGGCATACCGTGAGTCGTTTGAAGGTATCGTGCGCAGTGTCGGCGACGAGGTGGACCCGCAAACCCGTACGGTCATCGTGCGCATCGAACTTCTCAACGTCAAGGCGGACTTGAAGATCAATATGTACGCCAATGTTTTGATGCCGGTGGAATTAAACGACGTCCTGATGATCCCGCGCGACGCGCTGATGGATACGGGTACGCGCAAGGTCGTTTTTGTTCAGCGCGGTGAAGGGCATTTTGAGCCGCGGGAAGTTAAGGCGGGGATGGAATCCGACGGGATGGTGGAGGTCAAGGAAGGATTGCGTGAAGGCGAGATGGTCATTGCCGGAGGCAATTTCCTTGTTGATTCCGAGAGCCGTCTGCAGGCCGCGCTTGACGGTATCTCGGGGGGCTTGTGAGCTCGTTTATCCGGTTATTTATTTTCAATGGAAATCCCGGCGATTTTCAGTATAATAAACAAAACTCAAAATAAAAGGAGGAGTATCAAGATGGGAAAAATTATTGCTGGTTTGACGATCATGCTCGTGATGGCGGGGAGCCCCCTGGTTTATGCGGAACCTGAAACAGCTGTCCCGGCGGAACAACCGGCGGCGGTCAAAGCGGTCGAGGTGGGCAACAAGATCTGCCCGGTCAGCAAGGAGAAAGTTGGAGAA
>CAYIMR010000019.1:0-12635 GCA_964364455.1 uncultured Planctomycetales bacterium | reverse complement strand
ACATCCAGCTTTGCCCATTGGGGCAAGCGCTTATTAAACCACTCATCTGAATAGCTTGGACGGGCGATGGACAATAGAAGAAGGACGCTCCCCAATATGGCTGTTTTCATAACAATACTCCTCTCATGATTTAATATTTCTTCTCCGTTGGAATTTGTGTCAAAATTCGAAGAGCGTACTCACAACCTTTTGAACAGATCTTGAATATAGGCATGCCGGATAGTGGTTGTAACAATATTAATTATCGATAATTTTATCCATAATTATCGTAATTAACAAGTAATTAATTATGAATTCTCTGCTTTAATGAGGATGCTGCCGTTTTCTTCCCACACCCTGAAAACCCGCGCGTATTCCGCGGGCTCGCTTCCCTCACCATGTCAAGGGGTTGAGAAAAATTTCCTCGGGCCGCTGATCGAAAGCGAAACAAATTCCTTCAACACAAGTTCCGCCAGCACCGTGCCGGCCGACAACTGCGTCAGGACAAGCATGAAAACCAGTGGCAAATGCGAATGTTCCGGTCTTAATTGCAGATAATCCAGCGATGCCGTGTTCTCCGGCCACCGGCGTCTGGTTTTATAACGTGTCGTCGGATACGTATAATCGGAACGCGGGGCCTGGGGGACATTGACGAATTCCCCGGAATTCTTTTTGACTTCCTGCGCTGCGACCAGCGTGATGCGGATGGCGCCGTTGGGACACGCGCGCACGCACGCCGGCGGCAGGTCGGACTGCAAACGGCCGATGCACATGTCGCATTTACGCACGATACCGCGCTTCCTGCTGTATTGGGGAACATCGTAAGGACACTTCAAAATACAATACTGACAGCCGAAACATTGGTCATCGAGATGTTTGACAATCCCCGTCTGCCCGTCCTTGACGTACGCTTTCGTCGGACAGCCGGTCATGCACGCCGGTTCGACGCAATGATGGCACGCGGCGGTCACGTGCTGCATCAGCGCCTCCTCGCCTGCCCCCCCCCTGGAGCAGGCCGACCGCGCGCCAGGTCTCATCTTCATCCAGGCCGTTCTCGTTATGGCATGCGCTCACACAGGCCTTGCACCCCGTGCACTTGTCCAGGTCCACTTCAAAAGCGTACTGCTTCCCCAAGGCCTGGCCTAGGCCGGGCTTTTGGGAAGGGATCAACTCGCGGTATCTTTTTTGGGAAGGGTCCAGCGCGCGGCTCTCGTGCAGTTGCGTGAATTTCGTGACGGCCGCGGCCCAATCTTCCCTGCGGATACCCTCACCGCTCATAACGCAAGCGTTGTCTGCACATAGACAAAATCAGCGTCATCGTTGGCCCCCGTTTCCTGCAGATATTTCCCGGCAAAAAAATGTGAATACCCCGCGTGCACGTTCACGTAATTATTCAATTTATAATCGACCGTCAGGTCGATTTCGTTGCCGACGTGCGGACTGACGTCGGAGAGGCTCGCCGCCGCCGTGCGGGTCACCGCGCGTGCCGCCGAATAAAAGGAATCCTTCGGGGTATCCAAAAAGATCAAATGAAGATCTCCCTGCAATTTCAACTTCTTGGTGGGCTTGGCGCTGATCTGAAAACGGTAATCGTTGAGGTTCTGCAAACTGATAAAGTCCATATATCCGTAAAAAAGATGGTTCGTCGGATACAGGTTGTCGAAGGCCGTCATTTTACCGTCGGTGGGATCGGAATCACCCGAGCCGTAGTCAAACTCGAAAGCGGCGCGCGGCTGCCACGGCGCCTGGAAGGTATATCCCAGGATCCCGACGGCCATCATGGCGGCAACATCCTGGTCGCGGAAATCCCCCCACTGACCGGCCACCTCCAATTCATAATCAATGCCATTGGAGAAAGATTTTTTAAGCCGGCCGCCGAAGGTATAATCATCTATCTCGCTGGAACCGCTGGGGCCGAATGAAACATTCTTATACGTGGCGCGGCGGATCAGATAATTCTCAATGAGCGTTTCGCCGAATGCCTTGGCCGTGGCGTAATACGCCCAGACCCGGTCCTTGTTGGAACCGTCGAAAAGGTCGTCCGCTTGTTTGGGGCTTTTATTGTTGGTCTTCTCCCCGGCAAAAATGTCCAATTGCGTATGGAAGGTGGAAAAATGCGCGCCCAGCTTTCCGCCGTCGAAGGTCTGGGCGATATTCGACCAGTTAAACCCTCCTAGCAACCGCTGCGCCCCGTAGGAAAACTCCTGCCGCCCGGCGCGCAAAGACAACTTGTTCATGTTGATCGCGTCGATCAAAACGGCGTCTTCGTAATCGACATAAAGCTGGCGCAGGTCCATGAAATTCTCGTAAGCCGTTTTATTGGCGAACTCATCGTTGGCGATGCGCGAATCCTGCCATTGCATGAACAATTTGACCGGTTTGACCGGGGTCCATTGTAAATTCAGCCGCGCGCGCAGAAGATCGAAGGCGTCCTCATCCTCCACGCTGTCGTTGAAATCGAAATTCTGCCGGTACTCCATCCGGTGGCGGAACTCAATGTCCGCTTTCAAATACGACGGCAGATGTTTGTTCAACAATTCCCCCGCTTGCGCGGATTGAGCAAAGCCAAGCAACAAAGACCCAAGTAATACTGCAACATGTTTTTTCATGCCATCTTCCTTTCTCCTTGCGCCGAAGCTGTCGTTGATGTCATACCTTTATCCGCGTTCTCCAAAAAATCCGTCAAATATCCCCGGTATTGATAATAATCCGGATGCTCGATAACGTCCTTGCGCAGCCGCGGCCGGGGAAACGGCACGTTCAAAATATCCCCGACCTTGGCGCGGGGGCCGTTGGTCATCATCACCACGCGATCGGACAAAAACAAGGCTTCATCGATGTCATGGGTGACCAGCATGGCCGTGATCTTCTCCCGCGACCAGACCTCCATCAAAACTTCCTGCAGTTCGAAACGCGTCATGGAATCCAGCATACCGAAAGGTTCATCCAACAATAAAACTTTCGGTTTTAAAGCGAAGGCCCGGGCGATGGCGACCCGCTGTTTCATCCCGCTGGAGAGGTCCGCGGCCTTTTTTTTCATGCTGTCCGACAACCCGACGCGGTGAAGATAATATTGCGCGACATCTTCCTTTTGCCTGCCGGGCGCGCCGGGAAAGACCTGGTTCACGCCCAGCATCACGTTCTCCAGAGCGGTCAGC
Source organism: uncultured Planctomycetales bacterium (assembly GCA_964364455.1). Taxonomy (GTDB): domain Bacteria; phylum Omnitrophota; class Gorgyraeia; order Zapsychrales; family Zapsychraceae; genus UBA10015. The sequence continues at coordinate 9,498 of CAYIMR010000019.1, read as the reverse complement.
CACGGCAAAAGGCTCGGCGCCTGGAACACGACCCCGCGGTCCGGCCCCGGCCCCACGATCTCGCAGCTTTTAAGAAAGACGTATCCTCCGCTCATTTCCAAAAGCCCCGCGGCGATCATCAATGCTGTCGATTTTCCACAGCCCGAATGCCCAATGACCGAAACAAATTCTCCCTTGGCGATACTGAGATCGAACTTCTCCAGTACAATGTATTCCCCACCTTTGGGCAAGGGATAGATCTTGGAGATCCGTTCGAACTGCAATACCGGCGATTCCCCTTTGGTGAAACCCTCCACATTGACTCCGGGGGCGGGATCTGGGGCCGGTCCGCCAGGGCCGGACGGTTCAAGGGTAAAATTCATTTCAAGCATATTGCGGCTCCAGATTGGGCAAGACCAGGTCTTCCGGAACGCGGAACCCCGCCACATCCCCGCGCACGTCCATCAAATATTCAATGATCTGATTGCGGATCGTTTTATAACGCGCGTCATGGTTCAATTGCCCGCGGTTGCGCGGCCGGGGCAGGTTCACGGGAAATTCCGGTCCCAACGTCGCCGACGGTCCGGGGTTGAGCGGAATGATCCTGTCCGCCAGAAGGATGCCTTCATCCACGTCATTAGTGATCAAAATGACCGTCTTGCGTTCCTTTTCCCAGATCTTCTCGATCTCATCCTGCAAGGTCGCGCGCGTCAAGGCATCCAAGGCACTTAAAGGTTCATCCAGCAAAAGCATTTGCGGGTCCATCGCCAAGGCCCGGGCCACGGCAACGCGCTGACGCATGCCGCCCGATAACTCGCGCGGATATTTGGCGACGGCCGGGGTCAATTTGACCAGATCAATGAACTTGCGCGTCTGCCGGTCCTTTTGCTGTGACGACCACGAAGGAAAAGCTTGCCCGACGGCCAAGCTGACGTTGCCGTAGACCGACAACCACGGCAACAGAGAATAATTCTGGAACACGACCCCGCGGTCCGGTCCGGGGTTAAGGACCGGTTGCCCCCGCAAAAGGATGGTCCCCTCATCGGGGTTAAGGAGCCCTGAGATCAAAGAGATCAATGTCGTCTTTCCGCTTCCGGAGAACCCGACGATGGCGATGAATTCCCCTTCCTCGACCTTGAGGTTGATGTTCTCAAGGACCGGAAGGTGTTTCTCCCCGCTCACATAGGATTTTGAAACATTGTTTAATTCCAGAAAAGCCATAAACCTGTGTCCTATTTTTGAAAGTTGACCGTTTTTTGCAACAAGACCATCAAGCGGTCCAAAATATAACCGATGATCCCGATCGTCAAAATCGCCACCATGATCCTGGCCAGCGAATTGCTGCTCCCGTTCTGGAATTCATCCCAGACGAATTTTCCCAACCCGGGGTTCTGGGCCAGCATTTCGGAAGCGATCAGGACCATCCATCCCACGCCCAGGGAGATCCTTAAACCTGTAAAGATCAACGGCAAGGAAGACGGCAAAACGATCTTAAAGACATGGGTGAACCAGCCGAGGTTCAAAACGCGGGAAACGTTGATGATGTCTTTATCAATGGAAGAAACCCCTTGCGCCGTGTTGATCAAGGTCGGCCACAACGAACACAATGAAACGGTGATCGCCGAGATAATAAAACATTTTTCGATCCCTCCGTTTTGCGTTGTGTAGACCGCGCTGACGATCAACGACACCAAAGGCAGCCACGCCAGCGGGGAGACAGGCTTGAAGATCTGGATGAAAGGGTTCAGCGCGATCATGATGATACGATTTAATCCGCAAAGAATACCGATGGGGACAGCGATCACCGATGCGATGACAAAGCCGGTAAAAACCGTATAAAGACTGGTAATGATCTGATCGATATACGTTGATCTTCCGGTATATTTGCGGACCTTGCTTTTATAACCCGAGTCCTGGGCCAATTTCTCGGCGTTCTGTTCCTGCTGTTTAAGATAGAACTCTTTCTCTTTACCCTTTTCTTCCCAATGTTCCTGCCATAAGACCCCGGCCTGCGCAAATACCGCTTTTGGCCCGGGCAGCGCCCCCAAGCTCGTCTGGACGCGGGCGGCACCGGCCGACCACAGCCAGATAAAAACGCTAAAAGCCGCGACCGGGATCCCCAGGGAAACCCAAAGTTTCAGGAGGACATCGCCCGTTTTCAAACTGGGTCCGCCGGGAGGAAGCGTCGATACGCCCAGGGACACCTGTCCTTTTTTATCCTTGATAATCCTATCGCTCATGATTTTCTTTCGTCTTTTCAATTTTTGTTGCCGATCGGGAATTTCGCCAGATACTCATTCGGTTTTCGCCCGTCATAAACGATCCCGTCAATGAAATCACCCGCTGATGTTCTGTAACCGTCGGTCTGCGGGATGGCCGTTTCGGACATCTTGCCCTCCGCGACCAGTTCCTTGGCCGCTTTAAGCCAAACATCCGGCAGGTAAACTTTCTTGGCCGTTTCTTCATACCAGGTGTCTGGCTTTGCTTCCGTGATCTGTCCCCAACGCCGCATCTGGGTGAGATACCAGACCGCGTCGCCATAGTAGGGATAACTTGCGTCATCTTTAAAGTAGATGTTAAAGCTGGGTAATGGCCGCGTGTCGCCCTTCTCGTACTGATAGACACCGGTGATCGGGCCGACGATCACGTCATAATCCGCTCCGATGTATTCGGGTTTGGAAAAGATCTTTGCGGCTTCCTGGCGGTTCTTGCCGTTATCCTCATCGAGCCACATCGCGGCGCGCAAGAGCGCCTTGGTCACCGCCAGGGTGGTGTTCGGGTACTTCTCGGTAAAGTCCTTACGCATGCCGAAGATCTTTTCCGGCGTGCGGGTCCAAATATGGTAAGCGGTGACGACCGGCACGCCGATCCCCTTAAAGACCGCCTGCTGGTTCCAGGGTTCACCCACGCTGTAACCGTAGATCGTCCCGGCCTCCAGTGTCGCCGGCATCTGCGGCGGCGGCGTCACCGAGATCAACACATCGGCGTCGGCGGTCCCGGTAATATCCGTCGACGTGTAATACCCGGGGTGGAGGCCGCCCGCGGCAAGCCAGTAGCGCAGTTCGTAGTTGTGGGTCGAGGTCGGAAAGACCATCCCCATCGGAAATTTTTTTCCGGCCGCCTTGTATTGATCGACAACGATCTTCAGCGCATCGGCCTTGATCGGATGCACCGGTTTTCCGTCCTCTTGCGGGATGTTCTTTTTCATTTCCGCCCATACCTCGTTGGAAACGGTCACCGCGAGCGTGTTGAGTCCCATCGCGAACGGGGCGACGATATCCGACTTGGTGCCGAAGCCGACCGTGGCACCGATCGCCTGGCCGGGGAGCATGTGCGCGCCGTCCAATTGCCCATCGATCACGCGGTCTAACAGCACCTTCCAATTTGCCTGGGCCTGCAGCGTCACATACAACCCTTCGTCCTCGAAAAACCCTTTTTCCTTGGCAATGATCACCGGCGCGCAATCCGTCAGTTTGATAAAGCCAATGGTCAATTCATCTTTTTCCAGCTGCGCGGCAAAACCGTTTGCGCCGGATGCCACCAAAAACGTGACCGCTGCAAAGATCACCAGGAAGGACCTTCTTAAGAGCATAATGAACTCCTTTCTTTCTTTGTCTGCTTCAACAATTCACATGGAAAATCCAGTATCATCTGACCATATTGTTCCCAGATCTCGAAGGTACGGACGCATTCGCCTTTTTCCGATCCTTGCCCCGACGTCAGATCGAACTTATGGCCATGCAGCGGGCAAACGACCTTGCCGTTACCCACCACCCCTTCGGACAAAGGCCCCTGGCGATGCGGGCATTGGTTCTCGATGGCGAATATTTTCCCGTCCCGCGACCGGAATACCGCGATCTCTCGGCCCTTGACGATGTAACACAACCCCTGCCCCAGCGGGATCTCGCTGACGTTACCCAGATTGACAAGATAGGATGTTCTCATAAACGCTCCTCTAGCCGTTATTGTTCGCCTGTTTCAGGGCCTCGATCAAACGCGGCCCCTCAAACTGGTGTTCATACGCCGGGATCTCCGCCTCTTTCCACGGATCACGGTAAGCGTCCACAGCGTCCTGGATCCTGGCATCGAGCTGGGCGCAGATCCCCAAAGAATCTTCCACCAGGATTTTCTTTAAAACATCGATACCGATGCGCTCCACGAACCCGTAGGTACGCTCCATATATTTGGCGTGTTCGCGGTAATATTGCATGAACCGGCCGATGACCCTGACCGTTTCCTCATGGCCCGTTGCCGTGTAAAGAACGTCGCCTTTACGTACCGTCCCGCCGGCCGCACCGCCGATGTAAATTTCCCACTTGTCCTCGCCGATGGCGACCACGCCGATGTCCTTGACATAGGCCTCGGAGCAATTGCGCGGACACCCGGCTGTGGCGAGCTTCATCTTGTGCGGCGATTCGATCCCCTGGAAGCGGCGCTCAATTGTTTGGGCGAGCTTGATGGAATCTCCAAGGCCATAACGGCAAAAGTCCGTCCCCACGCAACTCTTGCAGGTGCGGAATGCCTTGGCGTAGGCATGGCCGCTGGGCATCCCCAGCTCTTTCCAAATCAACGGTAAATCTGATTTCTGGACGCCCAGAAGATCAATGCGCTGACCGCCGGTAACTTTCACCATTTTTACCTGGTATTTAATGGCGACCTGGGCGATCCGCATGAGTTCATCCGGTGTCGTTACGCCAGCGTAAATACGGGGGACGACGGAGAACGTCCCGTCCCGCTGGATATTGGCGTGCACGCGGTCGTTGATGAACCGCGCGTCGCGCTCGTCTTCATACTCGCCCGGCCAAAGGGTCTTCAACAACGACGCCAGGCCGACCTTGCTGTCCGTGTCCTCCCTGCCGTCAACCAGGGCCGCGAACACGGCGCTGACCGATTTCAATTTCTTCGCCAGGATCTGCGCGACCAGCTGGGATTTTTCCAAAGGAATTCCCGGCACGTAATAATGTTCCGACGCGTCGTAAGAGACCTTCCCCACGCACGATTCAATGATCTGGGCGATCATACTGCGGCAGGAGCCGCAGCCTTTGCCCGCCTTTGTTTTGGCGCCGACGGCGGAAACGCTTTGGCAATTGTCGTTCAAAATAACATCGACGATCTCTTTTTTGCACACGCCGTTACAATTGCAGATCTGCGCGTTGTCGGGCAGGTCCGCGGCGTTCATAAGAGCACTTCCCGTCACGGAACCGAACAAAAGTTCCGAAGGATTCCCGGGAATTTTTTGCCCCGCCATGAACATCCGCATCAGCGTGTCCGCGTATTCGGTGTCCCCCAGCAGGATCGCACCGAGGATCTTTTCATCACGGATGACAACTTTTTTGTAAATATTACGCTTGAGTTCGCGATAAATGACAAGTTCATCGGAAGGCTTTTCCGCGTCTTTGGCGCCGATGGAAACAAGCTCGACACCCATGACCTTCAGCTTCGTCGCGGTTTTTGAACCTTCATAGCGCGCCTGGGGCTTTGTCCCCGTGATGACATCCGCCAGTACTCTGGCCTGTTCCCAGATCGGGTCCACCAGGCCGTAAATCTTCCCGCGGTGCTCCACGCATTCTCCCAAAGCGAAGACTTCAGGGACATTGGTGCGCATCTGGTCGTCGCAGACAATGCCTTTGTTGACGGTGATCCCGGAAACCTGCGCGATCTCGGTGATCGGCCGGATGCCGGCACTGATGACGATCATATCAGCATCGATCGCGGTGCCGTCCTGAAATTCCAATCCCGTGATCTTGCCATTCTCCTCGCGGACGCGCTTTGTCCAGCCGTTAACGACAACGGTGATCCCCATCGCCTCCATGGTGCGTTTGAGCATCTGCCCGGATTCTTCGTCAAGCTGGACATTCATCAACTGCCCGCCCGCTTCCACCACGGTCACGTCCACATTATGCGTCAATAATCCGCGCGCGGCTTCCAATCCCAGTAAACCTCCTCCAATGACCGCGGCCTTGCGGCAGCCATGAACAAATTCGGCGATACGCCGGCAATCGTCGATGGTGCGAAACAAAAATACCCCAGGCAGGCCATGGCCTTCAATCGGCGGGACAAAGGGACGCGATCCGGTGGCAATAATGATATTATCGTAGGGTTCTGTGACGACAGCATCTCTGTCGAAAAGGCCGTCAGAAAAATCATAAGTGTTGACCTCCGCCGGCAATGGATACCCCACCACGCAACGGTGCGCGGTGTCGATCTTGACGGCCTTCACCCCGGCATAAAGAAAAATGCCGTTTTCGCGATACCATGTCAAGGGGTTGAGAAAAATTTCCTCGGGCCGTTGAGACTGATTAAGCACATTACTTAACAGGATCCGGTTATAATTGCCATACGGTTCGGCCCCGAACATCACAATCTGAAACATCTCCGGCGCGCGCTTGAGGATCTCCTCCGCCACCCGCGCCCCCGCCATGCCGTTGCCGATGATAACTAGTCTTTTTTTCATCTTTTTGTCTCCCAGAAAAACAAAAAGCCTAACACCCGTTAAACGGATATTAGGCTTCTATGCCCTTGCGCGCTTTTCAACTAAAAGCGCAATGATCAATACCCCTGCTATTTTGCTCGTTTAATTGATATATCTCGTCCCCTGAAATTGCAAAGCAATTTCGGGGATTTTATCCCAGGAAAGGCAAAGCCTTTACTGGGACAAAACAAACGCAGGGGTTTTCTTCCTGCTTCTGCAGGAAGAAAAAAACCCCGAACCATTTTTGGTTCAGGGCTTCCGTGTCCTAAAATTTCTTCGCTGAATTCACTGAAAGAAAGCTTCCGCGCTCACCCTCAGCATTTGTTACAGCAAAAATATATCATATCTTAAGTAAGAGTCAAGGCTTATTTTAAAAAACACAACATACTCAAGTATTCTCTCGACGGAAAATCCGGATTTCCCTCCCCTCGCGGATAGACACGCGGCAGGCAACCGTCAGTTACCCGACGCGCTCTTCAATACCCTTATAAAGCGCTTCACGGCGGGCCTTGATGTTCTCATCGGCAAGAAATTCATCGAGGGTCGTGCCCTGGATGTCGATATGCCCATGGGGCGTGATCTCGATGATCCGGTTGGCGACCGTCTGGATGAACTGGTGGTCATGGGACGAAAAAAGCACGGTCCCCTTGAAACGTTCCAGCCCGTCATTTAGAGACGTGATCGATTCCAGGTCCAGGTGATTGGTCGGCTCATCTAAAACAACGGCGTTCGCCCCAACGAGCATCATCCGGGCGAGCATACAGCGGACCTTCTCTCCTCCGGACAAGACACCGGCTTTCTTGAAAGATTCTTCACCGGAGAAAAGCATCCGTCCTAAGAATCCGCGCACGAAATTTTCGTCCTGGTCCCTGGAATACTGCCTAAGCCAATCGATCAAACTCAGATCCACATTGAAATATTTATTATTTTCCTTCGGGAAATACGCCCGGATAGTGGACGCGCCCCATTTGAAACTGCCGCCCCCGGGTTCCAGCTCACCCATCAAGATCTGAAAAAACGCGGTCTTGGCCAGCGCGTTACGCCCCAGGAAGGCGATCTTGTCGCCCTTGTTGACATGCACGGTCAAATTCTTGAACATCACCTGGCCGTCGACGGTTTTGCTTAGATCGCGGATATCCAGGATATCGTTGCCAGCGTCGCGTTCAAACTGGAAGTTCACATACGGGTATTTACGCGAGGACGGCTTGATCTGCTCGACGGTCAATTTCTCGAGGATCTTTTTGCGGGAAGTGGCTTGTTTGGACTTTGAAGCGTTCGCGCTAAAGCGCGCGATAAATTCCTGCAGCTCTTTTCTTTTGTCTTCGATCTTTTTGTTCGACTCGTTCCGCTGGCGCAGGGCCAGCTGGCTGGACTGCAGCCAAAAAGTATAATTGCCCGGATAAAGCTGGATCTTCCCGAAATCGATGTCCGCGATATGCGTGCAGACGTTATCCAGAAAATGCCGGTCGTGGGAAACGACGATCGCGGTATTCTCAAAGTTGCAGAGAAATTCTTCCAACCACATGCAGGTTTCCATATCGAGCTGGTTCGTAGGCTCATCCAGAAGAAGAATATCGGGGTTGCCAAACAAAGCCTGGGCTAAAAGCACCCGCACCTTTTGGCTCGACTCCAATTGCTTCATCTGCAGGCTGTGCAAGTTTTCCGGAATGCCCAGATCGCTTAAAAGTTTCGCCGCATCGGCCTCGGCGTTCCAGCCGTCCATTTCCGCGAATTTTCCTTCGAGCTCGGAGACCAGCATCCCGTCGGCATCGGAAAAATCGGCTTTCGCGTACAAGGCGTCTTTCTCCCGCATCACTTTGCAAAGGTCCGCGTGCCCCATAACGACCGTCATCAAAACGGGTTGTTCGTCATAGGCGAACTGGTCCTGGTTGAGGGTGGAGATCCGCTCGCCGGGAGTGACCGTGACCTTGCCCGCCGTCGGGTCGATCTCGCCGGAAAGGATCTTCAGAAACGTAGACTTGCCCGAACCGTTGGCGCCGATGAGGCCGTAGCAGTTGCCTTTCGAGAAGACGATATTCGCCTCCTCAAACAGGCGTCTTTTTCCGTATTGTAATGTCACACCGTTGGCGGCGATCATTTCGAACGTTCCTTAAAATAAAAAAGTGATTATAACATACTACGCGAAATATCAGCTTTTTTTGTACACCCGGGGCAGACGGCCTCCAAGACTGCAGACGATCTCGTAATTGATCGTGTGGGCGAGTTGGGCGAGTTCATAAGCGCAGACTTCCGACTTTCCTTGTTTTCCCAAGATGACAACCGGCATCCCCAAGCGGGGATTTTTGACCCTGGAAACGTCAATAACGATCTGGTCCATGGTCACGCGGCCCAAAACCGGACAACGCTTGCCACCGGCCAAAACCTCGGCCTTGCCGGAGAGTCCACGCAAATACCCGTCGCTGTAACCAATCGGCAACGTGGCGACCGTCATAGGCCGCCGGGCGATGAACGTCCGGCCATAACTGATACTTCTTCCCTTTTCAATGCGTTTTAAAAAAATGATGCGCGAATGAACGCTCATGGCCGGGCGCAGGCTGATTTTCTTCTCCAATTCCGGACGCGGATAAAGGCCATAAAGCATCAATCCCGGCCGCGCCAGGTTAAACAGATGCGTGCCGTACCCGGCGAGACCCATGCTGTTGGCGGCGTGAACGTAGGGGATCTGCCAGCCGTCCGCATTGAGCTGCTGCAAAAGCATGATGAATTGCTGGATCTGTTTGCGCGTGAACGAGCGGTCGATGTCGGCGACCGGGAAATGCGTGTAAATCCCCTGGACCCGTAAATTCCGCAGGCGGCTTAATTTTTTTATAAAACCCAAGGCCTCTTCATGCCAAACACCCAAACGCCCCATCCCGGTATCGACTTTAACATGGATATCCACGACGCATTTACGTTTCTGCGCGTAGTGGTTCAAAGCCGCGGCCAATTCATGCGTGCACACCGTCGGGGTCAGCCGGTAGTCGATAATATCTTTGGCTTGTTCAGCAAGCGTCGTTTCGAACAGAAGTATCGGTGTTTTAATGCCC
>CAYIMR010000018.1:0-12664 GCA_964364455.1 uncultured Planctomycetales bacterium | reverse complement strand
ACCGAACCGCGTACTTTAAGTTTCATGTCCGTAAATCCGTCTTCCTTGAATTTCTGCGCCTGACGCGCGACCTCCTCGGCGGTACCGTCTAAAAGCGCGTGGACGCGCGTGTAATCCCGATGGTCGCTGTGCTCATGGGCGACGGACTGGAATAACGCCGTATTCCTGGTGCCGGCGATGAGGTTCAAGGCCGCCATCTCGATACCAAATTGCACCGAACGCCGCAGGTTCATCTCCTCAAACCAGGAATTCATTTTGCCGTCGAGCTTTTCCACGCCGGGCAAAATATCCCGTCCGGTCAAAGCCGCCTTGAGCTCGCGAACCTGCTCCTGCGCGTCATTCAAGCTCTCCTCGCTCCAGCCGTCAAGCGGAGCGACTTCGCCGAAACCTTCGGTGTCGCGCTCGGATTTTAAATGAATGACAAGCCCTTCGCGCTTGGTCAGCTTGAGCCCGTGCACTTCGATAGGCCGGTTCAGGGGGAGGGCGTATTTGTAGAAGCGAAACGAGGCGATCTTCACAGCAACCACCCCGCGGCGAACAAGACGCTGTAGATCAGCAGTAATCGCGCGGTCGAGGCCAGGGCCGCGTTGAGCGCGACCCCTTCGGCCCGGGTCAAAACCGTTTTGATCGTCGGGATCGCGGCCAGGCTGATGGCCGACGATACCAGAATGAGCGAATGGTCCTCGATGAACATATAAATGAAGACCGGCACCACACAGGCGCCCAGGACGCAAAACAGATATTCCGACAACGCGAAGCCACGGCCAAAACGCACGGCAAGGGTGTTCTTGCCGGATTTGCGGTCGCTGTCGATATCGCGCAGATTATTGACGGTCAAAATGGCAACGGAAAAAAGTCCCGGCGCGACTCCGGCGAAGATGATGGCCGAATTGAGTTCCAGCGATTGGACATAATAGGTGCCAGCGACCGCCACGGGTCCGAAAAAGATAAAAACCAGAATGTCACCGAGACCTAAATATCCTAAAGGGTATTTGCCCGCCGTATAAAAAATTCCAGAAAGAATCGCCAAACCCGCGAGCACCGCGATCGGCCAGCCCCCGCGCGCTACAAGATAGATAGAGGCCAGCGCGGCCAGCGCGAAAACGCCGATAAACGCCGCCTTCACCTGTCCCGGCGGGATCAACCCGGATTGAGTTACCCTGATGGGCCCGACGCGCTCCTGCGTGTCCGCGCCTTTTTTGAAATCGTAGTAATCGTTCGCGAGATTGGTCCCGACCTGCAACAAAAGCGCCGTGAGAAAACACGCCAGCGCGGTGGGGACATACCCGATCCCGTCGCCAAAGGCCATGATCGTGCCCATTAAAACCGGGGCCACCCCGGCGGGGAGGGTTTTGTGGCGGATGGCGAGGAACCAGTTTTTGAGAGACGGATTGAGCATTGTTTAAGTAAGAAGAGGGAAGTAAGAAGTAAGAAGATCGTGCAAAGAAAGATATCTTCGAAAGTTAAATTTTAAAAGTGAATTATCCATGTTTTTTAAGATTTATCGAACAGCAAAATATATTTAATTTTAATGTATTTTTTTCAAGTTTTCCACAGCTCACCTTTTTCTTCTTACTTCTCACTTCTTACTTCTTACTTTTCCAATCACGGCCTTTTCGGAAATTTCGAGAAATCCGGCTTGCGCTTATCAAGGAATGCATCCCGCCCTTCCTGCCCTTCCTGCGTCATGTAAAAAAGCATCGTTGCGTTGCCGGCGAGTTCCTGCAAGCCCGCCTGTCCGTCACAGTCGGCATTCAGTGCCGCCTTCAGACAGCGGATGGCCATCGGCGAATTGCTAAGAATTTCCCTGCACCACTGGATCGTTTCCTGTTCCAATTTTTCATAAGGGACAACGGTGTTGACCAATCCCATTTCCAGAGCTTGCTTGGCATTGTATTGCCGGCAAAGATACCAGATCTCGCGCGCTTTCTTCTGCCCGACGATCCGGGCCATGTAGCTGGCGCCGTACCCGCCGTCGAAGGAGCCGACCCTTGGTCCAGTCTGGCCGAAGATGGCGTTATCCGCGGCAATCGTCAGATCGCACAAAAGATGAAGCACATGCCCGCCGCCGATCGCGTAGCCGGCAACCATCGCGATAATAGGTTTCGGACAGGTGCGCATCTGGCGCTGGAAATCGAGCACATTGAGCCGGTGCACGCCGTTCTCATCCTTATATCCTGCTTCCCCGCGGACCTTCTGGTCGCCGCCGGAGCAGAATGCTTCTTTCCCATCGCCGGTTAGAATGACGACGCCGGTTCCCTCGTCATCCCGGGCATCGTTAAGCGCGACCGACATTTCCTTGACCGTCTGCGGACGGAAAGCGTTACGCACCTCGGGCCGATTGATCGTGATCTTCGCGATCCCCCCGGATTTGTGGTATTTGATGTCCGTGTATTTCCCGCATGCGACCCAGGGAATCGTGTTTTGTACCTTAATTCTGGTTGTCATCGTATCCCCTCGCTAAATTTTCGTTAGTCTATCACAAACCCAAATAATCGCCAAGCCATTCTCTACCACCTATGACCTTACAAATCCGTTCCTGCAACCTCTTAACGACCGCCACACCTTGCTTCCGGTCGCTGGTAACTTCAATGATCGTCGATGTCCGGCTTTGCACGGCAATCTCATAAGCCTGTATAAATTCCCAGGCACTTGCGGGGTTGGCGTAATTAAGGTCGAACATCTCCGCGGCCGAGGCGAAATTAAAGCCGTGCGGGGTACCGAAGAATTTTTCGAAGCCGTTCTTAAATTGCGCGATCGGTAAAAAGTTAAAAATCCCGCCGCCGTCGTTGTTAAGCGCCACGATAACCAGCGGCCGCAGCGAAGTTTTAAGCATAGCCAGCGAATTAAGATCATACAACAACGCCAGATCGCCGATCAAAAGCGTCGTGGTGCGGCTTAGCCCAACGGCAAACCCGCACGCCGAGGCCACCGTCCCGTCAATTCCGCTCGCGCCTCTATTGGCACCGACAACGACCGATTTTCCCTTGTGGTCGGCGTACATATCCACTTCCCGGACAGGCAGGCTGCTCGCCAAGAATAGTCCGCTGTCAGCCGGAATATGCTGTGTGACCAACCGCGCCGCGGCCGCTTCGCTTAGCCGCGTCTCTCTACCAAAATATTCTTCAACGATGCGATTGACCTTCTCATTCAACTTTCGCAGGGAAAAAAGAACCGGGTTCGCTTTGCCCTTCGTTACCTTTTTGGCCAGCGCGTTACAGAAATCGTCCACGCGGCTTTGGACACGTAACGTCACGCCGTGCAAAGGATCGTTACGCAGCGGATGGTTAAGCACCATGATGTAACGCTCAGGCTTTATCGCTTCGACGTAGTCATACCAGCGTTTGGAGGTCACGCGCCCGCCTAAATGTAAAATCCCGTCAACTTTTGCCGTAAGGACACTCCCGGAGTGTACGGGGCTTAGTAAAATTTGGTCGAAATAATGGATTACATTCGGATGCGTGCTGCCCAGCCGCAGGCCGCTGGTAACATCCGCGAATACCGGCCAGTTCAGTTTTTCCGCCAGGGCCAGGACGCTTTTCTGTTCCCGCGCTCCTGCCCCGCCGCTGGCGGGGCCAGCAATCTTGCCGACAACAATGATGCCCTGCTTTATAGCACGAATTTCTTGGGTGATTGCATTGATTGTATCCGCGCCGAGTTTCTTCTGCGCGGTAACATACGACGTGTAAGGCACGCGCGCGTTCTGCCAATGTTTTAAATCTGCAGGGACAGGCCTGGGCCTGTCCCTGCCTTCAAACAACGGTTCACGGTACATGCAATTGATATGGACCGGGCCTTTCAATTCGCCGTTGGCACGAAAGACCGCCTGGTCGATCGTCGTTAAAATAAAGCCCGGCGCGATCTCGGTCGTCGGACACGGCATGTCGAATTGCCAGCGGACGTATTCGCCGAAGATCTTGACCTGATCGATCGTCTGGTTGGCGCCGGTATGACGCAATTCCGGCGGGCGATCGGCGGTGAGAATAACGAGTGGTAATTTTTTCTTCGAAGCTTCGATAATAGCTGGAAACAAATTCGCCACGGCCGTGCCGGAGGTCGTGATGACCGCGCAGGCCCTGCGCGCGGCCGAAACATACCCCAGTGCGTGGAAGGCCAGAGCGCGTTCGTCAAAATGGACAAAACTCTTCGCGCGCGGATTCGTGGCCACCGCGACCGCCAACGGTGATGAGCGCGACCCTGGCGCGAGGCAGAAATAATCCACGCCGTTACGGATGAGTTCTTCGATGATGAGCGAGGACCAGCATTGGTTAAGGTTGGAATTCTTCATATTCGACACGCTCCGGATATCCGGTTATCCGGGTACCCGGCTATCCGGAAACTCCGTCTACTTTTTATTGAACACCTCTATAAAATTCCCTATCTTCGCCTCGATCTCCCTCCACTCCCCTTCCGCGGTCGAGCCTTCGACGATGCCAGCCCCGGCATAAAGCGAAAGCTTGTCGTGGTTGACCAAGGCCGAACGGATCGCGACGGAAAATTCGCTATGGTCGTATCCGACATAGCCGACCGGTGCGGCATACCAGCCCCGGTCAAAGGGTTCAATCTCCCCGATCGCGCGCAAAACCTCTTTTTGGGGGCAACCGGCAACAGCAGGTGTGGGATGAAGCCGCGTGATGATCCGGTCATCGGAAACTTTGTCGCGCAGCGTTCCCTGAAATCGCGTGACCAAATGCTGGCCGCCTTCAAGCTTAACAAGACGCGCCTTCGCGTCCGCGCGGGCGTCAGCGCACAATTCGCCCAAGGCCTCCCGGATAGCGTCGACAACATAGCGGTGTTCCAAGGCGTTTTTGGAACAGCTCAATAATTCCCGCTCCAACGCCGCATCTTCTTCGCGGCTGGCCCCCCGCGGGCTTGTCCCGGCGACCGCTTCGGTCTCGATCTTATTGCCGGTCCTTTTATACAACCGCTCCGGGCTCGCGCCCAGAAAAGCCGTCGAGGTGTCCGTCTGAAAACAAAAATGAAAACACTGCGGCGTCTTGTCTTTGAGGTGTTTGATCAAGGCGGCGGGGTCGATATGAACGTCGAAATCAAAAACGGACCTGCGGGCCAGAACGATCTTCTCGTACCGGAATTTGCCGTCGCTGTTCTTCGCTTTGGCGAACGCGGCCTCCCACCCCTGCCGGTCGGGGTAATCGTGCCGTACGCTGACCTTGGGCGGACGCCGGTAAGTCGTTGTCGGCGAGAAATCGATCGCGTCCAGATCTTTGACGATCGCCCCGATATTTTCCGGATTGATGTCCTTAAGGGCGATATTAAAGGCGAACAGCGTTTGTTCACCATTGTTCAAAAGCTCAAAACGCGGAACAACGAACCGGTAGCTGCCGAAGCTCTGCCAGTTAAAATCTGCGGCGGCGCCCTGAAAATTTATCCCCCCGTAATAACGCAAATTCGGATTATCCGCCGAAAACCGGTCTTCCATATGCGCGAAGACCTCGGTGTGATCGACAGGGCCGTTTCCCTCAAGGACGTCGGCAACACCGATGCCGCCGATTTCAAATGTAGGGGCACCAGACCTGTCCCCACGGTCAGACCAATAAATTTTGCGCGTCACGCGCTGGTTATACAGCCAGGTGAGGATATCGATGGGCTCGCAGGGAAACTCGTAACGCAATATCTTCAGCGGCACGCCGATGGGCGAAACCTTGTCCGGAAGATGGCGGATGTGCGAGGCTAACACATCCTTGATCTGGTCTAAAGCGTAAATCTGGTCGGTGCAGAACAGGGTAATCATAATATAAGCTATCAGTCTTCAGACGTCAGTCTTCAGACAGCTTGTTTTTACTGAAAGCTGACGACTGATGACTATCATTTTTCTCCAACATAGATCGTCGCAATCCCCCCCAACAACGGATGCGCGGTCACGTTATGGAACCCGGCGTCTGCCATGATCGCGCAAAAAGCGGCGCCGCGGGGGAAGCGCTCGATCGTTTGGTTCAAATAGCGGTACGCCTCGCCGTGGCCGGAGATCAGCCCTCCGACTATCGGCACAACGGTACGCAAATAAAACAGGTGCGCGGCGCGTAAAATTTTGTTTTCCGGCAGCGAGAATTCCAGGATGAGCGCCCGGCCTTGAGGCCTGAGCACCCGGCACATCTCCCGCAAGACCTCCAGCGGGCCTTCGACATTACGAATGCCGAAGGCCATGGTGACCGCGTCGAATGCGTTGTCCGCAAACGGGATTTGGCTGGCGTCCCCGTGGCTAAGAAGGATCTTGTCCTCAAGCTTCGCGCGCGTGACCTTTTCCCGGCCGATAGCGAGCATTTTATCCGCCAGGTCGATCCCAACGGCGTATTCGATATTTTTACTACGGCGAACCAGCGCTAAGGGGACATCCGCGGTGCCGGTGGCCAGATCAAGGAGTTTTTGATTGTGTTGCGCGGGTAAAAACTGGACCAGCTGACGGCGCCAGAAGACGTCTAACCCGAAGGACAGCAAACGGTTGAGGAGATCATAGCGCGGGGAAATGTCATCGAACATCCGCCAGGAATCGGATTTAAAGATTGTGAGGTTGTCGTTTGCGTGAGGCATAATGCAGACATGCTAACACAAGGCGAGTAGAAATTCAATTGGAAAGGGATTGGAAAGGGATAGGAGCCAGGGTCTTAATTCAATGCACTGATCAATTCCGGCTCACGTGCTTTCATGGCCGGTCTTGTTTCACCCGTATCCTGTTTCGTATCCGCTAATCCTAACAACAACGGCAGGTTGGTTATCGGCGTCACGTTGATGATGATGGGCAGAAAACCTTCAATGTGCATGTCTTTAATCGGCTGCATGGGCAACGGCAGCGGGATACCATTACCGTCGCGTTTGATCTGCAAATCCAAAAGCGCCGGGTTCAGGTCGATACCACCTTTGGTAAACTCGTCGCTCGTATCTCGTATCTCGTCGCTCGTCACCGGCGAGGAGGCGGTACCGCTGTCTTCCAAATAAGCTTCGATAACACTTGTAAGCTGTCCTAATGCCTCTGGAGAATCATCCACAGAGGAATCCTGTATTTTCTGGACCAACTGTTTAATAGTCTCCAGATAAAGGGGATCGTAACGCTCTGTAACTTTGTCATCGTCCATCGCGTCTTCCAAATCTGATGGGATGAAGAGGACTATGTCGCTGTATTCAGTAACAATGAAATTTATCGCGGATAACAGGGTATCAAGCGATTTCGGCGTATCATGCTTTCTCTCAACCAATATGTTTGTCAAGTCACGGATCAAATCCTCAACGAGGAAATAATTCGGGTCTTCGGCCAATGCTTCTTCCACGAATGTCATTAGACGTTTCTTGCCGCCCTCATCACCCGCGGCGCCGGCAACAACTTCCACCGGCGAGGAGGCGGAAGCAAACCCGTTGCTCAAAAGAAGGTCCCCTTCGGCCAGGATTTCCCCTGCCTCCCGCATGGAAAGCCGTTTCCCATTATCCGCACGGTTCATACCTAACTCATAAAAAATCCTCTCGGTACCGTCTTCAAAGTATACAAAAAGCCCTCTCATCCCCACAGCAGACAAATGATATTTCGCCGCTAACCAAGCAGACACGACAATATGCCGCGCCCGATCCTCTGAAACATCCTTTTTATCTTCCAGGAATGTCGTATAGAAAATTTCTTGTATCCTCTGCGCGAAAAAGAGGCGGAGTTCCCGTTCTCCCGTTTTCGAAAGAGCGTCATACTCTTTGACCATCCCAACAACCCGGTCAATTTCTTCTCCCGGGATGATGGGTAAAACAGGAGGAGGGATGTCGGCTTTAACCCCGGCATTGTTCTGCAAACTATGGTCTTTGACATCTTCCTCAATAACTTGATCCGCTTGAGACCAGACAATATCAATCTCCGGCAAAAATATAAAAACACGCCTTTCCTTACCTCCTGGGCGGCCATAATACGATTCGCTTCTTCCCTCCCACGCAAGATGTTTAACCAGCACTTGGAAATTTTTCCCTGGCCGCCGCTGGTTATATATTATTTCCTTAACGAGAGACACTAAATCAGTGATCCTTAAAGTAACATCGACAATCACCTGATTATTCATGTTTGAGATCGGCACTTGAAAGATTCTTTCCCCCGCCGCTTGGGATTCAACGCTTTTAGTAATCTCCCGCGCAATACTAATGTAACGCAAAGCCTGTTCTGTCGTATCGCTGATACTTAATAAACCCAAAATCCGGGTTCTGTTTTCTTCCACCAATCCATCCGCATCAAAATGCCTGTCTTTATCATCCCTCGTCTTCAGCACTTCAAAAAAATCATGATACCTTCCTTCAAAGCCCATCAAAATTCTTATCAAATCGCCCATCTCCTTCGCGATTTTCAATTTATCAGATTCAATCCCGCCGGTGATGCGGTTGAGATAGGAATTAAATTTCCAGGCGAAAAGATTGCCGCCCCAGATACCCCGCCCGATTTCATCAGGCAGGAATTCCATGACCGCCGCCACCGGCGAGGAGGCGTAAAAATCAATAAAATCTTCCGGCAAATGGCCATCGTAAACATAAATGATAGCGGCTCTTTTCGCCGCGTCTTGCGCGATGGAGAGAATACTCCGCTGCGAATCATTCTTAGAAGTTACCTTTGCTTCCAAATCTTCGGCAATGGCGAACGCGATCTTACTGGCGCTCTCCCCTTCAGCCGCCGCTTTCTCAAATAATACTTTGCCCGTCCCTAAAACATCACCTCGTTTGAACAATTGAACAATCACCTTGCCGTTATTATAAAGGACGACATAACCCGGTTTTTCCTTAATCGCAAACGTTATCATATCCCCGTCAAATTGCATGGTCGCGTCCAGCAGTTGATAGGCGCTGTCCAAGAATCCATTGAGGCGCAGGACGGTTTCGGGAGAGAGCAGTGTCGCTGTCTTCGGTGATGCAATAAACCTTCTGGTCTTGGGGATGATCACGTCCCGGAGCCCGTTGATCCAGCCTGGAAAGACCAGGTGTTCCGGCGTGACCGTCAAATCGCCGCCGCGAATCTTGGTAATTTCATCGTTCACGTCACTGACATCCTCAGTAATTTCCTTCAATACACCTGCCTTGCCCAGGAAATCATTTCTAAAACTGTCAACCTCTTCCCTGTCCACCGGCGAGGCGGTGGATGAATCTTCGGCTGCTACAAATAATTGCCCTATTGTGGGACGTTTAGCACCCTCAGCCACTTCAATTTGTGACAACAACCTGTTAAGTTCTTCCATGGATGCCACAAAACTTTTCGACAATTCCCCCGCATTCTTATTTAATTCGCGAAGTTCATCCTGGGCTGCGGTTATGGGATCGTCAATCCACTTCCACAATGTCCCCTCATCTCCTAATCCCATCTTATTTCGCTCGTTGAGAACCTTAAAATAGTCTGCAAGATTGTCAAACATCTTTTTGTAGGCTTCCTTATCTCTTATAAGGATGTTCGTGCCGTCAAAAACAGCAATCGGCGAGGAGGCCTCGTTCATCCCTCGTCCCTCGTCGCTCGAAAGGCCTGCCTGCGCGAGTAATATCGGTTGGACGCCCTCTTTGACCACAATCGCCGTCCCGATGTCCCCCTCTTTGGCGTTATCGACAAATTCGGTTACAACGACGTTTTTATTATTCCCTCCCGTGGCCGCGGCGGCCAAGGCCGACGCATTCCCCACATCCGGCGAACCAAAGCTCAACAGTGTGCCCAGGGCAAACGCCCCCAATGTTTTTAACCCTCCCAATTTCCACGCCATCCCGCCGGAGAAGTATTTGCGCGGGATGATTTCCCGGGTGGCAGGGTCGACATCTTCCTTAATAAAGTTGTACACGCCCTTCTTGAAGGATTCGATATATTGGCCGTAGATCTTCTGGTTGATTCCCTTGTCCTGCGTGTCGATCCCTTTGGTCTTGTTCTGATCGACATACACCTTCCCTAATAAACTGTCTTTCAAGCGCTGTTTGTACCACGTGGCCAGGATCAGGGCGTTATAAATTTGGCGCAGATTGGCGAAATTCTTGCCTTCGTTGACCTCGACTTCGATGGCAGGAATAATAATTTCCTTAATGATTGAAGATTGAGAATCGAGGATGGAAGATCGATCTTCGCCCTTCCATCCTCCATCTTCCATTTTCGATGCATGTTGCATCGCCTCGTAATCTTCCTCCAACATCACCGCCAACCTGCTCTTGATCACAAACGCACTCGTTCCCTGCTCATACACAAGGGCCTCTTTCGGCACAATCCAGACCTTATTAAAGGTATTGACCGGGATTTCGGTCGTGCCGAATTTTTCTTTCGCTTCTTTGTACACCTTGTTCCAAAATTCCTTGCCCAATTCCT
The DNA here is from genome assembly GCA_964364455.1 of uncultured Planctomycetales bacterium. Taxonomy (GTDB): domain Bacteria; phylum Omnitrophota; class Gorgyraeia; order Zapsychrales; family Zapsychraceae; genus UBA10015. The sequence continues at coordinate 2,361 of CAYIMR010000018.1, read as the reverse complement.
TCTCCGGATACATCAACGAGGCCGTCAGTTGTTTCAAAAGATAATCCTGGGCGAGCATGTCCCGGCCCATTTCCGTATCGCCAAGCCCTTGCGGCACCATCCGGTCTTTTTCATAAGGGGATAGGTTGACCCACAGTTCATCCTCCGGCACCGTTAAGGAGGCCATGAAATACTTGATCATCTTCCTGTATTCTTCTTTCAACGGATCGCTGGAGAGATCGCTTTGGCCGCGGTCCATGATAAAATCGAAACGCAAAGGATTGTCGGGATGGATGGTGACACCGGTCATCAACGTCGGCGTAAAGCCGTTCGTCAAAGGCACCATCGCCCCCGGCACCGGGAGGTTTAAAACGGTTTGCGGTAACAACTGGGCATAGCCCGGCGGCAAGACAAGGCTGAAGATAAACGTGAAGGTGATGAAGGCGGATAAAATGCGATAAGATAATGATTTGTGTCTTTTTTCAAAATAGGTGATCATGGACTCTCCTTGTAGGAATCAATCTGGTTATCCCGTAATCTTCGCCTGCCCTCGGCAGGCTCAGGTTACGGGATTAATTCGTCCAACAGACTTACGTTCGTCCGCCTTTGGCGGACTCCGTAAGCCTGGGACTCATTAAGCAAACGCTTTCTCAATCAATATATAGAAAAGGATAACACACTTTCCCCTTCTGTCAAGGGCATGAGCCGCCTCGCCTATAGACTATAACTTATTGATATAAAAAGAGATAAGACGGTGAGCAAGCTATATTCTATGTCGGGAGAAAAATCGCGCCGCATTGAGCGGGGAAATGTGTTTTATCGGGGCGATTTCATTACTGCAGTCGATAAGCGCTTTTGCGATGGTCAATCCGCAATATCACGCTCGTTAATTTCTCTGTGTCGGGCTTGTACAGGATCCTCAAGCGGCCGACGCGATAACTGCGCACCCCTTTAAACGGTTCAGTTAATGGCTTCCCGACCAAAGGATTATGCGCGATTTCCTGTTCAATGACCTCAAGGATCCGCTGGGCGAGTTTTTTATCCCTGATTTTCTGGAACTGTTTCGCGGCGGGATTGCTCCATTCAATCGTGTAAGCGGAAAGTCTCATTTCCCCTGTTTACGTCCCGCGACCTTTTCGAAGGGAACCGTCTTGCCCTCATCGGCCTCTTGGATTGATTTTAACAGCTCCCGAGTAATATTTTTGCTCTCCAATATCTCCAGGGTCTCTAAAAGGCCTTCGTATTCTTCCGTGCTCATCAAAACAGCGAACGGCTGGCCATTATGGGTGATGGTATATTTCGCGCCGAAATCATGGGTCTTGCGCAATAACCCTAAAAATTGCTCTTTCGCGGTTGTCGCTGTTAACGTCGTCATCGGTCACCGCCTCCTTTCCAGATTCTATGTCTACAATTCCAACTGGTCATTTTAATGACCATATAAAGGATACCATTTTACAACCGCCCTGACAAGTGTTTTGTGGCGTTAAACGCTGTGCTCGGAGAGATATCGCTCTGCTTCGAGCGCGGCCATACAGCCGGAGCCGGCCGCGGTGACTGCCTGGCGGTAGACCTTGTCCTGCACGTCGCCGCAGGCAAAGACACCTTCAACGCTGGTTTTGGTGGTTCCGGGAGTGGTCTTGATGTACCCAACATTATCAAGCGCGAGTTGGCCGTTCAAAAAGGCCGTGTTAGGAAGGTGGCCGATCGCGTAGAACAATCCGCCGGCCTCGATGGTAGATTCCTTGCTGGTCTTGTTGTTCTTCACCTTAACGGCATCGAGTTTTTTATCTCCGACGGCCGCCAGGGCGTTGGTGTTCCACTGGACCTCGATCTTTTTGTCGCCGAGAACGCGTTCCTGCATCGCCTTTGACGCGCGCAACGCGTCGCGGCGCACCAGAATGATCACTTTACTGGCATACTTCGTCAGGAACAGAGCTTCTTCAGCCGCGGTGTCGCCGCCGCCGATGACGACCAGAACTTTATTGCGGAAAATGGGCAGCGCCCCGTCGCAGACCGCGCAGGCCGAGATCCCTTTTTGCCAGAGATTCTCTTCTCCGGGGATCGCCATGCGTTTGGCGGTCGCGCCGGTGGCGATGATGATCGATTTTGTCTCAATGGATTTTGTGCCGACGAAAACCTTGAATGTAGGGCCGGTTCGCGAACCGCCCCTACCCAAATCGACACGATCCACCGTCTCCGTCAGAATCCGCGCGCCGCACTTGATGGATTGCTCGCGCATCCTGGCCATCAACTCCGGACCGCTCACTCCTTCAGGAAATCCGGGATAATTCTCGACTTCGGTCGTAGTGGTTAGCTGGCCCCCGGCCGCGACACCGCCAGCCATCATCCCTTCATACACTAAGGGATCAAGTTTCGCGCGGC
>CAYIMR010000017.1:0-13740 GCA_964364455.1 uncultured Planctomycetales bacterium | reverse complement strand
AGTGTCCTGCAAAAGATAGAATCCGCCGGGAATAAACGGGTGAGTAAATAATTGACCCCTCGCGGGGAGTTTTTCTTCTCGGGGGTCACCCTGAGAGAGCCCGTAGGGCGAATCGAAGGGTCTCGCACAAGAGATCCTTCGACTCCGCCCCTCGGCGTCGCCTCGGGGCTTCGCTCAGGATGAGCCCACTGATGAGAAAAATTCCCAGAGGGCTCAAATAATTTTGATCAGGGATCGAGACCTTCCTTCATGCGTCGTATCCGTTTATCATCACCTGCCAAACTGAATCTTTTTCTTAAAGTCCTCAACAAAAGACCCGACGGTTTCCACAATATTTCTACGGTTTTTGAGCGTATCGATCTTAGCGATGAGATCCTCCTGAAGCTCAATCCATCGGGGGGCATTCGCATCGATTGCGCCCATCCTCAGGTGCCAGGTGGCCCTAAAAACCTTGTCTATCAAGCGGCAAAATTGCTGCGCGACGATTTTCGGATCAAAGAAGGTGTGGATATTTATATAAAGAAGAATATCCCGGTGGCGGCGGGCCTTGGGGGCGGTTCGGGCAACGCGGCCACGGTGCTCAAAGGGCTCAACGAGCTTTGGGAACTTCGGTTGAGCCGACCTCAATTACTATCATACGCCCGCCGGCTGGGCAGTGATGTGGCTTTTTTTCTTTATGATTGTCCGTGGGCTTTGGGGACAGAGCGCGGCGATTTTATCCAAAAACTCGACATCAAGACGAAGTTATGGCATGTCCTGGTCGTTCCTTGCGTCAAAATTTACTCCGGAGAGGTTTACGGAGGGCTGGGGTTGGCGCCGGCCCCGGAGGCCCCTAGGAAAATGTTGACAAAGAGAAATGATAATGCTAGTATTTTCATCCATCATTTACGGCGCTCTGATGTTGCGCAGATAGGACGAGGCCTGGTGAATGATCTGGAACGAGTTGTCCTGCTCCTTTCTCCGCAATTAGAGAAGCTTGAACAGCGGCTAAAGTCGTTGGATACAAAAGGGGTTATGGTATCAGGCAGCGGCCCTTGCGTATTCGCGATCACCGGGACCAAACGGCAAGCCGAAGCGGTTCGGGCGATTTTGGCCAAGCACTTTAGCCGGACGTTTGTGGTAAGGACGTATTAGAAACGGAAGGTCAAAAATATCTGTCCGCGCTGTCATTGCAAAAATGAGGCGGTTGCGCGTGGCCTTGTGTTGATCAGGTAATTTGCCCGGTGGTGTAATCGGTAACACAGCAGAATTTGGATCTGCTTTTCCAGGTTCGAGTCCTGGCTGGGCAGTGGTTCGACGCCCCCAATGCATCGTTTTGCTTCGCTTTGCGAAGCGAAACGATAGGGGTTGCTCACTATAAATTATGAACGCGTCGAAGGGTAACGATGTGATGGGCAATCTTAGGACAGTTATTCTGGCGGCGGGGAAGGGGGCACGGATGAAATCTGATGTCCCTAAGGTGTTGCACGAAGCTTGTGGTAAGCCGATTGTCGAATATGTCCTTGATGCCGCCAAAGCGGCCGGCTCTTTGAAAACATATGTCGTTGTTGGGTATAAGGGCGATGCCGTTAAGAAACAATTAGGATCTGGGCCGATTATAGTCCGGCAGCCGAAATTATCCGGGACGGCGGACGCGGTCCGACGCGTGGCCGGGCATCTGAAGAATTATCGTGGCGATGTTCTCATCCTGTGCGGCGATACGCCGCTGTTGAACAAGATGGTCATCAAAGAGCTTGTTGGCAAACACAAAAATTCAAAGGCGGTATGCACCTTTTTGACCGCCGCTGTGGGCGATCCGCAAGGCTACGGACGCATTATCCGGGATGAACGCGGTAAGGTTGTAGCGATACGGGAGGATAAGGATGCGCTCGACCATGAACGGAATATCGCGGAGATTAACGTTGGCGTTTATTGCGTGCAGAGCCGCGCGTTGTTCGGCGCGTTAAAACGCATCCGGCTCAACGAAAAGAAAAAAGAATTTTATTTGACCGACATTATTGATTTATTCTATCAGGATGGATCGAGAATTGAAACAGTGACGACGGAGGACCCGGTGGAAGGATTAGGTGTCAATACGAAAGAAGATCTGGCCGTCGCCGAACGCGTTATTCGCGAGAAGATCTTGAAGAATTTTATGCGCGACGGCGTCACGATCGTGGATCCGGCGACGACGTATATCGATGCCGATGTCAAGATCGGGAAAGATACTTGTATTCGCCCTTTTACGATTATCGAAAAAGATGTCCGTATCGGTGACCGGTGCGTGATCGGGCCATTCGCGCGGTTGCGCCCGGGTGTCCGGTTAGGTAATGGTGTTGAGATCGGGAATTTCACGGAAGTTTCCCGTACGAAGATCGGCAACAAAACGCTCATGAAGCATTTTAGTTTTTTAGGCGACGCGCTGGTCGGATCGAATGTTAATATCGGCGCCGGCACGATCACTGCGAATTTTGACGGTGTGCGCAAGAATCAAACAAAGATCGGCAACGGTGCTTTTATCGGGTCGGATTCCATTTTGATCGCGCCGGTGAAGATCGGGAACAAAGCTGTGGTCGGCGCGGGCAGTGTTGTTACTAAAGGGAAAGTTGTGCCGGACGGCGGTATAGCCGTTGGTGTGCCGGCGCGGATCAAGGCAAGGAGAGAACGGGGATGAACGGTCTGGCGATTTTTTCAGGAAACGCGAATCCGGAATTGGCGAAGGCAATATGCGAACATCTGAACGTTTCTCTGGCGAATGTTCTGGTCGCACGTTTTAGCGAAGGTGAGACCAGAGTTGAGATCAAGGAAAATATCCGCGGTAAAGACGTTTTTATCATACAGCCGACGTGTCCGCCGCCCAATGAAAATTTGATGGAGCTTTTGGTTTTGATCGACGCGGCCAGGCGCGCCTCGGCCGATCGGATCACGGCCGTTTTGCCGTATTATGGTTACGCGCGCCAGGACCGCAAGGATCAGCCGCGGGTGCCTATCACGGCCAAGCTGGTCGCCAATTTGATCGTGGCCGCGGGGGCCAATCGCGTTCTGACGATGGACCTGCATGCCAATCAGATCCAGGGATTTTTTGATATCCCTGTGGATCATTTGTATGCCATCAACGCTTTGTGCGATTATTTTAAGACGAAAAAGCTGACGAATCTGGTCGTTGTTTCGCCGGATGTCGGTGGCATCAAAATGGCGCGCGCGTACGCCAAACGTTTGGATGCGGGTCTTGCGATCGTGGACAAGCGCCGCAGCAGTCCGGATAAAACGGAAGTGATGCACATTTTGGGAAACGTTAAAGGGAAAAACGCGATTTTAGTCGATGATATCATCGCCACGGGCGGTTCCATAGTGGAAGCTGTTGGGGCGCTGACCAAGGAAGGCGTCAAGGATGTTTACGCGGCGGTGAGCCACGGTATTCTTTCCGGCCCGGCGATCGAGCGCATCGCGGATTGCAAGGCGTTAAAAGAAGTGGTCATTACGGACAGCATTCCGTTAGGCAAGCCGAAGAAGATCTCCAAAATCAAGGTGGTGACGATAGCGCATTTGCTCGGGGAGGCTATCCATCGAATTCACGATGAAGAATCCATCAGTTGCTTATTTGACGAAACAAGACAATAAAAAAGAAGGTGGTTGGTTAAAATGGAAGAAATAAAATTAGATGCTCAAGTGCGTATTCAAGTAGGAAGTCGTAAAATCAAAGCAATAAGACGGGAAAATGCCGTCCCGGCCATCGTTTACGGCGGGGAAAGCAAGCCCACCAATATCAAGGTAGACCGCAGCAATTATGAACGCATCATGCGTCATCATCACGGTCAGAGCGTGATTTTTCGTTTGAATGTGATGGACGGCGAAAATAAATTGAGGGATTATTCCGTCATCGTCAAGGAAGAGCAGCATGACCCGGTTTCGGACAAATTGGTGCACATCGACTTTAACCGTATTTCCCTGACCAAAGAACTCGAGGTCAAAGTTCCTGTCGAGACCAAAGGTGACCCGGTCGGCGTCAAACGCGACGGTGGTTCGCTTGAACACATTCTCTGGGAATTGCTGGTCATCTGTTTGCCGACAAAGATCCCGCAAAAAATTGTTGTTGAAGTCGGCCATCTCGAGATCGGCGACGCCATTCATGTCAAGGATATCACACTGCCGGAAGGGGTCAGGACCAAGCAGGATCCCGATACCATTCTGGTTTCCGTTATTCCTCCGATGAAGGAAGAGGCGATGGCTCCGGCGGAAGGAGGCCCGACAGAGCCTGAAGTTCTCAAGGAGAAGAAGCCGGAAGCGGGCGAAGCTAAAGAAGGTGAAGGCAAAAAGGAAGAAAAAGCGGAACCAAAGGCCAAGGAAAAATAACAAAAGCAAGGAAAGAGCTGAATATTGTCTCAAGCACGGCTCATTGTTGGGTTGGGGAATCCCGGCAGGGATTATGAATACACGCGGCATAATTTGGGGTTCCTTGTCGTTGAGCATTTGGCACAAAAGAATAATCTGCGTTTTCGTAAGAGTTCTTTTACAAACGGTTTAACGGCGGAAGGCAAGGTAGCGGGCAATGATCTGTGCTGTCTTTTGCCTTCGACGTACATGAACAACAGCGGCGCGGCCGTTAAGCAGGCTGTCCTGAACAATGGTTTGGATCAAGCCGATATTTTGATCGTCTGTGATGATTTTCATCTCGATTTCGGGGAGATCCGTATTCGCAGTAAAGGCAGCGACGGTGGGCATAACGGATTAACCTCGGTCATTGAGCATTTGGGGACACAGGCGTTTGCCCGCGTGCGTTTGGGAATCGGTTCACCGGCAAAAGGGCGGGAATCCGTCGATTATGTTTTGGGAAAATGGACGGCCGGGGAAGAAAAACAACTGGATGAATTCATCCATCGGGCAGCCGATTGCTGCGGCGTCTGGTTTGCGGAAGGTATTCACAAGGCAATGGATCAATTTAACGGGAGGTCGTAAACAAGCATGAAAACGGAAACATTAAGAAAATATGAATTGATGATCATCGTGGACGCGAAACTCGCCAATGAGGAAAAAGAGACTGTCCGGCGTGAGGCAACTGAAATTATCACCAAGGCCGGCGGGAAAATTATCAACAGCCAAACCTGGCTTGAGAAGCAGAAGTTCTCTTTCGTTATAAAAAAGTGCGCTGAAGGGACGTATTATCTGATCAATTTTGAAGGAGAGGGCGCGGTTATCGGCCCGATCCGGTCCGATTTGAGGCTCAATGAGCGGATTTTGCGTTTTGCCGTCACGAAAGTCGACTAATAAGCGAAGGCCGCTAATTTCGTAAAATTGGCGAGCCTCGCCATAAAATTATAAAAGGCGGGAGGCGGGAATGGCGAATTTGAACAAAGTTTTTTTGATCGGGAATCTGACACGAGACCCGGAATTGCGGTACACCCCCAACGGAACGGCGGTGGCCAATTTAGGTTTGGCGGTCAACAGAAGGTTTAAGGACAGTAGCGGTGAATTAAAGGAAGAGGTTTGTTTTCTGACGGTAACGGTGTGGGACAAACAGGCCGAGGCTTGCTGTCAGTATTTGCAAAAGGGCCGCCCTGTTTTCGTGGAAGGGGTCCTGCAGTCCAGATTTTGGGAAACGAATGATGGGCAAAAGCGAAGCGCCATTGACGTGCGCGCCGAGCGTGTTCAATTCTTGGGAAATTACGGGCCTAAGGAGAAAGAGGTTGAAAAGGCGGTGGACATGCAGACCGCTGAAGCAACGCAGCAACAGCAGCAGCAACAGCAGCAACAACAATCCAACGAGGCCATCAAGCCGGAAGATATTGCCTGGGATGAATAAAATTAATTTATCAAAACGGAGGTAAAAGTTGGCTATTCCACGCGAACGAGATCGAGATCGGGATCGAGATCGAGAATCAAAAGATGGTGGCAAAAGAAAATTCAGGGCGCCGCTGGTGCGGTATCATCTTCCCGCCGACGCGGTTCTTGATTATAAAAACTTCGGGCTGATCCAGAAATACCTGAATGACCGCGGGAAGATCGTTCCCCGGCGCATAACGGGCATTTCGGCGAAAGATCAGCGCAAACTGGCCAGCGCTATCAAAAAAGCGAGATTTTTGGCGCTTTTGACGACAGGCAGGGTAAGGAACCGGGAAAATCGTTACTAAAGACGTTAAGGATGGTCCATCATGGAAGTTATCTTGTCGCAGGACATTCCCCAATTGGGGAAAACAGGCGATGTGGTTAAGGTTAAAGAGGGATATGCCCGGAACTTTTTGATCCCCCGAAAACTGGCCGCTGTCGCCACACCGGGAAACCTCAAAAGGATCGAGCAACTCGAGAAAAAGCGCAAAGTAGAACATGCGCGCCAGAAAGCCGAGGCCGAACAGTTGGCTGAGAAGCTCAACAAGCTTTCTTGCACGGTCAGCGTGGAAGTCAATGACTTGGAAAAGCTTTATGGCGCCGTGTCGGAACCTGATATCGTCAAGGCCCTGGAGACTGAAGGGTTCAGCATCGAAAAACGGCAGCTCATTATTGAAAAACCCATTGAAGAGTTAGGTATTTTTGAAGTCGGCATCAAACTCCATCCTGAAGTGACGGCGAAAATACGCTTATGGGTCACCAAGAAATAAGGGTCCCCCCTCAGAACATCGACGCTGAGAAATCCGTTCTGGGTTCTCTATTGATCGATGAAGAAGCCATCGGCGCGGCCATCGAGATCCTGGACGAAACGTGGTTCTATGAGCAAGCTCACCGGCAGATATTCAGAGCGGTCCTGGAACTTTATAACCAACGTAAGAATGTTGATCTCATCACGCTTTCCGATAAGCTCAAAAGCGATGGCACTCTCGAACAGATAGGCGGCGTTTCCTATCTTTCTTTTTTGATCGACCTGGTTCCCAGCGCGGCCAATGTCGAACATTACGCCAACATCGTCAAGGAAAAAGGCGTTTTACGCCGGCTCATCAGGAACGCCACCAACATCATCGCCGAAAGTTACGAGTCGACCGGCAATGTCGATGAGGTAGTCGATAACGCCGAGAGGCTCATCTTCGAAGTCGCCGACCTTAAACAAAGGACGCAATCCGTCCATATCAAAGATCTTGTCAGGCAAAGTATTGAAAAGCTGGATTTTCTTTACCAGCGCAAACAGCATGTCACGGGGATTCCCACCGGGTTTGAAAAAATTGATCACATGACTTCGGGACTGCAGAATTCCGACTTGATCATCATCGCTGGACGCCCGTCGATGGGTAAAAGCGCTTTGGCCATTTCGATGGCGGAATACGTGGGGATAGAACAAAAGCAGGGTGTCGCGATTTTTAGTTTGGAAATGTCGAAAGAGCAACTTGTGCAGAGGATGCTGTGTTCCCAGGCGAGGGTCGATGCCCACAAAGTCAGGAGCGGGTTTCTCGCTCCGGCCGATTGGCCCAAATTGACGGCCGCGGCCGGCCGGTTGTCTGAATCGAAGATATTTATCGATGATACTCCGGCGATCTCGGTGTTGGAACTTCGGGCCAAGGCCAGGCGGCTCAAAGCCAACCAGGGCATCGAACTGATCATCCTCGATTATTTGCAGCTGATGCGTAGCACCGTCCAATCCGAGAGCCGCCAGCAGGAAATTTCCGAAATTTCCCGTTCACTTAAAGCCTTGGCCCGGGAATTGAGCGTCCCTGTCATTGCGCTTAGCCAGCTTTCGCGTGCCGTCGAATCCCGTCAGGATCATAAGCCACAGCTTTCTGACCTGCGCGAATCCGGCGCCATCGAACAGGATGCTGACCTGGTGGTCCTGTTGATGCGCGAGGAATATTATAACCCCACCGAAGAGAATAAGGGCGTTGCCGATGTGATGATCGCCAAACAACGCAACGGTCCCGTGGGCACGGTGAAGCTCGCCTTCATCAAAGAGTATATGCGTTTCGAAAATCTTGCGTATGCGGATTGACACGGCGCGGGAATAACTTTATAATCAAATACCTTTAGACATTTCTTCTTTGAACTTAGGATATTTTATCGTGCGACTAAGATATATTTTTCCCATTGTCCTGTTAGCCGTATTTGTTCATGTCCCCAGCCTTCAGGCTCAATCTGCCGATACACCCTTGCCTGATACCCGGGTGGTAGATGCTTCTGCCATCCCGACCTCCGTTATCAAGGCCATTGAGGTCAAAGGCAACAAAACTATCAGCATTAGCGCCGTTCTCGCCAGGATCAAAACACGCGCAGGGCAGGAATATATCCAGTCGGTTATCAGCGACGATCTAAAGCGGCTCTACAATACCGGATATTTTTCGGATGTCCGCGTGGACCGGCAGGAATATGAGGGCGGATTGAAAGTGATCTTTCTTATCGAGGAAAAACCGGTCATTGACAAGATCACGTTCTCGAAACTCCAGTATTTCGCCCCCAAAGTCATCCTGCGCAAGTTAAAAACGCAGGAAGGGAAATTCCTCGACAATAAGTCCCTCAAGGACGACGAGAACATGATCGGGGACCTTTACGCCAAAAAGGGGTTGACCCTGATTGAAGTGCAAACCGAGACCACAGAAGACGAAGTAACGCACAAGGTCAGCGTGCATTTCATCATCCGTGAGGGGCATAGGGTCAGGATCCACCGGATCAATGTTCTCGGTAACGACAACTATAAGGACAAGCGGATCATCAAGATCGTCAAGACCCGCGCTAAAACGCTTTTTACTTCGGGATATTTAAGCCAGGAAACTCTTGATGAGGATGTGGAGCGGATCTTATCGTTTTATGAGCAAAACGGTTTTATTGACGCGACCGTTGACTACACCATCAAGGATCTGCCGAAGGGGTTGATCGACATTAATATTCAGGTCAATGAAGGTAAACAATACATGGCCGGGCATATCGTTACGGGTGGCAATAGCGTACTCGCCGAGAGCGAGATCCTCGCGGCCATGGAAAATATCAAACAGGACAAAGTTTTTAGCCGTGAAAAATTAAGCGTTGATATCGCACACATCCGGGCGCTGTATTTCGACCGGGGATATATTTTCGCGGACGTCAAGGACACGACATCTCTTGACCAGGCCACCGGCTTGGTCGACATCAAGCTCGACATTGCCGAAGGCGGCCTCGCTTATGTCGATAAAATCAAGATCCAGGGCAATGCCCGGACGCGGGATATCGTCATCCGGCGGGAATTGCGGATAAGCCCCGGCGAACGGTTTGACGGCGAAAAATTAAAACGCAGCAAAGAGCGTCTGAATAATCTTGGCTATTTCGAGGACGTCGGTTTTGACATTGAGGATACCGGCCAGAACGACCGCAAAGACCTGGTTGTTCAGGTCAAAGAGGCCAAGACGGGAAGTTTCAGTTTTGGCGGGGGTTTTAGTACAGTCGATAAAGTGATCGGATTCATCGAAGTCGAGCAGAGGAATTTTGATTTTGCGAACTGGCCGACATTTACCGGCGGCGGGCAGAACCTGAAGTTGCGCGCGGAAACAGGGTCCGTCCGTAACAATCTTTTATTGAGTTTTACTGAGCCCTGGATCTTTGATTATCCCGTTTCCGGTGGTTTTGACGCCTTTCGTACCGAACGTGATCGCGCAGAAGATATCGGTTACGCGTATAGTGAAAAGCGCATTGGCGGTAATATTCGTTTGGGAAAAGAATTTTCTGAATATCTTTCGGGACGCGTTGCCTTCCGGCGGGAATCGGTAACCATTGAAGATCTTGAAAGCAACGTGTCGGCCGATCTGCTGGCGGAAGAGGGTACCAATGCCGTCAGCGCGGCAGGTAGTTCGTTGATCTGGGACTCCACGGATAGCGCATTTAACCCGACGAAAGGATTGGTGCTGCGCGCGGATGTCGATGTGGCGGGCGGCTTTTTGGGTGGCGACAAAGATTTTTATCGAACGCAGCTTATGAGCAGTTATCACATCCCGCTAAAGTTTAAATCCGTCCTGGAGTTTCGCGGGCGGGTCGGCTTTGTGGACGCCTACGGAGATTCCGAGAAGGTCCCCATTTTTGAGCGTTTCTTTGCCGGTGGCGCTCGAAGCATCCGTGGTTATGACGAACGGACCGTTGGGCCGCTGGATTCAAATACGGAAGACCCGATCGGCGGGGAGAGCCTTTTTGTGGGCAACATCGAATACACGATCCCCTTGATCGAATTTATTAAATTGGCGGCGTTTTTCGACGTTGGCAACGTGTGGGCTAAAACGGAAGATTTTGCCTCCGGGGAATTAAAATCAGGAATGGGGGGGGGATTGCGCGTTAAAACTCCCATCGGCCCGATCAACCTGGATTATGGTTATCCGCTCAACGATGAACCGGGACAGGGCGAACGCTCCGGCAAGTTTTATTTTAGCGTCAGCCGGGGTTTTTAATCAAAGAACAAGTTGTGAAAAAGGAGCTGATCTCCTAAGGAGGTTTCAATGAAAGTTTTGAAATTATTGATCATTTTAACGGCGGCAGTATTTTTGTTCGGGAGAACACCGACGTTCGCCGAAGACAAGACCAAGATAGGCTATGTTGATTTGAGCCGGCTGTTCGACGAATATTACAAGACGAAAGAATACGATAAGGTCCTCGAGGGTGAACACAAGGCATACGAGCAGGAAGGCAAGGCGAAGATCGAGAAGATCCGCGAGGCGCAGGGAAAACTTGCTTTGCTCAAAGAGGACCAGAAAAAAGCTACTGAAGATGAGATTGAAAAAATGAAGAACGAGCTCCTGGAATATGATCGTCAGAAAAAGACGGACCTGACCAAAGAGCGCAATGAAAAAATCCGCGAAATTCTCCTGGAGATCGAGAAGATCGTCAGCGGTTACGCCGAGCAGAATGGTTATTCCGTCATCTTGAATGACCGCGTCCTTATTTTTGCTGATAAAGGCCTTGATCTGACCGAAAATATCCTCAAAAACCTGAATGCCAAAAAGCCAGAAAAATGATACGTCCGCGAAAGGGATAATGCGTAAGACCTTGGCCGAGATCGCGGCCATCGTCAAGGGTGAGGTTGTCGGCGATCAGAATCTGGTCATAACGGGTCTTAGCGGAATCAAAGAAGCCCAACAAGGCGACTTGACGTTCATCGCCAACCCTAAATATATTCCGCTTTCCAGGACAACGAACGCTTCCGCGATCCTGACCCCACGCGATGCCAAGGTCTCGGGCAAGTCTATTATCCGCACGGAGAATCCTTCCCTGGCTTTTAGCCGTCTCGCTTCTTTGATGTTCGAGACAGATACCTTTTCCCCTAAAGGTATCCACCCGAGCGCTATTATCGCCAAAGACGCGGTCATCGGGAAGAATGTCGCCATCGGCCCCTATACGATCATTGAAAGCCGGGCTTATGTCGGCGATAACACTACAATTTATAGCGGCTGCTACGTCGGGCATCGTACGGTTTTGGGAAAAAATTGCCTGATCTATCCGAACGTTACGATCCGGGAACGTATTACCATAGGGGACTGCGTGATCATTCACAGCGGTACGGTTGTCGGGCCGGATGGTTTTGGTTATGTCTGGGCCGATGGGAAACACGAAAAAATCCCACAGATAGGAACAGTTATTATCGAAGATGACGTAGAAATCGGGGCGAATGCTACCATCGACCGGGCGCGTTTTGGCAAGACGGTTATCGGCAAGGGGACCAAGATCGATAATCTGGTCCAGATCGCGCATAATGTCATCATAGGAAAACATTGTATCATCATCGCCCAAGTGGGGATCTCCGGGAGCGCGGTCATCGGCGACGGTGTCATTTTAGCCGGTCAGGTGGGAGTGCATGGCCATCTGACCGTAGGAGATGGGGTCAGGACGGCTGCCCGGACGGGTATCACCAAATCCATCCCTCCCCATATAACAATCGCGGGATATCCTGCCCAGCCGTACATGGCTGAACAAAGACTCCACGCGGCCCTTCGTCGTGTTCCTTCGTATATCAAAACGATCCTTGATCTCAAAAAGAGGGTCGAAGAGCTCGAAAAGAAATTGAAAAAATAATGATTGAACAACAAAAGACGATCAAGCGTGAATTCACTCTGGCTGGTGCCGGGTTACATACCGGCTGCAAAGCGACCGTGTGTTGTAAGCCGGCGCCAGCGGATTCGGGGATCAGTTTTATCCGCACCGACCTTCCCGGCCGTCCCGTCATCCAGGTGGATCCGGCGAATATCCATATCGACACCAGCATCCCGCGCTGCACGTCCATCGGCAAAGGGGAGGTGGTGATCCACACGGTCGAACATTTGATGAGCGTTCTTTGCGGACTTGGTGTCAGCAACCTGACGGTCGAGATCGACGCCTTTGAGCTTCCCGGGCTCGATGGGAGCGCCCTGGATTTTCTCAAGGCTATCAAAAAAGCCGGCATTGTTGAGCAAGACGCTCCGTCACCATGCTTTGAGATCATGGAACCGGCGGGCGTTGAATTAAACGGGTGCTCCATTTATGTGGTGCCGGACAAGGAGTTCAAAATTTCCTATGTTTTGGATTATGATAATCCGGTTTTGAAATCGCAATTTTTCAACGCGACGATCACGCCCCAACTGTTTGAAGAAAATATCGCCCCCGCGCGGACATTTTGCCTGGAGAGCGAGGCGGAAGAATTGAAAAAAAACGGACTGGGGAAAGGGGCCAATTACGACAATACGCTTGTCGTCGGGAAACAAGGGGTGATCAAGAACGCCGTCCGTTTCCCGGATGAATTCGTCCGGCACAAGGTGCTGGACTTTATCGGCGATCTGTATCTTTTGGGAATGCCCATCCGCGGCCATGTTTTCGCGGTTAAAAGCGGGCATACGTTGAACATACAATTGCTCAAGAAGATCTACGCGCAAAAAGAAAAATATCAGAAGAGGAACGCCGTAACGAGCCTTGATCTCGGTAATAAAACAGAGATCGATATCAACGGGATCATGAGTATCTTGCCGCACCGGTATCCATTTCTGTTGGTGGACCGCGTGCTCGAGATCGAACGCGGGAAACGCGGGGTTGGGGTCAAGAACGTCACGATCAATGATAATTTCTTCCAGGGACATTTCCCCACACGGCCGGTGATGCCGGGGGTATTGATGGTCGAGGCCATGGCCCAGACGGCCGGCGTTGTCATCTTGACGAATGAGGCTCATCGTGGTAAAGTGGCTTTCTTTTTAGCTGTCGATAAGGTCAGATTCCGTCGGGTCGTTGTTCCGGGCGATCAATTGGTGATGGAAGTAGAGGTTATCCGGGACAGGCCCAAAACAGCCCAGGTCCGGGCCATCGCCAAGGTGGGCGACGAGGTTGCCGCGGAAGCGGAAATGGTTTTTTCGTTTACGGACGATTCGTACCTGGATTAAGTTTTCTCAGCGCTTATTTGACCTGAATCACGGCCGGGTGTAGGATATATATCTATGGAAAATATCAATATTCATAAAACAGCGGTCATTCATCGGGACGCCAAGATCTCCCCCGGAGTAAGTGTGGGGCCGTATTCGGTCATTGAAGGCAGCGTGACCCTTGGGGATAACGTGCGTATCGGCAGCCATTGTGTCGTCACCGGACAGACAACGATCGGCCGTAATTGCAAGATCTATACCGGGGCGGTCATCGGCAGCGCGCCCCAGGACAAAAAGTTTTCCTACGATGACAATGTTTTTTTAAACATCGGGGAAAATAACGTCATCCGTGAATATGTCACCATCAATCCCGGAACTCTCGACGGCGGCGGCAAGACCGTCATCGGCAGCAATAATCTGATCATGGCTTATTCGCATGTCGCTCATGATTGCATCATTGGCAACAATTGCGTGATGGCCAATGCCGCGACGCTGGGCGGGCATGTGATTATCG
>CAYIMR010000016.1:0-14088 GCA_964364455.1 uncultured Planctomycetales bacterium | reverse complement strand
CAAGATCACGACCAATGAAGACCTGGTTTTGGCCGAAGCCTTCTTGAACGCCCGCGCGGATGTCCCGTATAGCCATGCATAACAAAATAGGAATAGGTTACGACATTCATCGTTTCGTGAAGGGGCGCGAACTTGTCCTGGGTGGCGTCGCGATCCCGCATTCCAAGGGGCTGGACGGACATTCGGACGCCGATGTGGTGCTTCATGCCGTCAGCGACGCGCTTTTAGGGGCCGCGGGCAAGGGTGATATCGGAGAACATTTTCCTGATACGGACCAAAAGTACAAGGGGGTTTCGAGTCTCGTGCTGCTGGATAAGGTATTTGCCCTGATTTCTCAAGAAGGCTACAAGATAGGCAACGTGGATGTGGTCATCCAGGCCGAGGAGCCGAACCTTAAAGACTATAAACCGCGGATGAAGGCTACAATCGCGAAAACATTGCATATTGACGGGAGCTTTGTTAATATTAAGGCCACCACCAACGAAGGTTTGGGGGCCATCGGCCGGGGAGAAGGCGTCGCGGCCTTCGCGGCGGTAATATTGGTTAAGGAGAAGTAAGCATGACGTTTCTTTTTACGTTTGTTTTGTTTTTTTTCGCTTGGGCGCTGATCGTCCTTGTTTTTTTCAGGGCGGAGATCCAGTCCACCAAAGAACGGGACCCGGCCGCCCGCGGCGTCCTGGAGATCGTGCTTTTATATCCCGGCCTTCACGCGGTTGTGGCTCATCGGATCAATCATTTCCTCTGGAAAATGAAGGTACCGCTTCTGCCTAGGGCATTGTCCCAGTTGACGCGTTTTTTTACCGGTATCGAGATCCATCCTGGCGCACAGATCGGCAAGGGACTTTTTATCGACCACGGCATGGGTGTCGTCGTCGGCGAAACGGCCATTGTCGGGGATAACGTCACGCTCTTCCAGGGGGTCACTTTGGGAGGGACGGGCAAGGAAACCGGCAAACGGCATCCAACGATAGGCAATAATGTGGTCATCGGCGCCGGCGCCAAGGTCTTGGGCAATATTACCGTCGGTGACAACAGTTACGTCGGCGCCAACGCGGTCATTATCCGGGACGTTCCCTCCAACGCCACGGTGGTCGGTGTCCCAGGCCATGTCACCAAACAAGAAGGTAAAAAGATGGATCTGATGATGGACCATGTCCATACTTCAGATCCGGTGATGCAGCATATGAAAGATCTGGTCCGGCGAGTCAAGACGCTCGAAGATAAACCCCCGGGGCA
Source organism: uncultured Planctomycetales bacterium (assembly GCA_964364455.1). Lineage (GTDB taxonomy): Bacteria > Omnitrophota > Gorgyraeia > Zapsychrales > Zapsychraceae > UBA10015. The sequence continues at coordinate 12,852 of CAYIMR010000016.1, read as the reverse complement.
ATAGATCTGTTCTTCATTGATCCCTCATGACGATTCGCATTGTTAATTCTCTTACCAGGAAAAAAGAAGAGCTTGTGCCTGCCTCGCCGGCCCTCGGCTCCGCCGAGAGGCGGGCAGGCGGGCCGTGTGATGGCAAGATTATCCGCATGTACTCCTGCGGGGTGACGGTCTATGACCGCTGCCATATCGGGCACGCCCGCAGCCTGTATGTCTTTGATGTTATCCGTCGCTATCTTAAGTATCGTGGCTTTGATGTCAAGTTTGTCCGCAACATCACCGACGTCGACGATAAAATCATCAATAAAGCCCGGGAAACCGGGAAAAAGTTCGTGGATGTCGTCGCGGAAAATATCGCCGCCTATCAGGCGGACTTAAAAAGCCTCGGCATTCCGCCCGCCGACATGGAACCGCGCGCCACGGAAAATGTCCCGGAGATGATCGAGGCCATCGAAGGGTTGATCCAAAGAGGATTCGCTTACGCGGTCAACGGCGACGTTTATTACGACGTGCGCAAGTTCAAGGATTACGGAAAGCTCTCCGGCCAGAGTGTTGATAAAATGATGGAAGCGGTACGCATCGAGCAGGATGATAAGAAAAAGGACCCGCTCGATTTCGCCCTTTGGAAAAAATCCAAAGAAGATGAGCCGTTCTGGGAAAGTCCGTGGGGCCGCGGAAGGCCGGGCTGGCACATCGAATGTTCCTGCATGAGTTTAAAACATCTCCAATGCGAAACCCTCGACATTCACGCCGGCGGGCGCGATCTGATCTTTCCCCATCACGAGAACGAGATCGCCCAGGCTGAGCCGCTGACGAACAAACCTTTCGCCAAATACTGGATTCATCACGGGCTTTTGACCATCCAGGGACAGAAAATGGCCAAGTCGCTGGGGAATTTCATCACCATTCAGGACGCGCTGAAAAAATACAGCGTTGACCAGCTGAAGATGTTCTTTCTTTCCTCGCATTACGCCAGCCCCATTGATTTTACCGAGGGGAAAATGCGGGAAATGCAAAAGGCGCTGGACCGGTTCGATGTCCTGTTCTGGAAAGCGTATCAGATGCTCAAAGGCAAAAAGCCGGTCGATCCCATCGAGGCCGAATTCATCACCAAACACCGCAATGAATTCGTCGAAGCGATGGACGACGATTTTAATACACCGATGGCGTTGGGGTGTTTGTTTAATTTTATTAATGATACCAATAAATTTATCGATACCGCGCCCAAAGACGGCAATTATCTGGAAATTATTTTCCGGGCGGTCGATACCATTGAAAATTTATCCCGTAACATTTTAGGGTTGTTTCTCAAGGAAAAAGACGCTGATTTAACCACCGAACAGGAGCAGCTTCTTCAAGAACGCAAGTATGCCAGGAAGCAGAAAAATTTCAAGCGTTCGGATGAACTCCGGAAACAGCTTCAAAAGGAAGGCATCGTGGTCGAAGACACCAAAGACGGGCAGGTATGGCGGTGGGCCGCCTTTGGCGAGCCTCGCCGGAGGCGGGTATGAAGGGAGAATTTATTACCTTTGAAGGTTCCGAAGGATCGGGGAAAAGCACCCAGATCGAGCTGGTTTGCCGCTATTTGAAAAGAAAAAAACGGAAAGTCCTGTTCCTGCGTGAGCCGGGCGCGACCAGGGCCAGCGAGCAGATCCGCCGCATCCTTTTGGACGTCGGCAGCGCGGGCATGAGCGACGAATGCGAGACGCTTTTGTACATGGCGGCGCGGGCGCAACTGGTACGCGAAAAGATTGTTCCTGCGTTACGTAAAGGAAAGATTGTTCTTTGCGACCGTTTTCTGGATTCCACGCTTGCTTATCAAGGCTACGGCAATGGTGTCGACATCGGATGGATCAAAAAGCTTGGCCGGTTCGCGACCGGCGGTGTCACCCCTGATCTGACGCTTTTTTTTGACATCGACGCGAAGAAAGGCTTGGGGCGGATCAGCCGTCCCAAAGACCGTATCGAGCGCCGCAGTGTTCTGTACCATAACCGCGTGCGCGCGGGATATCGGACACTGGCCCGGCAGGAACCCGGGCGCATTAAATTGATCAAAGTCGACGGGGATAAAGAAGAGATTTATCGGGTTGTGAAGAAATATGTGGATACTTTGTTGGGTGATTCCATTTGAATTTTTTCGTTTGCCTCACTATTCGTACCCGAAATTCAGGAAAATTTCGGGTACCTAAAAATCCGGGAATCTTTCAGATTCCTCGGGGTCGGAATGTTTGTCGATTTAACTTGGATTGAATATGATTACAAGCGCGATTGAGATAAACGAAAATGTTTTAAAACGTTTCGCCGTCCTTGAGGAAAAAGGGCTTCTGGCGCACGCGTATCTTTTTGTGGGCCCCGCGCATATCGGCAAGGCCGCCACCGCGCTTGCCGTTGCCAGGTTTTTAAACTGCGAGAACACAAAAGAGAGCGGCGGGATGTATTTTTGCGACCGTTGCCCGTCGTGCCTGAAGATCAATTCGGGCAACCACCCGGATGTCCACATCCTTCAAGTGGCGCCCGGCGAGTCGATCAAAATCGACGCGGTCCGTGAACTCCTGGGCCAGATCAGGCTGCGTCCTTTTATGGCGGCAAAAAAGATCTTTATCGTTCGCAGCATCGAGGATCTCACCACCGAAGGGGCCAACGCGTTGTTGAAGACCCTGGAAGAGCCTTCGGCGAACAGTTTGCTTATTCTGACGACCGCTGTCCCGGAACGGGTTTTGGAAACGGTCAAGTCCCGTTGTCACGTTATGCCATTTGCTCCGGCGTCCCAAAGAGCGCTTGCGGCCCGTTTGGTCCAGTATTATGATGAGGACAAAGATCAAGCTCATTTTCTGGCCTATTTTGCCGAGGGGTGTCTGGGCAAGGCGCGCCGGCTTAAAGAAAATGGCCTTTGCGCGGCCAAGGATGAGATCATCGATCGTTATATTTTGGGGCGCGAGCGCGAGGCGCTCATTAAAACAATTGGAGCTGACAAGGCGAAAACAAGAGAATTCCTGGATGTCCTCTTAAGCTGGGCCAGGGATTGCCTGCTCATTCAGGCGGGAGTACAGGACGCCCGGCTGGTGCACGCCGGACGGATCCGGGAACTACAGAACTTTCAACGGCGGTTTTCTTTCGAGGAACTGACCGGCATACACCGTGAAACGGTCAACGCGTGCCGGTTGCTCGTCGAAAATTTTAACGTGAAGATACCGCTGTCGATCATAGGAGAAATGTTATGGGCCAAATAATGCAAGTCCAGTTGGGAGAATACCGCGACGCGGATTATTATGACCTTAATGGTGTTGCTTGTGATCGCGGGGATTACGTGATCGTGGAAGTCGACCGCGGGTCGGAATTTGGTCTCGTTGTCTCGCAGGTCAGCGCCGTATGTCCGGCGAAAACGGAGCATAAATCCCAAGGGCGTATCTTACGTAAAGCGACCGAAGGCGATTTGAAGCAAATTGCCAACAACCGCACGAAGGTGCAGGACGCCATCGATAACTGCGTGAGCAAGATCAGTGACCGCAAACTTCATATGAATATCGTCAAGGCCGAGTATACTTTTGATGCCAGCAAGATCATCTTTTTCTTTCTGGCCGACGGGCGCGTTGATTTCCGCAATCTGGTCAAAGACCTGGCGAAGGTCTTCCGCGTGCGCATCGAGCTCAAGCAGATCGGCGTGCGCGACAAGGCGAAGATCGTCGGCGGCTACGGTATCTGCGGGCGGGAATTATGCTGTTCTTCCTATATGAAGGGGTTCCACACGCTTTCCATCAAGATGGCCAAGGAACAGGGGCTGCCTTTAAACCCCTCGCGTATCTCGGGGGTGTGCGGACGCATCAAATGTTGCATGGCTTACGAATTTCAGGTGTATAAGGAATTTTCCAAAGACCTGCCATCGGTCGGCGAGAAGGTCAGTACCGAAGAAGGCAAGGGCAAAGTGATCGATGTCAACATTCTCAAGCGCCTGGTCACCGTCGATGTCGGCGAAGGCAAGATCGTCAAGACCATTTTCGAAAAAGCCGGAGTCAGCCGATCTTGAATTCGGCAGTTAACTGCCGAATTTATCTGCAACTGATGAATTTCCTTTGCCTAACCCCCATTTTTTCCTTAGCAGGAAATGAATTGACATATGGCCATGCTATGTTACACTTGTAACAGAATTGTTACAAAGGCCGCCCTTTAATATTCCAAGGGCGAAAATGGCGGGAGCTTTATGCGTTTTCATGAATCTTTTCTGAGTGTTTTAAGATCAGACTTGAAGCTGAAGATCGTCAAATTTTTGCTCGATCACCAGGCCTCCATGAGCGAGCGCGAGATCGCCGCCGTCTTGAAGATCTCCCACATGAGCGTCAACCGCACCATGCAGGAACTGGCCCAGGCGAACCTTGTCCATTATCTGACGGTCGGCAAAGCACACCTTTGGAAAGTTAACCGTCGCAGCTTTGCTTATAAGGCCTTGCGTCAGTTGGTCGATAGTTTGAAAAAGTCCCCGGTCCCCCTGGAGGAATTAAAGCGGGTCCTCTTAAAACACTTGCCGCGAGGGTTGGTCAAGAGGATCGTTTTGTTCGGTTCAGTGGCGAAGGCTTCAGAGGAACCCCAGAGCGATATTGACGTATTTATGCTGGTCAATGATACGCACGATCAACAGAAACTTGAGGCGGCTATTGAAAAGCTTTCGAATGAATGCCTGGAGGTTTTTGGAAACAGGCTTTCCCCTTATATTCTCACGGAACAGCAATACAAGCAAAAGCGGGATCTGGGCATTATCGCCCAAATTGAACAGGGGATACAGATCTATCCCAACGGCAAGGCCGTGTCATGACGTCCAAATTCAAAACAAGGGATGTGGGTAAGGCCCATTACGTCAATTTTTTGAAAAAGGCGGAAGAGTGTTTTCACGCGGCGCGCAATTCCTTCGCGAGCCAGGAATGGAACGCCGCGGCCATCAACGCCATTCATTGCTGCATCGCCGCCTGCGACGCGATGTGCGTTTATTTCCTGGGCAAGCGTCATTCGGGCGAAGACCACAATGACGCGGCGGGGTTGTTCAAGACCATCCGCCATGACGAAGAGATTAATACAAACGCGAACCGGATCTTGAGGATCTTGCGCATGAAGAACATGGCGGAATACGAGGAGCGGCTGGTCTATAAAACTGAGGCTGAGAAGATTCTGAAGGACTGCGAACGATTTTGGGAGTTTGCGCAAGAACAGCTGCCCAAGGGCTGATGCTTAACCAGCGGTAACACCGGGTGTTGCCGTGGTCAGCCGGACGGCGAATTCAGGCGGCGCCGCCTGAATTGGAATTTAACCGATGTCGGTTGAATTTGAATTCATCAGATTTCTGATGAATTCGTCCCGACGCATTGTTGGGACGAATTGCCCGGGGCAGCCCGGCCAGGACCATGCGAAGTATTGACAGGGGAGGGAAGTGGTATATACTATTGGTGTATACCAAAGGAGGCTATCATGAAAGTCCTGTCGTTAAAGCTTAAAGATGAGGTGTTCAGCGAGGCGGAGAAATTGATCGAGAAGATCCATGTTTCCCGCAACGCCTATATCAATCAGGCGCTGGCGTTTTATAATAAAGTCAACAAGCGCCGGTTGCTGCGTAACCAGTTGGAGAAAGAATCTCGTGCGGCCCGGGCGGTCTCGCTGGAAGTGCTCCGGGAGATGGAAAAGCTGGATGACGATTTCGGCGTATGAAGATCGAGAAGTTCAATATCTATCTGGCTGACCTCAATCCCCGTATGGGAACAGAGCCCGGTAAAGTCAGACCTGTTGTTGTTGTCCAAACCGACCTTCTTAACGGCATTCACCCCAGCACGATCATTTGTCCGATCACGACCAAAGTCATTAAAGACGCGCATGTTTTAAGGGTCCACGTCACTGGCGGAGGGTCCGGGCTTTCGGCCGAATCCGATATCCTGGTCGATCAGATCCGAGCGATCGATAACCGTCGGTTCAAGAAACATGTCGGTAAACTCTCGCGGGCGCAGCAGGATAAGCTCTTGGATAATTTACGGATTTTGATTATTGAGTAAAGACGCGCGAAGCGCCGGGTGTCGCCGTGGTCAGCCGGACGGCGAATTCAGTCGATGTCGACCGAATTTGGACTGCCCGGGCGAGAGGCGAATTCGACCGACGTCGGTCGAATTCGAATTGCCCGCGGCAGGGGCGGTGGCAAGCGGCGGGGGACACTCCCGGAGTGTCCGGTGGCACGAAATACGAATAACGAGGGATGAGCAACGAAGATGCGCTCTACATTTTATGTGACAACTCCGATTTATTACGTGAATGACAACCCGCACATCGGGCACGCGTACACGACGATTCTTGCCGATGTTCTGGCGCGCTACCATCGCAATGAAGGTGATGAAGTCTTTTTCCTGACGGGCTTGGATGAACATGGGCAAAAGGTCCAGCAGGCGGCGCAGAAGCGTGGCGTACCCGAGCAACAGCACTGCGACGAACTCGCCCCGCGGTTTTCCAATCTCTGGAAGAAGCTGGAAATCCAGAACGACGATTTTATCCGCACCACGCAAATGCGCCACGTCAAGGTTGTCCAGGACGTGCTCCAGAAAGTCCACGCCGTGGGCGATATCTACAGCGATGAATATGAAGGCTGGTATTCGGTCGCCGAAGAGAGGTTCATTACCGATACCGAGAAGGATTCCGGACATTTCCGCGACGTTAAAAGATTAAAAGAGCGTAATTATTTCTTCAAGATGAGCAAATACCAGCAAAAGCTCATCGATTATATCAACGCCCATCCGGAATTTATCCAGCCGGAACATCGCAAGAATGAGGTTTTGGGATTTTTACGTCAGCCGCTGGGGGATTTGTGCATCTCGCGTCCCAAAGCACGCATGGGCTGGGGCATCGAGATCCCTTTTGACAAAGATTATGTCACCTATGTCTGGTTCGACGCGCTCATCAATTACATCACGGCGCCGGGATATCTGGTCGATGAGAAGAGATTCAAAAAATGGTGGCCGGCGTCGGTGCATTTGATCGGCAAAGACATTTTAACGACCCACGCGGTGTACTGGCCGACGATGCTCTTTTCTTTGGGCTTGCCGCTGCCCAAAACCATCTTCGCCCACGGCTGGTGGCTTATCGGTGAAACCAAAATGAGCAAGTCTCTAGGCAACGTCATTGATCCGTTAAGCCTCGTCGATCAATACGGGGTTGACCCGGTGCGGTATTACCTGATGCGCGAGATGGTCCTGGGGCAGGACGCGCATTTCACGATGGACTCCTTCATCAAGCGTTACAACAGCGATCTCGCCAATGATTTCGGAAATCTTTTAAACCGCGTGAGCGGCTTGATCGGCAAGAATTTTGACGGTTGTGTCCCGGGGGAAGGAAAGCCAGGGGCAGCGGAACAGGAAATCCGCCACATCGCCGACGGGTTGGCTGAAAAGACCGAAGCATTGATCAACGCCATGCGCGTGCACGAGGCCATTGACGAGACGATGCAGCTCGTGCGCGCGGTCAACAAGTATATGGAAGCGCAGGCGCCGTGGAAGGTCGCCAAGACCGATCTGGCGGCCGCCGGAACCATCCTTTATACCGCGACCGAGGCGCTTCGGATCAGCGCGATCCTGCTTTTGCCGGTGATGCCCTCGAAGGCGCAGACGGTTTTGGAGATCTTGGGCGCCGCCGGGACAGAGCCGCGCTGGGGAGAGTTAAAATCGGGAACGAGGATCAAAACACACGAAGCCCTTTTCCCTCGGCTAGAGGCAAAGGAGATCAGTAGATAACCGTTCCGGCGATTAAACCTTTTGTACCAGGATTCGTCCGCCAACTTTGTAAAACAAACTTGGCGAGACCTCGCCAAAATTTTCTAATTTTGGCGGGCCATCGTTGTCATCCCAATCTTTCGTTCACTAAAACGTTCACTCAAGATTGGGATGACCGGTAACATTTAGTTCGGGAACTTAACTCATGTCTATTCAAACAATTCACTGGTTCAACGGTCATGTCAAGCTCATCGACCAGACCAAACTTCCGCACAAGCTGGAATATATTCATTGCCGCGACGTGAAAACGCTGTGGCAGGCGATCCGGCGTTTGAGCGTGCGCGGCGCGCCGGCGCTCGGTGCGGCGGCGGCTTTCGGTGTTTTGCTGGGGATCAAATCTTTTTCCGGGAACGACCGGAAACGTTTTAGCAAGCATGTGGATCAGATAAGTGATTATATTGCCACCTCGCGCCCGACGGCGGTCAATCTTTTCAACGCCTTGACAAGGATGAAACAGGTTATCTGCCGTCATCCCGCGGCAAGCGTTGCGCGGTTGAAGAACCTTTTGAAAAAAGAAGCGTTGGCCATTTATGAGGAAGACCGCAGAGTGTGTCGGCGGATGGGTGATCACGGTGCGGCGATCATCAAGAATGGTGCCTCACTCCTGACGGTCTGTAACGCCGGCGCGCTGGCCACGGTTGATTACGGGACGGCGCTGGGCGTCATGTATTCGGCGAAAGAACAGGGCAAAAAGTTTCAAGTCTATGCCTGCGAAACACGGCCTTTGCTGCAGGGCGCGCGGCTGACGGTGTGGGAACTTTTACGATCAGGCATTGATACGACCTTGATCTGCGACAACATGGCTGCCACGTTGATGAAGCAAGGGAAAATTGACGCTGTTTTTACCGGCGCGGACCGTATCGCGGCCAACGGAGACACGGCGAATAAAATCGGGACGTATATGCTGGCGGTTTTGGCCAGGCATCACCGGATCCCTTTTTATGTGGTCGCGCCCGAATCCACTTTTGACCTCTCGATTGCCGGCGGCAAGCAAATCCCTATTGAAGAAAGAAGCCGGGAAGAGGTGTTAGGTTTTGGCGGTCACCCGACGGCCCCGCGGCAGGTGAAGGTGTATAATCCCGCTTTTGATGTCACAGACAACGCCTTGATTACGGCGATTGTGACGGAGAAGGGAATCATCCGCCCGCCGTTTGGAAGGAATATTAAAAGGATTTTTAAGCGGATAAACCATCCCGGCCCCGAGGAATCTGAAAGATTCCCGGATTAGGTACCCGAAATTTTTCTGAATTTCGGGTAAGATTAAACCATTTGTGCCAAGATTCGCCCTGCCTGCCGGCAGGCAGGCATCGCTGTCAATCCCAATCCTTCGTTCGCTAACACGCTCACTTCGGATTGGCATGAATCAGTAACCTTTAGCTCGCGATCCGAATATGCTTACAAAACTTTCCAAACTTGGTGAGTTTGGCGTTATAAATCTTCTTAAAAAGTATCAGGGAAGTAGTATATCGGTGGTTCGTGGTATCGGCGATGACACTGCCGTCGTGCCGCTGGACGCCAAACGGTATCTTTTGCTGACGACGGACATGCTCATGGAAGGCGTCCACTTTAAGCGTAACGCGCCGCCGCGCTTGATCGGGCACAAGGCTTTGGCGTGCAGTATCAGCGATATCGCGGCGATGGGAGGCAGGCCGCGCTACGCGCTTGTGTCTTTGGGCGTCCCGGGGAATTTATCCTGGGCGTTTGTCCGTGACCTGTATAAAGGGATGGACGCACTGGCACGGGAATCCGGCATTGCCGTCGTCGGCGGGGACACCATTAAAAGCGCCAAGCTCGTGATTAATGTCGCTCTTGCGGGTGAGGCCAACAAGGCTGACGTAGTTTATCGGAGCGGCGCCCGGCCAGGTGACCTGATTTTTGTAACAGGGCCGCTGGGAAAATCTTTGTCCACGGGCTGGCATCTGAAATTCGTCCCGCGCGTCAAAAAATCACGGTATTTGGTGCGTCGCGTGAAGCCGACAGCCATGATCGATATCTCCGATGGGTTGGCGGCGGATCTGGGGCACATTCTGGAAGAGAGCAAAGTCGGCGCTGTTCTAGAAGAAAAAAGGATCCCGCGGCGCGCGGGTGCCAGTGTGCGTCAGGCCCTTTACGACGGCGAGGATTTCGAACTTTTGTTCACGGTTTCCCGCCGCAAGGCCGCTTTATTAAAGAGAAATAAATTTTATCCCATTGGCGAGATTGTCCATCGGAGCAAAGGATTGGCGCTTAGGAATAAAAGCGGTAAGTTGACTAAAATTTCCAAACGCGGTTATACCCATTTTTGATGAAAACTGTTCACATTTTATCGAAGAGCGCAGAGGAAACCCTGCGGCTTGGCGAACGGCTGGCCAAGCATTTTAAAAAAGGGGACATCGTGTGCCTTCAGGGCGATCTGGGCAGTGGCAAGACGACCTTCATTAAAGGCGTTGCCAAAGGCTTAAAAATCGCTCCGGCGAAGGTCAACAGCCCGACGTTCGTTCTGATGAACGCGTATCAAGGGCGACTGCCTGTCCCGCGCAGCGGGACCTACTCGGCCGGACAGGCAGGACTGCCGCTGTATCATTTTGATCTCTACCGTCTGGAAAAGATGGATGAGATCGGGGCGATCGGTTATGAAGAGTTTCTTTACGGCGACGGTGTGGCCGTCGTGGAATGGGCCGAGCGCCTGGGGGCGCTGACACCTAAAGAATATTTGCGCGTTGAATTAAAACATAAAGGAGAGAACGAACGCTCGATCAAACTTTGCGCGGTCGGGAAGAAATATCATGAATATCTTGGCTCTTGATACTTCCAGCAAGCATTTCAGCCTCGCGGTCGCGAAGGATGGGAAGACGTTGCGTTCCCGCAGCATCTTGCTTAAGAAGGTTCTTTCCGATTCGATTATGCCCGCGATTCAGGGGATATTAAAAAAAGCGGGGTTGACGCTCGCCAACCTTGACGGGTTTGCCGTTGGGCTCGGGCCGGGTTCGTTTACAAGCTTGCGCGTCGGGCTTTCGACCGTCAAGGGACTGGCCTTCGCGCTTAAAAAGCCGGTTGTGGGCGTTCCCAGCCTGGATGCCCTGGCGCTCAACGTTATGGGTGACGGACAGGTCTGTGTCGTGTGCGACGCCAAAAGAAATATGGCTTACGCCTGCCTTTATCGGAAAAAAGGAGATGCGTTAAAAAGAAAGAGCAAATATTTGTTAACGGACATCGGAAATGTGTTAAAAAGGGTAAAAGGTGACGTAACGTTCGTCGGCGACGGCGTCCTGCTTTTTCGTGAAGCGATTCAAAAGGCCGCCGGAATAAAAGCGCGCTTTGCCGGTGACAAACAAATGTACCCCCGGGCGAAGCAGCTGGCAATCCTGGCCTTCAAGCGGTTTGAATTGAAAGAATACGACGCGGCGGAGAGCCTGGTTCCTTTGTATTTGTATCCCGAAGACTGCCAGGTGCAGAGAAGTGAAAAGTAAGAGAGAAGAGATTAGGTAGTTGTGATATACTTTGGCTATGAGCGAACTGGACAGGATTAAACATGTTTTAAGACAAAATAAGCCCGCCCTGAAGAGGCAATTCAAGGTCAGGACGCTTGGCGTCTTCGGTTCCTACGCGCGCGGGGAGCAGAAAAAAAACAGCGATGTCGATATCCTCGTTGAGTTCAGCCGGACCCCTGGCCTTTTTGATTATCTGCGCATGGAAAACAGCCTTAGCGCCATATTGAAAAAGCGCGTTGACCTGGTCATGAAAGGTTCATTAAAGCCTGCCATCGGCAGGTATATCATGCGCGAGGTTGTTTACGTATGATCCGTGAATACCGGGATTATCTGGCCGATATTGTCGACGCCATTGAGAAAGTCGAATCATTCACCAAAGGGATGACGTTCGAGATTTTTGAAAAAGATGCCAAGACGGCCTTTGCCGTCATCCGCGCCTTTGAGATCATGGGCGAAGCTGTGACAAAAATTCCCTCCAGCATCCGCAATAAGCACAAAAATATTCCCTGGAAAGAAATGTCCGGGATGCGCAATAAGCTCATCCATGAATATTTCGGCATCAAGCCGCGGGTTGTCTGGAAAACGATCAAGCAGGACTTGCCCGAAATAAAACCGCATTTGCAAGTCATCTTGGATGACCTTAAAAATTGAATTGCGTCAATGTTGACGGAATTGGTGGGCGTGAATTCCCGCAGAAACGCGGGAATTGGATTTCCGCCGCGCGGCGGAAATTGGGAGTAGTTACGCGTCTCCAGAAAACTCGTATTACTTGGGTGAGGAACAAGAAAATGAATAAAAAGCAATTGATAATTACCTGGATAATGGGATTCTTGATTATCGGGACGATTTGGGGAGGTGATTATTCTAATCGGGTTGCTTATATGAGAGGGGACTCATTAATCATAGAATTTTTTTCTTCACTAATCACACTTGTTATTGTTGGGATTTTACTTATTTATACGGTCAGAGATAAGAAATGAAGAAAATTACAAAGATAAGGATTAGACCAGACGGGTCGATAAAGACCAGTGTAATGAATGTTTCGGGTAAAGAAATAGCTGTGATATTAAACAAAGGTAATGGAAATTTTAGTCAGATCGAACGAAAACGGAATAATAAAGATGAGGTCACAGAAGTTGCTCATAGTGCTTGGAATAATGTCGATTATCATGAAGATATAAAATATGCAAAGTCATCTAATCCAAGAGAAATTACCGAGGCATATAAGAGAAAGAGGTTGCAAGAGAAACAACAGCTAAAAGTATTCGCTAAAAATCTTATTAAAAAATATAAAAATAATGATGAATAAATACCTAACTTGGGTTGAAGTCAACTTAGCCGCCATCCGGCATAATGTTCGGGTGTTGCGCAAGCTTGCCCCGCCGTCGGCGGGGCTGGCCGGCAAGACGAAAATCCTCACCGTCATCAAGGCGGATGCCTACGGGCACGGGATGATTCCGGTCGCAAAGGTTCTCGTTAAGGAAAAAGTGGACTTTCTTGGTTTGTCGAATCTAACCGAAGGGATCACCCTGCGCAAGGCGGGCATTAAAACACCGATACTTCTGTTCGAAACGACGCTTGCTGAACAAGCCAAA
>CAYIMR010000015.1:10652-15980 GCA_964364455.1 uncultured Planctomycetales bacterium | reverse complement strand
TATGAAATACATTGTTATTGTTCCAGACGGCATGGCGGATTATCCGATCGCGCGGATAGGAAATAAAACGCCTCTGGAAGCGGCCAGGACGCCCAACATGGATTTTCTCGCCCAGCAGGGAGTGGTGGGCCAGGTGCAGACCATTCCCGAAGGGATGAAACCGGGATCGGATATCGGGAACATGGCGATTTTGGGATATGATCCTAAAAGTTACCACACGGGCCGCGCGCCGCTGGAGGCCGCCAATCAGAACATTATCCTCGCGGATGATGAGGTGGCGTTCCGTTGCAACCTGATCACGGTTGTCGACCATAAAATGATCGATTACAGCGCAGGGCATATTTCCACGAAAGAGGCCGCGATCTTGATCGAAGCGCTCAATCGGGAGATCATCCAGGAGGGTATCAAGTTTTATCCGGGGAAAAGTTATCGACACCTTTTGATCGTAAAGGGAAACAGAGTTAAAGAATATATGCAGGTCAAAACCCATCCGCCGCACGATATTATCGATCAGAATATCCGCAACTTCCTTCCCGGCAAAGCGCCAGCGGCGGAGATGCTTTTGATGTTGATGGAAAAATCCAAAACCATTTTTGCGCAACATTCCGTCAATCAGGTCCGCGCCGACTTGAAAGAATACCCAGCCACGATGATCTGGCTGTGGGGGCAGGGGGTGCGCCCCGATTTACCGCCTTTTGAGCAGAAATTCGGCGTGCGCGGAGGCATTATCTCCGCCGTCGATCTGGTCAACGGTATCGGCCGTCTGGCCGGGCTTGAAGTTATTGACGTCCCCGGGATAACGGGGTATTATGATACGAATTATTTGGGCAAAGCGCAGTATGCCATCGAATCTTTGAAGAAAAATGATTTTGTGTATGTCCATATTGAGGCTCCCGATGAGGCCGGGCATAACGGTGATCTGGATGCCAAGATCAGCTGCATCGAGAGGATCGACCGGGAGATCATTGGAACGATCCTGAATTATTTCGGGCAATATGAGGACGTGCGCATTCTGGTTTTGCCGGATCATCCAACGCCCGTCGAATTGCGCAGGCACACCTCGGACCCGGTCTGCTTTGTGATGTATGGTAAAGATGTCATCCCGGATGCCGCGGCGCGACTTACCGAACCCTTGGCGAAGGAAAAAGGATTAAAATTCGCCAGCGGCGAGGCGCTTCTTAAGAAATTTATGGCAAAAAGTTAAGTGAGAAGGTGGTTCATAAAAAGATGAAGAAATATATCGTGGTGCAAAAGTATGGTGGTTCATCGGTGGCCAATATTGAGCGGATCAGGGCTGTCGCGCGCAGGGTTGTCGCCACAAAAAACAATAATAATCATTTAGTCGTGGTTGTCTCTGCTTTGGGAGACACGACTGATGAACTCGAGGCGATGGCCCTTAAACTTTCCAAGGCGCCCTCGGACCGGGAGATGGACATGTTGATGTCCACGGGTGAACAAATTTCGTGCGCGCTTTTGGCGATAGCCGTCAAGCAATGTGGGCACGACGCCATTTCTTTTACCGGGCCGCAGGTAGGGATCAGGACCGATCACAGCCACACGAACGCCCGCATTGAAACAATTAGCGGCCGGCGGATCCGCAAGGCGCTTGCCGAAAATAAGATCGTTATTGTCGCCGGCTATCAAGGCGTCACAGCTGAGAATGAGATCACGACTTTGGGCCGTGGCGGATCGGATCTGACGGCCGTGGCCTTAGCTAAGGCCTTAAGGGCGAAGGTCTGTGAGATCTACACGGACGTTAAAGGGATCTATACGACGGACCCGCGTATCGAGCCTAAAGCCAAGAAGATCAAGCTGATCACATTCGAAGAAATGCTGGAAATGGCATCTTTGGGCGCGCAGGTCATGCAGGCGCGTTCCATTGAAGTCGCCAAAAGATATAATATTCCCATTCACGTGCGTTCAAGCTTCTCGAAGGAGGAAGGGACCATGATCGTCAAGAAAAATGAAAAAATGGAAGAGATCGCCGTTCGCGGCGTGACCTGTAACAAGGCGGAGGCGAAGATCACTATCTGCGCCGTGCCTGACCAAACGGGGATCGCGGCAAAAATATTTACCGATATTTCCAAGATGGATGTTAACGTCGATATGATCGTCCAAAACGTCAGCCATACCAAACTCACGGATATTTCTTTTACGGTGTCCAAAAGTGATCTGCCTAAAGCCATTCAGGCGGCCAAGGCGGTTGCCCAGAAGATCCGCGCGGGGGAAGTCCTTTTTGATAAAGGCATTGCACGCATTTCAGTCGTCGGTTCCGGAATGCGTTCCCATCACGGTATCGCGGCAAAGATGTTCCAGGTGCTGGCGGAGAACAAGATCAATATCGACATGATCTCGACATCAGAGATCAGCATTTCCTGTATTATCAGCCAACGGCACGCGGAAAAAGCGGTACGCGCTTTACACCAGAAATTCGGGTTAGAGGCGTTGGTTTAATGACAAAGATAACCATATACGATACGACACTGCGCGACGGTTCCCAGACCGAGGGGATCTCTTTTACGGTGCAGGACAAGATCAAGATCACCGAGAAACTCGATGAACTGGGCGTTCATTATATCGAGGGCGGATGGCCAGGATCCAATCCGAAGGATAAGGAGTATTTCCAGAGCGTCAAAGGCCGCAAGTGGAAGCACGCGACGATCGCCGCGTTCGGTTCGACCCGCCGCGCTAAAGTTAAGGCCACAGAAGATCAGAATCTCAAAGAATTGGTCGCTTCGGAAACTCCCACGGTAACTATTTTTGGAAAGAGCTGGGACCTTCACGTTATTGACGTGCTGCGCACCACCCTCGAGGAGAATCTGGAAATGATCTCCGATTCGGTCGCCTATCTTAAGAAAAACAAGCGTGAGGTGATTTACGATGCTGAACATTTTTTTGATGGATATAAACGCAACTCCGAATATGCCCTGAAAACCATTCTGGCGGCCGAAAAAGCCGGAGTGGATTGCATTGTGCTGTGCGATACCAACGGCGGGACATTGCCGACGGAAGTCAAAGAGATTGTTAGTACAGTAAAAAAGAAGATCCGCGTACCGCTGGGCATTCATACCCATGATGATCTAGGGATGGGAGTGGCTAACAGTATCGCCGCGGTTGAGGCAGGCTGCGTGCACGTGCAGGGGACGTTCAATGGCCTTGGCGAGCGTTGCGGGAACGCGGATCTGTGCACGATCATCGGGATTTTGCACACAAAAATGGACCGTAAGTCCATCCCTGACGCCAAGGTTAAGCATTTGATGGAGGCGTCGTATTTTTTAAGCGAGATCAGCAATGTTAAATTGCCGGACAACCACGCTTTCGTTGGACATTCAGCGTTCGCGCATAAGGGTGGAGTTCACATCGATGCGATCTTAAAGAATCCTTTAGCCTACGAGCATATTGATCCAGCTTTGGTGGGGAACCATCGTCGTCTTTTAACCTCGGAGCTGGCGGGCAAGATGCCGATAATTTTAAAAGCTGAACAGTTAGGCGTCAAAATTGATAAAAAATCTCCTGAAGCGCAAAAAATACTTTCGGATCTTCAGAAAAAAGAAAACGAAGGATATCAATTTGAAGCCGCGGATGCCTCGTTTGAACTTTTTATCAAACGGTACTTCAAAAAATATCCCAAATTTTTTGAGTTGCAGGAGTTTAAGGTTGAGACGGGAAAAGGTAGGGACGGTAAGGTTTTAGCCACGGCTTTTGTCCAACTGAGTGTCAATGGCAAATGGGAGCGCAGCACTTTTCTTGGTGCCGGGCCGGTCGATGCTCTAGACCGGGCGTTGCGTGCGGCTCTTACCGGATTTTATCCGGCATTGTCTGACATGCGTTTGTCCGATTACAAAGTACGGGTGCTCGATTCCAAGCAAGCGACCGCCTCCAAGGTGCGCGTTTTGATCGAGTCGCAGGATAACAGCGATTCCTGGACGACGGTGGGGGTGCATGAGAATATCATCGAAGCCAGTTGGGAAGCGCTGACGGACAGCATAGAATATAAATTATTAAAAGACCAAAAGGCGCAAAAATAACGCAAAATTTTACGCGAAATCACGCGAAAAGGCGAGTCTTTGGCGTATTTTTTGCGTAAAGTTTCGCGTTTTTTTGCGATTTTTTTATGGAATTATCCTCACGCTTTAATTTCAACGAAGTCGACGCCAAATGGAGCCAGTATTGGGTCGACAACAACCTTTTTCACGCCGAAGTCAATCCTGACAAAAAGCCCTATACGGTCGTTATCCCGCCGCCCAATGTGACTGGCATTTTGCACATGGGTCACGCCCTCAACAACACCCTGCAGGATATCATGGTCAGGTATAAACGGATGCGTGGGTTCGAAGCGCTCTGGATGCCGGGCACCGATCATGCCGGCATCGCCACCCAAAATGTCGTTGAGCGCCAGCTTTCCAAAGAAGGCAAGACCCGGCACGATCTTAGCCGCGAAGAATTTTTGGAGCGCCTTTGGGCGTGGAAGCGCGAATACGGCGATACGATCATTCATCAATTAAAGAAATTAGGGGCGTCCTGTGATTGGCCGCGCGCGCGCTTTACGATGGACGAAGGTTACAGTCAGGCGGTGCGCAGCGTATTTATTCGTTTGTATAAGAAAGGCTTGATCTATCAGGGTGAGTATATCATCAACTGGTGCCCGCGCTGCCAGACGGCCCTTTCCGATGAAGAGGCCGAACATCGCGAACTGCAGGGCAATTTGTATCACCTGCGTTATCCGCTCAAAGACGATTCCGATCAATTTATTGTTGTGGCCACCACCCGTCCGGAAACCATGCTGGGTGACACGGCGGTTGCGGTCAATCCTAAGGACAAACGGTACAAAGAATATATCGGCAAGACACTGATATTGCCGTTTGTTAATCGGGAGATCAAAGTGATCAGCGATGAATTTGTCGATTCCAAATTTGGGACCGGGGCGGTGAAGGTCACGCCGGCGCATGATCCCAATGACTTCGCTATGGCTAAGCGCCACAAGCTGGAATTCGTCAATGTCATGAAACCGGACGGTGTTCTCAACCAGCACGCCGGACAGTTTGAGGGGATGGACCGTTTTGAGGCGAGGGAGGCCATTGTTGAGGAATTACGCCAGCTGAACTTGCTCGAGAAAATAGAGCCGCATACGCATGCCGTCGGTCATTGTTACCGCTGTCACACGGTTGTTGAACCGTATTTGTCGAAACAGTGGTTCGTGAAAATGGAACCTTTGGCCAAGCCGGCGATTGAAGCGGTGCGTAAAGGTAAAATTAAATTTTATCCGTCCCGGTGGACGAAAGTTTATCTGAACTGGATGGAAAATATCCGCGACTGGTGCATTTCCCG
>CAYIMR010000015.1:0-10552 GCA_964364455.1 uncultured Planctomycetales bacterium | reverse complement strand
GGACGAAAGTTTATCTGAACTGGATGGAAAATATCCGCGACTGGTGCATTTCCCGCCAGATATGGTGGGGGCACCGGATCCCGGTCTGGTATTGCACGGCGCAAAAAAAAGATAAATGCCAGGAGCCCATTGTATTGGAGGTAACGCCGAAACAATGTCCGCATTGTGGATCGGAAGATCTTAAACAGGACGAAGATGTTTTGGACACCTGGTTCTCTTCGTGGCTGTGGCCGTTTGCCACTTTCGGTTGGCCGCCGTTGGCGAGATCGTCGAGTTCGCCGAAGTCTGGCGACCTCGCCGAAGGCGGGCTGGATTCAGGCCAAAAGGACCTCGCCTATTTTTATCCGACGGCATCCTTGTTCACGGCACCGGAGATTATTTTTTTCTGGGTGGCTCGCATGATCATGGCCGGGAAGGAATTTATGGGTGATATTCCATTTTCGGATGTGTATATCCACGGCACCGTGCGCGATGCCAAGGGGCGCAAAATGTCCAAGTCGTTGGGTAATGCCATTGATCCTTTGGAAATTATTAAGGAGTATGGGGCTGACGCGCTGCGGTTCAGCCTGATCATCAATTCCGGACAGGACCTGTTCATCTCGAAAGAAAAATTCGAGATCGGCCGTAATTTTGCCAATAAATTGTGGAACGCGTCGCGGCTTATCCTGATGAATGTCAAAGATCCTGATATCGACGTTGATCTGGGCAAGCTCGATAAAAAGGCGTTGGATCTGCCTTCCCGCTGGATCATCTTCCGTTTTTATGCGACGGTGGAGAAGGTCAGCGCGGCAAACGAGCGGTACCAGTTCTCGCAGGCGGAATCTTTGCTTTATGAGTTCTTCTGGGGTAATTTTTGTGATTGGTATCTCGAACTCATCAAGGATCGCTGGTCCGACCTGGCCGTCCAGAAAATTGCCTTCGGCATTCTGCGTGACACATTGAAGATCATGCATCCTTTTATGCCTTTTGTCACCGAGGAGTTGTGGGAAAAGATTAGCAAAGAGAAGGGACCTTTATGCCGCCAGAACTGGCCCGTTATTTCAAAAAAGTTGTTCGATAAAAGCGCCGAGAAAGAGATGCAGACGCTGATGGCGCTTGTGGCGGCCATCCGCAATGTCCGTTCCCAATGGAATGTTAATCCGGCGGAACAGATCGAATGCCGTTTGATAACAGTGTCTACGAAAGACACCGCCTTGATCAAAGAAAATATGGTTGTTTTAAAGCAAATGGCGCGGCTGGGGGATGCCCGGATTGAGCCTGCCCGGATTGTTCCTCCCCGCGGGAGGAACCTATCGGCCGGCCGGAATTCTGACACGGTCAAAAACGCCGTCACGGTCCTGGTCGGGAATATCAAGTGCGTCATTCCGCTGGGCGAGGTCATCAATGTGGATAAAGAGAAAAAGAAGATCCTCGACCATGTCCAGGAGCAGGAAAAGGCGCTTGGCGGCTTGGCGCAGCGGCTCAAGAACAAGGAGTTTTTGAAGAAAGCCCCGGCGGAAATCGTGGCCAAAGAAAAAGAACGATTAACATCGTTAAATGCTAAAGTGACGGAATTAAGGCTGGTCATTGCCAGTCTGAAATAAATCATTATGCGTGCTTCCGGTGTTCCTCAATTTGATTCGATCATTCGCAAAGCTCTTGAAGAAGATCGTGTCCGGCATGATGTCACGACGCAACGCCTTATTGGGCCTTTGGAGGTATCCTCCGCCCGGATCGTTGTTAAGGAAAGAGCCGTTGTTTGCGGCTTGGCCGTTGTCCGACAGGTCTTTCAGGAGCTGGATAAAAATGTTCGGTGTGTTTTTTTATGTCCCGAAGGCAGGGAGGCAGGGAAGAATGTGACTGTTTTGACCGTTCAAGGAAAAACCAGGGCGCTTCTGGCGGGGGAGAGGACGGCGCTTAATTTTTTAGGTTATCTTTCGGGGATCGCGACCAATACTCACCGGTACGTCCGGGCGGTTTTACCGTACAAAGTTGCCATTCTGGATACGCGTAAAACAACGCCGACTTTACGGGAATTGGAGAAATACGCGGTGCGCTGTGGCGGAGCAGAAAATCATCGCTCCAACCTGGAAGACATGATCCTTGTGAAAGATAATCATCGCTGGGCTTGCCGCCGTATGAGTGTTGCGCGGATGGTTAAACGTCTTCGAAAGGGAAGCACGAAAATGATAGAATTCGAGGTCGATACTTTGGCTCAATTTGAGCAGGCGCTGGCCGCGGGGGTCGATATTATCTTGCTGGATAACATGAATTGCGTTCAAATGAAAAAGGCGGTAACATTGAGAAATAAGAATGGAAAATGGCGACGGCCGCTTCTGGAGGCCTCCGGCGGCATTACGCTTAAGAATATAGAACAGGTTGCCCGAACGGGTGTTGACCGTATTTCCGTTGGGGCGTTAACGCATTCCCGCAGATCCATCGATGTTTCTATGGAGTTCATTGAGGAATAATATTATGAAGCGAATCCAGGCCGGTATCCTTGTCATTTTTGTTCTGTCAGCGGTTTGTCTGTCGCTGCCGCAGGCGCATGGTCAGGATGACCTTGCCGAGCAACCTATTTTTGACGATCAACAGCTCCTTGATGGTTACGCACAGAAGTACGCTGATCTTTCCAAAGACGTCATTCTCGAGATGATCATGGATGACACGCTCAATTCTTATCAGATCGCGGCGGCCGTGCGGGTATTCAAGGAACGTTACAGCGGGGAAGTCGTCTCAAGGGAAAAAAGCCGGGGGGAGCGTATTTTGGTGCGACGGCTCAAGCTGACGGATTCACCCTTCGTGGAAGTGGAGATCATGCACACTCTATGCCGAATGGACCATTACCGTTATTTTCAGTCGATGGTCCCCGCGCTGATCCAGAAGCTTAACCATTATAACGTCGCCGTCAATGAGATCGCTTTTAACAGTCTCAATGATATTATCGGTCCCAACAACAAACGCGCGCGGGAGGCGCGGATCGTTTTTAACACGATCCGCAAGATGTTGTTTTTGTCCCGCAATCGTTTGGTCAACGTCACCGAACCCGACGAGAAACTGGCGAGAAAGTTAAAATTGTTGCGCTGGGCGATCAAAGTGCTCGGCCGCCAGGAACTCAACCGGTTGCCGGCGGAAGTCATTAATCTGCTCTGAAGATGAAAACCAACCGTCAAACCTGGGTCCTCTTCGCGGGTTTATCCACCTTAAGTTTCATTCTTTGGTTGTGGTTAAGTTATCCCCAGTTGGAATTCGCCAATTTCTCCGTTGACCGCGCGAAGGCCGCGGAAATTGCCCGGGAATATCTGCGCGCGCGCCAGGAAGACCCGGCGCGTTTTCGGATGGCAGTTGTTTTTTCTTCAGATGGAGAGGCCGATCGCTATTTACAGCATAGCGTTGGTTTTGCTGGGCTTACTCAGTTTGTCAAAAAATATGATTTCGATTTGTTCTTCTGGGTGGTCCGTTTTTACCGGGAGGATGAAAAGGAGGCGTATAAAGCTTTTGTCAGCTCGGCAACCGGCGAGATCATCGGCTTTCAGCACACGATCGATGACAGCGCGGCGCGGGAACCGTTGGGAAGGGAAGAGGCGCGACAGAAGGCCGTTGAGTTTTTAAGGAAAAGATTTCGATTTAATCCCATGTTCTACGCTGTTAAGGGCGATCTTGAGACTGTTTACGATAACCGGTCGGATTTTTCGTTCAGCTGGCAAAGGAAAGATGCGCAGATTCCCTGGAGCGGACAGGAAGATTCCTCCCGCAGGCCGAGTGGCTCCATGCGGGAGGAGCCTAACGGCGGGACCGGGAAATTGCTTATCGGCGCAAAGGTATCAGGCCACGAGATTCTTACGTTCTACAAGAACACGTTTTCCATCCCCGACCAGTTCAACCGTTATCTTGCTCGCATCCACGACACGGGAAAGATCCTTTCGCAGGCAGTATATGTCCTTGGTCTGGCGCTTTTTACGTCAGCCGTTTTCTTCATGATCGTCCGCCGCAACCATCTTGCCACTCATACGACCAAACGGTTTTACATCGGCCTTATGGCCTTTTCATTTGTTTTGTCTCTGCTGGCTGTCTTCAACCAATGGCAAAGTGTTTTGTTTGACTATGGCACAACGGGCGATTTTCGTGTTTATCTGGGGCAGTTAACGATGCAAACCTTGATTACTGCCTTGTTTGTAAGTGTCGCGGTCATCATGCCTGGATTAGCTGGGGAAGCTCTTCATTACCAAACCTTCAAAGAAAAACCCGAAGGATCTTTTTTGTATTATCTGCATTCGACTTTTTTTTCACGAGAAGTGGCGAAAGCTGTTTTCCTGGGGTACGGCGTCTGGATAGTAATGTTAGGCATGCAATCAGTTGTTATCGCTTTGGGCCAGCGATATGCCGGGGTGTGGGTGGAACATACGTGGATGAATAGTCTTTCTACAGCATATTTGCCGTTTTTTGTGGCCTTTACTTTAGGATTCAAGGCAAGTATAACCGAGGAGTTGATGTTCCGGATGTTTGCGATCAGTTTCGGGAAGAAAATACTCGGCAATACTATGGCCGCTGTTATTCTTGCGTCGTTGTTATGGGGGTTCAGCCATAGCAATTATCCGGTTTTCCCGATGTGGTTCCGTGGTGTCGAGGTCACCTGTTTGGGGTTATTTCTGTCATGGGCGTATCTGCGTTTCGGTATTATCCCGGTCATTGTCGGTCATTATCTCTTTGACGTATTTTGGAATTGCGCGGAATATATATTTGGCGTTACTAATCCGTTTTATTTCGCGAGTTCTTTACTGATCCTTCTTCTGCCTTGCCTGTGGGCAGGCGTTGTATTTATTTTGAATAAAAAAGTGGAACTTCGGCCAATGCGCTGGCGCATGACCAAGCACCAATTTTACAATCTCGAAGTGTTAAAGACGTTTTTCCGCCAGCATCCTGAAGAGACCTGTGGAAAGCCACCGCAACAAATTGTTGATGAGATTTCCGGTCATGGGTGGGACCCTGCGGTCGTGGAGGCGGCCTTGGAGGACGCTGGAATTTCAGTGCCCAAAACATAGAGTGGATTTCCCGATATTTTTCTTGCGCAAATCGGGTTCTTTGGTATACTACACCAAATAGTAAAATTTTACTATATTTCGACTGTTAGAGAACTATGCTTTTAAAACCCTTTAACTTCCATACTCCCAACAGTTTAGAATCTGCCTTTCAGGCCTATGGGAGTCTGCGGGACGTCAAATTGCAGGCAGGGGGGACCTTTTTGCTTAATAGCTTGAAAACAATGAAGCGAAAAGGCGCCAAAACTCCGCAAAATATCATCAGCCTGGCGCATATTCCGGAACTGAAAGGTATAGAGGATCAGGGGGAATACTTTTTGGTCAAGTCCATGACCAACATTGATGAGATCTATGATTCGCCGTTGTTGACCGACAATGTGGCTGTCTTGAGAGTGGCGGCAAAGAATATTTCATCGCAGTTGATCCGTAATATGGCCACTTTGGGTGGAAATCTGACGTGCCGCTACACCTGGACCGAAATGCCGGCGGTCATGATCGCCTTACATGCCCGGATGCATTTTATAGGCGTTGATGGCAAGGAAGAGATCGTCCCAGTTGAAGATTTTTTTAAGAACGCCGCCAAGACAGATAAAATTTTTACCCATGTGAGCATTAAGAAGGACAGGGATGTTTCGTTTGCTTATTTCCGCGCGAAAAAAACACTGTACGTTGATATTCCGTTATTGTCCTTGTGTATCACCACCCGATTCGTTAAAGGAAAGTTTTCGCAGACGATCGTGGCCGTTAATAATTGTGTCGCCTTCGCGCAAAGGGATCGCAGGCTTGAAGAATTTCTCAATGGAAAGAGCGTCGATAACACTCTCGCGGAAACGGCCCTGGAGCATCTTGATGGATCCATTTATGACGCGCGCAGTACCGACTACAAGAAACATATGTTTCGCGTAGGGATAGGGCAGGCCCTGCGTGATCTGGCGGGAAACAAACGATGACGACATTGAACATCAATAAAAGAGAATACCAGCTTGATCTAAAGGGGCATGAGACGCTTCTGGAGGTCTTACGCGATCGTTTGAGCATGACCGGCACCAAGACCGCGTGCGAAGAATCCGAATGCGGGACGTGCACGGTGGTCATGGGTGGCAAGGCGGTCCTCTCCTGTATTACCCTGGCGGCAGATTGCGTTGGCAGGGAGATCACGACCATTGAAGGTTTGGCCGACGGAGAGCATCTGCATCCCGTTCAGCAGGCGTTCATCGACCATGGCGCCGTGCAATGCGGGTTTTGTATCCCCGGGATGATCATGTCGGCCAAGGCTTTATTGGATAAGAATCCCGAGCCGATCCAGGAAGAGATTGAATATGGTTTGGACGGGAATCTCTGCCGCTGCGGGTGTTATTTAAAGATCTTTGACGCGATCCGCGACGCGGGCCAGAAGATGAAAGCATTGAAGAATTAATATGGTTACCCCGGTTAAAAAAACATTTTTGAAGGAATATGTCGACCCCGTTGGCAAAAGCGTTCCGCGCATTGACGGCAGGGGGATCGTCACGGGCCAGACCAAATACGCCTTTGACGTCAGCTTCCCGAACATGCTCGTTGGTAAAATGATCCGTAGTCCGCATCCGCACGCGCGGATCATCAGTATCGATACTTCCAAAGCTGAAAAACTCCCCGGCGTGCGCGCCGTCATCACGGCCAAAGATACCAGCAATATCAAGTTTGGTTCCAATGAATATTTCTTCCCGCATACCGTTGACCAGATGGCGATCGAGGCTGAAAAAGTACGTTATGTCGGCGATGAGCTTGGAGCCGTCGCCGCTGTTGATGAAGAAACCGCCTTGGAGGCGTTAGGCCTGATCGACGTCCAGTATGAGATCCTTCCGGCCGTTTTTGACGTTCGGGAAGCCATGAAGCCGGGCGCCCCGCAGATCCACGAATCGCTTAACAATATCGCCGTTATTTTGCCGGTCAATTTCGGGAATCCCGACCGGGCCTTAAAGGAAGCGGATTACGTCCGTGAAGATCTGTTTTTCGCGCCGGCCGCGCATATGGCCGCCCTAGAGCCCCATGTCTGCGTCGGGCAATGGGAAACATTCTCCAACAAGGTAACGTTGTGGGCTTCCAGCCAGGCGCCTTTTAAATGCCGTGAAGCCTTGGCCAAAACTCTTAAACTGGATCTCAACGACGTACGTGTCATCAAAATGGCGGTAGGAGGGGGATTTGGCGGGAAGCTGGAAATGCTTCCGATGGATTTTGCCGCTTGCTTATTATCGAAAAAGGCCGGCGGATTGCCGGTCAAGATCTGCTGCAATCGTGAAGAAGAATTCCTGGCTACCCGGCGTAAACACAGCATGATCTATAAAATTAAATCCGGCGTCAAGAAAGATGGAACACTGGTCGCCATTACAGGGGAAGTCATCGCCGACGGCGGCGCTTATTGCAGTTACGGCCCGACGGTTTTGGCCGCGGCCATTATGCGCATCTTTATGCTGTACAAGATCCAGCATTTCCGGATGACCGGTTATCGTGTTTATACCAATACTCCCATCAGCGGCGCGATGCGAGGATTCGGCGGCGTGCAAGCCGGCTTTGCCATTGAATCCCATATGGATATGCTCGCTGAAGCCATTGGCATGGATCCGGTTGAATTCCGTTTGAAAAATATTACCACACCCAATATGGTGACGATCAACAAAATGGTATTAACCACTAATGGTCTTAAAGAATGCATTGAAAAAGCTGTCGCCTCCTGCCGCTGGTATGAAAAACATGGAAAACAGAAGCATCTTTGCCGCGGTATCGGCATCGGTATTGCCGCTGATGTTATGGGTTCCAAGATGTATAAATCGCATGAATCCGCCGGGTCGATCGTCAAAGTCGAAGAGGATGGGTCTGTGTATTTATTCACTGGCGCCGCGGATACGGGCCAGGGATCGAATACCGCGCTTTCTCAGATTGCCGCGCAGGAATTGGGGGTCAGTTACAGCCGGATCCGGTGTAAATCTGGAGACACGGAAATCACGCCGTTTGACACGGGAAGCTTCGCCAGCCGTGTGACGTTTATCTCCGGCAACGCGACACTTCTGGCCGCGCGCGATGCTAAAACGCAAATTCTAGCCATTGTCGCGGAAGAGTTAAAACTGAATATTGATGATCTGGACATTAAAGCTGAAGAAGTCATTAATATGAAAGGTAAGTCTGTTGTTATGAGTTTCGACAAGGCGCTGGAGCTTTGTTACGCGTTCGAGTACGGGAAACAAATTATTGGACGAGGAAGTTACAACCCTAAGACAACACCCATTGATTTTAGGACCGGCGAAGGAAATGTTTCGGGCAGCTATGGGTTCGAAGCGCAGATCGCGGAAGTGGAAGTTAACAAAGAAACCGGAGAAGTCAATATTCTCAAGCTATGGGACGCGCATGATATCGGTAAAGCCATCAATCCCCAATCCGTTGAAGGGCAGATCGAAGGATCGTTGGCGATGGGGTTAGGTTACACGTTCATGGAGAACCTGCGTTTTGACAATAAAGGCCGTCCGGCCAATGGAAACTTCGCGAACTACCGGCTCCCCAGATCGATCGGAACGCCACCCGTTGAATGTATTATGGTCGAAACCGATGATCCTAATGGTCCTTTCGGGGCCAAGGGAATGGGGGAAGCCGCGTTGTTGCCAACTTCCGCGGCGATCGCCAACGCGATCTATGACGCGGTCGGTATCCGGCTTAAAGAATTGCCATTCACTCCCGACAAGATCATCAAAGCGCTCAAAGAAAAAGAGCAGCTTGAATCCCGAACCACAGCCTCTTCAGGTTAATTCCGCTTTCAGCTGCTCAAATTCCTCTTTTGTATTAAAACTTTTGATGACACCTGGGTCATTGACGGGCAGGACAGCCACCTCGTCTATGTGACGATGAATGACCGTATTGACCCCCAAAACATCTTCAAGGTTCTGAAATTCGTTCTTCAATTGGATATTAAAGATGGGAGGGTGGCCTTTTCTGTCGTCATAGGAGGGAATGAGCGCTACGGGCTTTCTTTCGTCAAAATAGGTTATTAACGTATCGATGGTTTCTTTTTTAATGAGGGGGTAGTCGACCGGAAAGAGGAGGACACCCGTTGTCGGCGCGACGACTTCTTTTATGCCGCATTTGAATGAAGAAGTTTGTCCAAATTTATAATCTTTGTTATAGACAACCTTTATCTTTCTGTGCTTAAATAAGAAAGGTTTTATTTGTTCGGCACCGTGTCCCAGAACAATAATGATTTCATGGAGTTGTGTCGCAAGAAGCAATTTCTGTAGATGCTCGATGAGCGTCTGACGATCAAGCCGGGCAAGGGCCTTAGGAGATCCGAAACGGTCGCTGAACCCCGCGGATAATAACAGGCATGAGATCATTACATAAAATTATAGACATCATTTTGACGGTGTCAATCAGGAATATCCAGTGACTACATTCTTTATATTGATCGGGATTTCGTTTGCCGGCATTCTGGTCGTGTTCTGGCTGCTTAAAAATGAGGACAAACCCTCATTACGTAATTTTGGGGCACCACCGGCAGCGGTAAAACCCCCCGTGACACCCAAGGCAAAAAAGCCATCCATATTGGCTGGGCTGTTTACCAAATTCAAGAAAGAGAAAAAAGAGACTAAAGTAGAGATCCCGTTACCAATCGTGACCGATTTTGTTGAAAAATCTTTTGTCGTTTATCAGGATAAGCCGAAAGCTGATCCTGTTGCCCCCCAGGTCACCCTTTCGGCCGCTGAAGAAAAAAAGATCGAACAGGAGATCGACCTCGCTGCTCGGATCGAAGAATGGAAGGGGAAATATGAACGTCTGGACAAACTTTTTAATGAAAAAAGCGCGGCATTGACAAAAGCCGAAGAGTTTTTGCAAAATGAGTTAAGTAACCGCAAGGAATTTAATAAACTCAAGGATATGCTGGAAAAAGAATTACGGGAGGCGAAAGACAAAGCGCGCAACGTCCAGGTGGAGTTGAGCGCCGCCAAGACCGAGGCTGAGGGAAGTAAGAAGAGAATTGCTCAACTGGAAGAGAAAATTATAAAGATGGAAAAGGCCATCCTCGAGAAAGATGATGAGGTCGCTGATTTGGCCAAGCGTCTTCAGGTGGCTGTCACTATTCCTCCCGTGACCGCTGCGGCGCCAGAGCTTGCGGTGTCCCGACTAGAATCTTCAGCCGCGCCAGTTGCTCCGGAGGTTACTGTGCAACCGGTGGAGGTAACGGTAGAGCCGGAAACTAAGGGAAACGAACCAAGCCAATCGCCGTATCCTGTACCGCCTGAAGCAAATTCGCAGGATACACAAAGTAAGCTAATTTCTGAAGGACAAACTGATCAACAAGATGAACAAAAGAAGGAGTAATCGATGTTGAGATGGCTTTTAGCGAGTAATGTTTTTGGTGGTAGTTTTTTATTTCTTCATGGTATTTTTCGCCCGTACCGCTCACGCGGATGAGCCGGTTGCAAACCCGATTGTAGTCTTTGAGACAAACCAGGGAATCATTGAAGTTGAACTATGGCCAGCTACGGCCCCTAAAACGTGTGAGAACATGA
>CAYIMR010000014.1:10081-16323 GCA_964364455.1 uncultured Planctomycetales bacterium | reverse complement strand
GGAAAAATATGGATCAGGTCAATGAGTGCGGCATGCGCGCCGCCAGCCGCTATCCCTGCATGGTGTATTGGACGTACAATTGGCGTAAAATGGGCGGCTCCCAGCGCATGTATGAATTGTCCAAGCAGGAAGCATTTTACCAACAGGAATACTGCGGCTGCGTGTATTCGTTGAGGGATACGAATCTGTTCCGGCTGCAGCAAGGTAAACACAAGATCCAGATCGGGGAGAAATACTACAAGGCACAGGCATGATCGTGTGCCGGAGAGGAAGCGTCCGCGGTGAAACAAGGGGTTAAGTTCATTTTCGAGTTCCTGCGCGTAAAACAATGGGTGAAAAATGCCTTTATTTTCTTTCCGCTTATTTTCTCGGGCAAGTTATTTGAAGACCAGGCGCTGGTCAATTCCCTGATCGCCTTTCTGGGGTTTTGCCTGACCGCCAGCAGCCTTTATATCCTCAATGATTATCTTGACCGGGACAAAGACCGCCTGCATCCGCGTAAATCGCAACGGCCGCTTGCGCGCCTGAATGTCCCGGGCGGTACCGTCAAGGCCATTATCGTTTTCCTGGTAATGGCGGGCCTTTTGGTCAGCTGGCAGGTCAATGCCGCGGTTTTTGCGGCCGCGTTGTTTTATATCGCCCTGCATTTGGGGTATAATTTTCTTGCCAAGAGGGTCGTCCTCATCGATGTCATGTTCATTGCGCTCGGATTCCAGGTCCGGGTCTGGGCCGGAGCGCTGGCCATCGAGGTTATCCCTTCGGTATGGCTGCAAATGTGCGTTTTTATCCTGGCCTTGTTCCTTGGTTTTACCAAGCGCCGTCACGAGATAAAAACCTTGGGTGATACCGCCGCCCACCACCGGGGTGTCCTTTCCCATTACACGGTGTATTTGCTGGACCAGATCATAATTATTTGTTCAACGCTGGCCATCGTTTTTTACGGATTATATACAATGTCCGCCGAGATGATCGCACGGCTTGGTCACAGCATGGTCTATACGGTCATTTTCGTCATTTACGGGATATTCCGGTATCTTTACCTGAGCCATGTCAAAAAGGGGGGGGATGACCCCGGTGAGGTCCTGGCCGCCGATGCCCCGTTGCTGATCAATGTTCTTTTATGGATCCTGGCCATTTGTTACTTGCTTTATAATCCACTCCGCTGATGCAAAATATCAAGCCTTCTCGCCTGGCGTTATGGCCGCTCGCGTTGTGCGCGGGGTTTGTTCTCCTCTGGGGCTTTATCCTGATTCGTAAATACGTTTATTTCGGCTATGACGACTGGGACCTTGCCTATTTTAACCAGGCGATGTGGAACTTGATCCATGGGAACGCGTATGTCTCGGTGCTTGATCTGGTTTTTTGGGCGAACCATTCCAACTTGATCGCCCTGTTGTGTCTTCCGATCTACGCGCTTGCGCAACATCCGCTGACGCTTGTTTTCCTGAAGGTCTTGTCCTTCGCCGGGGCCGGGTACTTTCTGTATCTGATCGGTCGTGAACGAGCGGGCGAAGGGGTCAGCATTTTGATAGTGCTGCTTTTCTTTTTTTATCCGCCGAACATCTTTGCCATCCTCTATGAGTTCGACTTCGAAAGTTTGTTTCCCGTCTTGGGGACGGCCTTGTTCTATTTTTTTATCCGGGAACGGTTTTTTGCGTTTTTCATCACGATGCTGATGGCGATCCTGGTAAAGGAGAACATACCGCTCATCCTCATGGCCTTCGGTGTTTACGCGGCATTTTCCCAGAGGGAAAATAAATGGCGCTGGGTCCTCACGCCGCTTCTGGGTGGGACTCTCAGTTTCTATTTTTTGACGTATATTTTTATTCCGAGCTTCCATGAGGGGGGAGGGCACCCGTATGTCGGTTACTACAAGGCCTTCGGAGATTCGCCCTTTGAGGTCATCATCAACATTATCCTCAGGCCATGGCAGATCGTTCCCTATTTGTGGACGCCGCCTAATCGCAGTCTGATCCTTGAATTGTTCGGACCGCTAACTTTCTTGCCGTTTTTAAGCCCTCACGTCCTTTTTTTGGCGAGCCCCGTATTATTGCAACATCTTTTGTCCTACGCGCCGACTGAGCATACGATTTATTATCAATATGCTTCCAGCTTTTCGCCGTTTATATTCATCGCCACGATCTATTCCCTGGCGGCGTTAAAGCGATACATGCGTCCGTCATTTTTTCATTTTCTTTTGACCCTGCTTGTCCTGAGCACCTCATTGAGTTTCGCCGCGCATGCCGGCAGTTTTGCGCGTCGGAACGATACTAAAAAAGACCATCTCCACCTGTTCCGGTGGGACCTTGTCCGGACGGTCCCGGTGGACGCCGGCGCAATGGCAAGCTTTGATTATTTGGCGGAACTGTCAAGCCGCAAGAAACTTTACGCTTTCCACAAGGTCTATAATGACGATTTTCAGCGCCCGGACCACCGTTTTACCGCGCCGGAAGACCTTTCTTACGTGCTTGTTGATTTCCACGATGGATGGCTCGTCAATGATTTTTACCGCAGCCCCCAGGTCGTTCCCCGGCGCATCCATGGTTTTTTTCTGGCGGGACCGTGGGGCGTGAAAAAAGCGGCGGAAAACATTGTATTATTTGAAAAAGGGGCGGGGCCGGCTTTGGTGAACGTGGCGCATCGGCCGGATGGTGTTGAAAGCGCCGCACCGATCGTGAACGTTGATGAACGTTTCGCGCTGATCGGGGTCGGCGGCTTACCGGAAAGGGTCTCCGGGAACTCGCTTGTTCCTTTAACGTTTCATTGGAAAAGTTATCGCGATATAACGGATTATTATTCGATGCGGCTGATCTTAAGGAATGCTGATCTGGCGGGATTTGAGCGGGAACGAAGTCCGGGGTACTTTGTTTATCCGACAAGTGTGTGGCAAACGGACGATCGCATCGAGGAGCGCTATTGGCTTTATGTCCCCGATTTACCGCCGGGACGATATGTCCTGGAGACTGTTTTTTTGAACAATACGCAACGTAACACCGCTTTGTTGAGCTGGAAAAACTCCAATGGTTCCGTTGAAACAAAAAAACGATATGCGTTAACCGAATTGATCATTGATGAACATTAGTCTGCGAGAAGTTTTGACGGCCTCGGGCCCGGTCAAGTTGAAATTGATCAAAATATTCGATCTGGTCATCGGCGGCGCATTGGCTTGGCTTTTGCCGGCGAAAAGAAGGCCGAAACCGGAGGCCTCCGCGATCGGAAAGATCCTTATAATCCGACCCGGCGGCATAGGCGATGCCGTTTTTATTCTGCCGGGTTTAAGGTCGATCAAGAAGAGATATCCCGGTTTGAAAGTCGATATTTTGTGCGAGCGAAGAAATTCGGCCGTTTTTTATTCGCAAGGGCCGCTGTGCGACCGTGTTTATTGTTATGATGAGCCTGCGGAATTCATTGCTGCTTTTCGGGATCACTATGAGGCGGTGTTCGACACCGAGCAATGGCATTATTTGAGCGCGTTGACCGCTTACTTCAGCCGTGCGAAATATGCCGTTGGTTTCGGCTCGCGGCCTTTGAGGAAGAAGCTCTTTGACACGGCGGTTTCGTACGACATCAATGGGTATGAGTTGGATTCGTTCCGGGAATTGTTTTTGTCCCTTTTTTCGGTGGGTGAAGGACTTTCTTTGGCAAATTCGTTTCATGCGTCAGCGGATCAATTACCGTCCGCTGCAGGGGACGTTGCGGCGAACAGCGTATCGTTTTCCCCGGGGGCAAGCCTGCCGCAAAAGCAGTTGAATTTTGACCAGACGGTGACCGTCATTAAATTCTTCCTGGAACTGGATTGCCGGGTCCTCCTTTTGGGCGGGAAAGACCATCAGGCGTTAAGCGAGGATGTTAGCCGGAAGATCGGCGATGGACGATTGGTGAATTTGGTCGGCCAAACATCTTTGCCAGGGGCCGCCGCTATCATTGCGCGAACGAAACTTTTTGTCGGGACCGACTCTGGATTGTTGCATTTGGCCTGTGCCGTCGGAGTGCCTACGATCAGTGTTTTTGGGTCCAGTAACTGGCGGAAGTGGGGGCCGCGCGGCCCCAAAGATGTCGTCCTGACCGACAATGTTCCCTGTTCACCATGCACGCATTTCAGTTATTCGCTTCCCACGTGCAACGGGACATATTATTGCATGAACGAGTTTAATGTCCGAAAGATCATTGATGCCATACGGAAAAATTTGGGGGTGGTTTGATCATGGGAAGATGTGGGATCTGCGCAGCGCCTGGGGAGATCCAGAGGGTCATGGATGTCCCGGATTTTTTTCTGGAAAAAGACTATACGATCACGGTCTGCCCTTCATGCGGGGTCAAGAAAACAGAACCATTTCCCGAAGACCTCTCCGGCTTGTACAAGGTGCAATCGTACAACAAGCGGCAAAACAGCCTTTTTTATTTTTGTAAAGGGGTCCTCATCCGGCGCGAGATCAGGCGGATCTTCCGTCACACTCAAAATCGTTTTTTCCTGGATGTGGGCTCCGGCGGCGGGGAATTTTCGCAACAGCTTTACCAGACGGGGCATGACGCCATTGCCGCGGACAGCGCGCCGCAGCGGCCTGTTTATCTGGAGAAGATCGCGGCCGTCCCTTATATGAATTTTGATTACGGGAGTTATGCGCTCTCCGACAGGGGGGCAGGCAAGGGGCGTACGGTTGTTTTGCGGCATGTTCTGGAACACGTCACAGATCCGGCGAGATTCCTCGGAAAATTTATCGAGGATGATGCGGCATTTTTTTATATCGCCGTTCCCAACACGGATTGTCTGGAGCAAAAGGTGTTCCGGCGTTATTATAGCACCTGGTATGTCCCGTATCATTTGTGGCATTTTAATATTTCCTCCCTGCGCCGGCTCTTTGAGAGGATGGGGATCGAGTTCGTCGCTGGAGGCTATGATACGATTCCCACGGTCCTCATGCATGTTCATTTTTACATGCGTGATAAAAAGTGCCCGGAGGTGGTCCGGAACCTTTTTGCCCCAACGGGCGGGGCGCTGGTGGTGACCTCACCGTTGAACCTTGTGTTCCCCAATAATGTGGTCTGGGTGATCGGGAAAAATGTTAAGCGATAGACAAGAGCGAATGGACGCCGTAAAAACATTTTCTTTCGGGAAGAACTGGCAACGATTCTTAAAAAGCCTCGATGAGGATCGGATCAGGATCGCGCGGGAATCGGTCACGGAATTCCTCGGCCTGCCGGACCTTAAGGACAAAACTTTTCTTGATATTGGGTGCGGCAGCGGGTTGTTTTCCTATTCGGCGCATGCTCTGGGAGCGCAGAGGGTGGTCAGTTTCGATTATGACCTCTTTTCGGTCGAATGCTGCCGGTATATGCATGAAAAAGCGGGTCATCCGGCGAATTGGACCATTTATCACGGTTCGGTGCTGGACCAGGCCTCTTTGAAAACGTTGAGGCAATTTGATGTGGTCTACTCCTGGGGCGTTTTGCATCATACCGGGGATATGTGGCAAGCCATCAAGAACGCTGCGGGCATGGTCAAACCGGGCGGTTTGTTCCATATTACGATCTATAACGCGGTCAAAAGGCCCATTAGTGCGCAAAGTTGGTTAAAAATCAAAAAACTCTACAATCGTTTGCCCAAACCCGGGAAATATTTTCTGGAAGCGGTGTATGCGGTCGCCTATATTTTATTGGAGTTGATAAATCTCAGAAATCCTTTTGCCCAGATCCGAAGTTATAAATCGGCGCGGGGTATGGATTGGTATACGGACATCCGTGACTGGCTCGGCGGGTATCCGTATGAATTTGCCAGCAAGGACGAGATCCTGCAATTTATGCAGACCCATTTCCCGGGGTATCGTTTGACGAATCTACGAACGACAACAGGATCCGGAGTGAACTGGTTTCTATTTATACGGAATTGATCGCATGACAAAATTGAGCAAAGATGATTATTGGGACCATTTGTATGCCTCCAGGAAAGGGTTCCCCCTATGGGTTTTCTCCAAGGGAGACTATGCGGATTATTTGCTCTGGGAGAACATTTTAAAAAAGTATTTTAGCGGAATTAAGGGTGGAAAGGTCCTGGAAATCGGCAGTGCTCCAGGTGAATTCCTAATAAAATTAAGCAGAAGATTTGATTTGGCCCCTTACGGAGTCGAGATTACTTCTCATGGCGCTGAACTTAACCGAAGCATATTTAAATCTAATAATATAGACCCTAATCAGGTAACTCAGGCAGATTTTTTATCATCTGATTTCCAGTCGAAGAATCAATG
>CAYIMR010000014.1:0-9981 GCA_964364455.1 uncultured Planctomycetales bacterium | reverse complement strand
ATCAGGTAACTCAGGCAGATTTTTTATCATCTGATTTCCAGTCGAAGAATCAATGCACTTTTGATGTTGTCCTATCAAGAGGAGTTATCGAGCATTTTACTAACGTTGCAGAAGTGATTGATAAGCATATCAATCTATTGGTTCCGGGTGGATTGCTCTTGATCAGCATTCCGCACCTGCGAGGGCTCAACTATTTTTTGGCAAGAATGTTCAATAGAGAAACTTTGGCCATACATAATCTGGAGATCATGGACAAAAAAGTTTTCTCCCAGCTTTTTGAGCGCAAAAATATTCAGTCATTATTTTGCGACTACTATGGCACCTTTTCCTTTAGTTTATTTAACGCCCGGTCACGCTCGCCGGTTTACATTCTGCTTGTCTTCTGCTGGTGCTTGCAGTGGATACTGAATGGAGTTTTTAAGCTGCTATTTGGGGATAAGGGGAGAGAAAGTTCTTACTTTAGTCCTTATCTAATATTTATTGGACGTAAATTTTAAAAAATTGATGGCCATGTCTATAAAGTTAACACCAATTCAACACAATGCAATTAATATCATAATTGCCATCGGGATCGTCAAAGTCGCATTTTTTCTAAGGGACGCGGCATTCGCTAATTTCTTCGGTATTGAACGAAGTACGGATGTTTATTTTTATAGTTTAATATTACCAACCATATTATTTAGCCTCTTTTCTGGTAGCTTCAACTCGTTTTTTATCCCAACTTACCTTAAGATCAAAACAGAACAAGGGGCTGATCGAGGCAGGGATTATTCTTCGCTATTAATCTTGCGCGGTGTGTTAATAATTCTACTTATCAGTCTCTTGTGCGGGTGGGTAATTCCCCCCATGATGATCACGCTCATTCATCCGGGGGTTATTTCTGGTGTGGAAATGCAGACTTTTCTGGATTTTTCGAAATTCACGGCCTGGTTTTTATTCTTTTACTTAAGCTCCGCTTTATTAAGTTCGCTTCTTCAGGCTGAGCATCGGTATATGTATTCCTTTTATCCCCAGCTTCTGACGCCACTCGTGACCATTGCTTTCATTTTTTGGGGAAATAAGTTCTATCATATTTATTCGGCAGTCTATGGAATGCTGGCTGGTTCGGCCATATCTTTTTTAATCCTTGTCGTTCTGACCTATCGACTTAACTTGGTCGCTTATGTTTTTAATAAGACCAATAAACTGCCGGCAAAGGAATTGAGTGTTAATATTCAGCAGCTTTTGTTTTTGTTTATTACGGGTGTTTTCCCTTCATTGATTAATGTTCTGGATCAGTATATGGCCGGCAGTCTTGGGGAAGGACAATTAACAGTCTTAAATTATGGTATCCGAATTCCAGATGGGCTCTCGGAAATGCTGGGAATGGGTCTCGGGATAGCCGTTTTTTCGCATTTTTCGCAATGGGCAACGGAAAAACGTCATGAATATTTGATTAATGCAACACAGCGCATTATTATTTATGTCACTCTAACTGTTATCCCGCTGTGTTTTTATCTTATTTTTTTTGCGAAACCTTTGGTAGGGTTTTTGTTTGAGAGAGGGGCATTTTCCTCTATGGCCACACAGAAAGTCAGCGAGGTTCTCGGTTCTTACGCCTTTGTTATTTATTTTTTTGTCATAGGTATTATCGGGACGCGTCTTATCTCCGCTCTTGCCAGAAACCAGCTTATCTTGATCTTTGGAGCTACAAATTTAATCATCAAGATTATTTTAAATGTCATTTTAATCGAATTATTGGGGCTTCGGGGCATCCCATTGGCAACTTTAGGAATGTATTTTGTTGGCATCGCGATTATTTATTATCTCTTGCATAAAGAGGGGCTGCTGATTTTTACCAAGTCCTTTTCAAGGAAATTGATTTTTGCTTGGGCATGCGTGATCGCGGTCCCGATATGCCTGCTTGGTATTCGTTCGCTATTATTTTCAGCCGGTTACTTTATCCAATCAGCTGTTGGATTATTGTTTACGATGGGTTTAGCGGTAATGCTGGTCTTGTTTAATCAAAGATCGCGGTTGTCCTATATAAAACCTATTTAACTAAAACTATGTGCGGAATACTGGGAGCAACAAATAGGAATTGGGATTTTGCCGGGGCGATGGCGATACTTTCCCACCGCGGGCCGGACTCACAGGGGGTCGTCCATAACCCGGATCTGTCTCTGGCGTTCCGCCGTCTGGCCATCATTGATTTGAGCCGTGACGCCGACCAGCCGATGTCCACGGAGGATAAGTCCATCTGGATCGTTTTTAACGGGGAGATCTACGGCTATAAGGCCCTGCGCCAGGCGTTGATCGCCAAAGGGCACCGGTTCCGCACGCACTCCGATACTGAGGTCATCTTAAACGCCTACCGGCAATGGGGCGATGATTTTGTCAAACATCTTGATGGCATGTTCGCCATTGCGATCCATGATCTGCGCACGCGGGAACTCAAATTGTTCCGCGACCGCGCGGGCATCAAGCCGCTGTATTATTATTATAACGGCCATGATCTCGCTTTCGCTTCCGAGCTCAAGGGCATTACAAAGTTATGCGCAGATGTCCGTTTCGAACATGACCGGACGGCGCTTTACGATTTCCTGACCTACCATTACATCCCTGACCCGAAAACGTTCTATAAGAGCGTTTTCAAACTTTTGCCGGCGCATAAACTGGTTTTTAACCTTCAGGAACGGACGATCAAGGAATATCGGCCTTACTGGCGGCTTGAGGTAGGGGAACAGCGACAAATGAGCGTTGAAAAAACTTGCCAGCAGCTGCGGGCTTTGGTCCAGGAATCCATCGCTGATCAGATGGTCGCCGATGTCCCCCTGGGTTGTTTTTTGAGCGGAGGGATGGATTCCAGCGTGATCGCGGCCGAGGCCGTGCGTTTAAATCCAAAATTGGAGACGTTTTCCGTCGGCTTTGACGATAAAGATTATACCGAAACGCATTACGCGCAGATCGTCGCGGATAAATTCCGCACAGACCATCACGTCAAGACCCTTTCCGGCGTTGCGACAGAAGAATTGTTCAAAAAACTCAAAGATTGGTACGATGAGCCATTCGCGGACACGTCCGCTTTTCCTACTTTTTTGGTTTCCGAATACGCGCGGGAGCGCATGACGGTCGTGTTGACCGGAGACGGCGGCGATGAGGTCTTTGGCGGCTACCCGCGGTTTAATGTTTTTAAACTGATCTCAAGATTGCCGCGGGCCCCCAACAGGAGCGTTAACTGGCTTATGTCTTCGTTACGGACCAGCGTCCCCACGCAATCTTACCTTTATAAGTTTCTTTGTCTTGCGGATGTGATGGCCCGAGACCTTGTTTCTTCCTACGGCGTCATTATGGAAGAGATGCCTTATGCGCAAAAGATGAAATACGCCCAACGCTGGGACATCCCCAAGGGATATGATGATTACTGGTATTTTCGAAAATATTATCGCGAAGATCTGCCGCCCTTGACGCGCATCCAATATCTCGATTTTCATACCTATTTGCCGTCGGATATCCTGACAAAGGTCGACCGGGTCAGCATGGCCGTTTCGCTGGAGGCGCGAGTTCCTTTTTTAAGCCGTAAAATCATCGAATTCATGTTTTCGTTACCGGAGGATATTCGTTTCTATAAAGGGAGACTGAAGGGCTGTCTCAAAGAAGCCTATCGCGACATTTTGCCAAAAGAGATCTTGACCCGCGAAAAAATGGGCTTCGGTATTCCATTTAACTATTTCAATCAAAACTACGCCAATATCCCGAGGATGATCTTGAGCGAAATCTTCCAGATCAAATAGGGTTATGAGAGAGCGCTTTGTCCAATATTTGGCTTGTCCGGCTTGCCGGGGGGACATTGAGATCTCCGTCATCCAAAGCCAGCAGAGCTCGGCGATCGAGTCGGGCCAGTTAAAATGCCAAGATTGCGGCAAGGTCTATCCAGTTGTCCGTTTTATCCCGCGGTTTGTGCCGGATGATGATTATGCCAAAGGGTTCGGATTCCAATGGTTGAAATACCGCACAACGCAGTTGGACAGTCATACCGGGCTTGATATTTCGCGGCAACGGTTTTTTGCGCAAACCAGATGGCCGCAGAACTTAAGCGGAGAGTTTGTCCTTGAGGCCGGCTGTGGCGCCGGGCGGTTCACCGAACACGCCGTCGCGACCGGAGCGACGGTCATCTCCCTGGACCTCAGCCTTGCCGTTGAAGCCAATTACGCCAACAACGGCCGGCGTGATAACGTTTTGATCGTTCAGGGAAGTATTTTTGATATGCCTTTCAAGAAAAAGTTTTTCGACAAGGTTTTTTGTTTTGGCGTCCTGCAACATACCCCGGACCCCTTTAAGGCGTTTGCCTCCCTGGTGTCATTCATGAAAGATGGAGGAGAGATCGCTATTGACGTTTACCGGAATTACTGGAAGGCCTGGTTGATCAGCAAATATTATCTGCGGCCATTGACCCGCCATATGGACCCAGAGCGTCTCTTCCGCCTAGTGACCAATTACGTCGATTTTATGTGGCCGTTGTGCTCGGCCATCCGCAAAATCCCCCATATCGGTCCGCAATTAAATCTGGTCTTGGGGGTTCCTGACCACAGTGGTTTGGGTGTGAAAGGAGCGATGTTAAAACAATGGGCTTATCTGGATTGTTTCGACATGTTCGGGGCCCGTTACGATCATCCGCAGACTTTGGGCACGGTCAAACGTTGGTTTGAATCGCAAAATCTTAAAGATTTTGATGTCCATCAGGGCGCGCTGGGGATCGTGGTGGGACGGGGAGGGCGTTGACGATGCCGGAGGCGACGAAAATCAGACTTTGCCTGGTCCTGCACGCGCCTTTAGGCGGGGGCGCGGAAAAAGTCATGCTGGAGCTGGCCGCCCATTTGGACCGGGCCATTTTTGACATCCATTTTGTTTTATTGAACGCCCGGGGCGAACACGCGCATCTGTTGCCGAAAGATATCCCGGTCATCGACCTTGGCATCGATCTGCCGGGTCCTTACCAGTTGACCGGTCTTGATTCGCTGTGGAAACTTTCCCGGGTTTTGAAAAAGATTGATCCCCAGCTGATCTTTAGCACTTTAGGGTACACGAATCTGATGACCATCATGGCCAGATGGCTTTCGGGTGTGAAAGCCAGGCTGATTGTTCGCGAAACGACCGTCCTGTCAGTTTATTTGCAGACCGATAAATTTTCTTCATTGAAAAGCTGTCTTTACAGATTTTTTTATCCGCGCGCGGATGTCATCGTGGGTCCTTCGCGTGCCGTTATCGAGGACCTGGACCGTTTGGTCCCTGCCCCCAAGGGGCAGTCGCGCCGTGTTATAGCCAATTTCATTGATCCTGAAGATATTGAAACAGGTCTTTCGGAAAAGCGTGACGTTTTATGGCCGGGATTAAAAATCGACAGGCCTGTTATCATCTCGGTCGGTCATCTTGAGCGGATCAAGGGCATTGACCAGGGATTGCGTGCCTTTGCCGAGGTCGCCAGGAGCCGTCCTTTGTATTACTGGATCTTGGGGGCAGGCAGCCAGGAGCAAGAGTTGCAGCAATTAAGTTCTCATCTTGGTGTTGAAAAGTCCGTTTATTTCCTGGGGTTTCAGAGGAACCCTTATGTCTTTCTGAAGCATGCTGCGATTTTCTTTTTGCCCTCACGTTTTGAAGGGTTCCCCAATGCCCTTTTGGAAGCCATGTATGTCGGATTGCCAAGTGTGGTGACGCATTATAACAGCTCGGTAACGGATTTTATCCGGGAGGGCGCGGAGGGCTTGATCGTTGACCCCAATGACACCTCCGGGATGGCCAACGCTTTGGAAAAGCTGATTGACGACCATGCCTTGCGGGAGAGAATGGGGAATAAGGCCAGAGAAGCGGCAAAGAAATTTGATGTCCATCATTTTGTGGCGCGGTATGAACAGCTGTTCAGGGAGGTCGCCGGGAAATGAAGATCGCTATAATCCGTCATACAGTCCGCAACCGCGGCTCGGATAACGCGTTTTTCAATTACGCGAATTATCTGATACAGCATGGCCACGAGGTCTTTTATTACACGAACTTCCGTGAGACCAATTTGGCATTTAATCCCGCGATCCGGTTCCAGCAGGTCCCTTATCGCGGCGCTTTGGGAACGATCTTTTTTGTCTCCACCAATAAATTCAGCGAGGACATCGTGGCGATCGACCTGGTCCCTTTGGCGTGTTTAGCCTGGATGCGGAACCGACGGAAGCTGGTGTATCTGGCGAGGGGTTACGATGTGAGTTATTTCAAGTTCCCGGCGATGCGCCTTGCGATGCGGGCGTTATATCGGCTGGCGCTGCACCATTTAAGGATCCCGGTGATCTCTGTGTCCGACTCGCTGACAAAGACCCTTCAGCAATTTTTACCGTACAAAATTCTGACCGCCCCAAACGGCGTTGATACGGGTTTCTTTCAAAAAACACCCGGCCAAAGGCGGTTCGTTAAAAACGCGGGCGAAACGGTGATCTTGTTCCATTACCGCAACGAATTCGTCAAGGGTTCAGACATTGGTCTTAAAGCGTTAGAGAAACTGTCGGAATCCCAAAAGGAAGGATGGGTGCTGTGGGTCATCGGAGAAGAATTGCCGACTCAGGCGGGCATCAAAATGGTCAATTATGGTTTCTTGGACCATGAAAAGCTGCGGGACATTTTGAGCGCCGCGGATATCTTTCTTTTGCCTTCGCGAAGCGAAGGGATGAGCCCCTTATTGCTGCAAGCCTTGGCTTGTGCCTGTGCGGTCGTGGCGACAGAGGCGTCAAGCATCCTGACGCATGGGGAGGACGCGTTGGTTGCGCCCATCGATGATCCCCTGACCATGGCCGCGCACTTAAAACAGCTTATTGATGACCGGTCATTGCGTGATAAACTTCATAGGAACGCGCCTTTGCTGGCCAAAGACTACAGCTTGGAAAAAAGCTGCCGGCGCTTCGAAGAAGCGCTGCTTTCTGTCCATCAAGCGCAAAAAGCCAAAGGATCTCATCAATGAAATTACTGATCATAGCTCAGCTTGGATTCAAAAAGATCTGGAAAATAGCGCTGGATTATGTGTCGGCGCTCGCCGCGTGTCTGTATCTTTTAACGTTCGGCCTTTTGTCACAGAAACATCGCGAGTTTATGGGGAACATCCGCCATGCTGTTTTTCCCCGCAAAGGTGAGACTCTGCAGCCGATGATCCCAAAGATCGGTCAGGAAAGGGTCCTTGATAGCGGTTCATCTGTTGTCTTGAAAGGACTGCAGTTTGAAAATGGAAATATCACCCTGACGGAATTGACCATCATCGCGAACCTGACCAAATCCCTGCGACCTAAATCCGTTTTTGAATTTGGGACCTTTAACGGGCGGACCACGCTCAATTTAATGGCGAATGCTCCCGAGGGATCCGTTATTTACACGTTGGACCTGCCCGGTAAAATGGTCAATAAAACGGCGCTTGAGGTGGAGGCCGGAGACAAGTTGTTCATAGCCAAATCGGAATCTGGAGAAAGGTTTAAGAAGGAGAGCATGGCGGGGCGGCAGATCACGCAGCTTTATGGCGATTCTGCCAGTTTCGACTTTTCGCCATACTACAATTCGATCGACTTTGTTTTTGTTGATGCCGCCCATTCTTACGAATATGTCCGCAACGATTCCCGGGTGGCCTTAAAACTCCTGCGCAATGGTAAGGGCATTATCCTGTGGCACGATTATGATAAGCTGGAATACTGGCCGGGTTTGTTGAAGGCCCTCAATGAACTTTTTATCAGCGATCCCGCTTTTAAAGATTTAAAACATATCGATGGGACCAGTCTTGTTTATTTGCGGAAGATTTGAAAAATACGAGGAAATATGAAACTCGCCATTTTTGATTTCGACGGAACGGTGACGACCCGGAACAGTTTCGCGGATTTTATCCGGCAGACTCACGGGATCGGGAGGGCCTTATGGGGACTGGTTGTCCTTAGTTCTGTTTTAGTGGCGTATATCTTGCGATTTATCCCCAATTGGCAGGCCAAACAAAAGGTTTTCGCGCATTTTTATAAGGGGTGGGAAAAAGAACGGTTTGAGGCCGCGGCGGGTGAATATGCCCTGGAAAAATTGCCCGCGATCGTGCGGCCTGGCGCGTTCCAGCGCGTGGAATGGCACCAGAAGCAAGGGCACCGGGTCGTAATCGTCTCGGCCTCGTTTGAAAATTATCTTAAACCCTGGTGCGAGACTCACGGATTTGATCTACTGGCAACGCGGGTTGAAGTCAAAGACGACAAGCTCACGGGACAATTCGCGTCAAAAAACTGTTGCGGTGAGGAGAAAGTGAACCGGATTAAAGAAGCGTATCGCCTCGACGATTTTGAATTTATTTATGCTTACGGTGACAGCCGGGCCGATAAATCATTAATTAAAATCGCCGATGAATTCCGCTACCGTCCGTTTCGCGGTTAAGGAAGACCGGCCAACCATCGGTGGGCGGTGATGATGAGTAGTTTTTGTGAATTGTTGGTGATTAATTTGCACACGTTATCTTTATTGACCAATTGTATGGCTGGAATATCGAGTTGGAATTGGAATTTGAGGAGCGTACGGTTGGCATCGGAATCATTGGATTTGGCTTCAATAAGGATTTTAGGGATATTTTTATCGGTAATTAGAAAGTCCACCTCTTCTTTTTCTTTATTGCGGATATAGAAGAGATCAAATTTCCCCAGGCCTAAATCATTCCACGTGTTGATAGCCCGGAAAAGTTCCAGGGCGACCATATTTTCAAACTTTATCGCCGGGTTTAGGATTTGAGCATAATCAAAGAGGTAAAGTTTTTTTTCTTTAGTGATGGCTCTGCTGATTTTTTTAGTCCAAGGGGAAAGCCTGAAAATCAAATAAAACCGTTCAAAGATTTCCAGCCAATCCCGGATACTGGTGAACGATGTTTGCAGGTCTTCGGATAAAGAGGTTATCGAGAC
Source organism: uncultured Planctomycetales bacterium (assembly GCA_964364455.1). Taxonomy (GTDB): domain Bacteria; phylum Omnitrophota; class Gorgyraeia; order Zapsychrales; family Zapsychraceae; genus UBA10015. The sequence continues at coordinate 1,060 of CAYIMR010000014.1, read as the reverse complement.
TGGGTTTCCTACCTTGGAACTTAACAGGCTAAAGAGGGTTTCAACTGTATCGACATATTTGATGTGAGTCATGTTGCGTATATCTTCACGAATCAATTGTTGACTATAAGTTTGTGCCCAGCGCTGGTAAAAGGTGGCTTTTCCAGCAAAGAAAGGTTCAGGAAAACCACTCCATTGCGAGAGATTTTCCCAGGCCCTTTTTGTTGCTGAATGAGTGTCAGGTATGGAAATGGGGTTTTGCTTGAATGAATCAAAATGATTTTTTTGATTGGCTAATTCGGCCAACGTCAGCGGCCAAAGATGAAAGAGAAAATATCTGCCCGCGAGAGAATCCCCGCCTTTTTGAAAAACATCCAGCCGGCCTGAGCCAAGAACAAGAAAGAGGTAGTCTTTGTGAAATTGATCATAGGTTCCTTTGAGATAATTTTTCCAGGAGCGGTATTTGTGGATTTCATCTAAAATAATGAGCGGTTTGGAATTATCTTTGCGATGAATATGCTCAAAGAAAGAAGGGTTTTCGATCAATTGTTTCTTATTCGAAGGGATGTCCCAATTGAAGTAGAGGGAATTGGCAAACTGCCGGGTGAGGCCTTGAGCAAAGGTTGTTTTTCCCGACTGCCTTGGCCCGGCCAGGAAAACCATGGCTTTATTCTTAATCAATTCATCCCAGACGGCATGATAAATGGGGCGTTGTTTCATACGATAATATTATGCTATAAAATGAAAAAGTCAAGACTAAATCATTTTATAGGATGATAAAGTCATATAGGGGAGGGAAGGGCGTGGGGGAATTATAGCATTACAACGGTCGTTCGATTTTTCCTTCGATTTTGTTGAATTCCATCACGGACGCGGCCGGTTTGCGGCCGAAGCAAATGCCCAATTGTTCGTGGTAGGTGATCTGTGCCGGGTTCACATGCCGCTGTTTAATGGCATCGGCGGTATCCATATAGCGGATCTCCTCCCCGTTGACACCGACTACCGTAACACCGCTAATCCCTTTTTGAAGCAGAAGGGCCGCGGCCCCACCGGCTTCTTTCCCAAAATTGACGTCGTAAAC
>CAYIMR010000013.1:0-16687 GCA_964364455.1 uncultured Planctomycetales bacterium | reverse complement strand
AGAACGCGCTGGATGTTAAAGACCAGTGGGGCATTCAGAAAGTCGGCTTCACGCCATGGGATGATCCCGATTCGGCGTGGAATGTCGTTGACGCGAACCAGAAAAATATCGTTGTCGCCGTCGTCGATTCGGGCCTGGACATGACCCATCCGGACGCGCCGCAGTATATCTGGAAAAATCCCAAAGAAGTCGCCGGTAACGGCATTGATGACGACAACGACGGCTTCGTTGACGATATCAACGGTTGGAATTTCCTGGATGAGAACCACGACTTCACCGACATCCGCGGCCACGGGACGTTCGTTGCCGGTATCATCGCCGCCAAATATAATAACGGTATCGGCATCGCCGGGATCAACCCCGGCGCGGTCATTATGCCCATTAAGGCCGCGGATGAGGAAGGCGAAACGAACAGTCTGTTGATTTATCGCGGGATTAATTATGCCGTCGACCACGGGGCGAAAGTCATTAACGTCAGTCTGGGCGGCCGGACGATCTCCAAGCTCGAACAGCAGGCAGTCGAGCGCGCCCACGCGATGGGCGCCCTGGTCGTGATCGCCTCGGGCAACGGCAATGACAACATCGTGACTTTCGGGCCGTCGTCCTCCAAACACGGCCTGGCCGTCGGGCAGATTGATTACAGTGGAGCACGCTCAACTGTTTCCAACTGGGGGCCGAATTTGGGACTGGTCGCGCCTGGTGAACAGATCTATTCGTTATGTTCCAAAGATAATAAACACGTACTGCCGTCGATCCGTAAAACCGGCTATTACAAACAAGATGGGACATCGTTCTCAACCCCGATGGTTGCCGCGACCGCGTCCTTGATCTGGGCAAAGAACCCGAATTTGACGAACCAGCAGGTGGCGGACCTCATCCTGGCCACGGCGACCGACATGGCTGAGCCCGGATGGGACGGGATGACCGGCGCCGGGCTCCTTAACGCCTCGGCGGCGCTGCGCTCGGACGCGACGGGACAACTGACGATTATCTTCACCAACCTGCGTGTCAACCGCGACCAGCGCGACCAGGTGGTTTCCGTTGATGTCTTCGGGACCGTGCGCGGGCAGTTTAAAGAATATACGGTCGAAGCCGGCAAGGGCAAGAATGCCAGCCGATTCACGCCTGTCGCCGGGCCGTTCAGCGCGCAAGCCGATTATCAACATATCGCCCGTTTGAACGTCCAGGACGTTTTGCGCGGGGCCGATGACTGGATTTTGCGTATCCGCGTCATCGATACCAGCGGCCAGGAACACATCGCTTCTACGCCGTTTACTCTGCCGAAATGAATTTTTCTTCCACCGAGTCGATACCGGAACGTAACCGCGTCATCGACGCTCACCGCCAGCTGATTTTGGAGATTCGTGAGCTTGAACCGCAGATCAGCAAGCTGGCGGCTGAGCGCGACCCGCGTTGGAGAGAACTGGAACAAAAGCGTAGCGCGCTGGTCAGAGGGATCGAGCCTTTGATCGAAGAGTACTGGAATTGGGTCCCCGCCGTTAAACTAAGCCGATGTCCGTTTTGTCAAAAGGATTTGGCGCGTCTGTTTGACCCGGTCGATTTGACCGGGTTCTGGTGGATGGACCGAACACAACGGCCGCGGCCGGAGCCGCCGTGTTGTAAGCATTTCTGTCTGCTTCTAGGCGCGGTCAACTTGAACGGATTACCTCCTAAAGGCGGCCTGTTTGAATGCCGGCCGGGTCCGGACGTGCCATATGTCATCGCGCGGATCCTGGAAATGCCGACGATGATAGCAGTTGTGTCGTGCATCCCTTTGCAGTGCGGCTACATCGCGTATCCGGTCGCGTATTTCGCGGCCGAGCCGCTTGGCCCGCGCACCATGACTCAAGGATGGGCCCGGAAAGAGTACCGTTTTTCTTCAGGTGAGAACAAAGCGGGATGGGATATCGTGCGGGACAAGTGTGATTATGATTTATCACCATGGATACTAAAAGGAAAATTGCGTTGGTTCCATGAAGGAGCGCTTAGCCAGCCAGGCGCGCCGCCGCCGCAGGTGTATCCTTTCCAAAATGTTCAAGGTATGGCCCAGGAGCAAATCCTCATTGACAATCAGCTCCGATACGCTTATTCTCAATAAAGTATTTATCTGAATTTTAATCATTTAAAAAGGAGTTTTTTGTGGAACACTCAGGGTATAGTTTTCATGGGCTGGGGATCGCGCCCAAAATTATCGAGATACTCGAGAGCCTGAAATTCAAACACGCCACCCCCATCCAGCACCAGGCGATCCCCCTGGCCATGGAAGGCAAGGATGTGATGGGCATCGCCCAGACGGGAACCGGCAAGACCATGGCCTTCGCGATCCCGACCATTCAGAGGCTCGCGCAAGGCAAAGGCCGCGCGCTCGTCATCGTCCCCACGCGTGAACTCGCCCTTCAGGTGGAGGAAAGCTTTTGCAAGATCGGCCGTCCGTTTGGAATAAAAACGGCCGTTTTGATCGGCGGTGATCCTGTTAGAAACCAGTTGAAGGCCTTGGCCCTGCACCCGCGGGTTTTGATCGCCACCCCGGGGCGGTTGATCGATCTGATGGAGCAGCGCAAGGTGCATCTGAGCGATATCTGCGTCCTTATTCTCGATGAAGCCGACCGGATGTTCGATATGGGTTTTTCCGACCAGATCGAAATGATCTTGAGGTCCGTGCCGAAAGAACGCCAGACCATGCTTTTTTCCGCGACGATGCCCTCGACCATCATCGCTGTCGCCAGGAGCCACATGCGCCTGCCGGTCTCCGTTGAGATCGCCCGCTCCGGCGCGACACCCGAGCAGGTCACGCATGAATTATTCATCATCCAGAATGACATGAAAAGGGTCCTCCTGGGAAAATTGCTCGCGCAGTTCCGCGGGTCGGTCTTGTTGTTTTGCCGGACGAAGATGGGCGCGCGCAAAATTTCCAGCGCGCTTCGCCAGCAGGGGCACCGCGCCGCCGAGATCCATTCGGACCGGTCGCTACCCCAGCGGCGCGAGGCGCTCGAAGGCTTCAAGAGAGGAAAATACCGCGTGCTGGTCGCCACCGACATCGCCTCCCGCGGCATTGACGTCAAGGGTATTGAGATCGTTATCAATTACGACCTCCCGGATGACGTCGAGAATTATGTGCACCGTATCGGGCGCACCGGGCGCGCCGGATGCCCGGGCCACGCGATCTCTTTCGCCACTTCGGACCAAAAAGAGGATGTGGCCAGCATCGAACGCCTTATCATGGCGGTTTTGCCGATCTCCAGCCACCCGGAGGTGCCCGCGGCCCAGTTTTCGCAGGTCCGCGCGCGCGGCGGTTCCTGGAGCAACAAAAAGTTCGCCCGCCGCGGCGGTGGGGGATACCGCAGGCGATAAATGTTGAAGGGAAAGGCCGCAGGAACATGATAACTCAGAAATTATTAGCTGTATCTTTGCTGGGAACGGAATGGATCCTTTATCTTTTGGTCCTGCTTTCCGTGATTTCCTGGGCGATCATCGGCGAGAGGCTCTATTTTCTCAGGAAAAAGCAAGGGGACATGGACGCGCTGACCAGGAAAATGGAGAAATTCTCGCGCGACGGGCGCTGGGAAGAACTCATTGGAGTGCTGGAAAAAGACCATTCGTCAGCGGCCGCCGTTGGCCGGCAGATCGTCGTCTATGCCTTAAAACAGGGAGCGGCCGTTGAAGAATATCTCCCGGTTGTTTTGTCCCAGGAGAAACTGCGGCTGGAAAGCCGCACGGCGTTTTTAGGGACCGTTGTCAGCATCGCCCCGTTCATCGGGCTCTTGGGCACCGTCCTGGGGATCATCAACGCTTTTCACGGGCTTTCCATGAGCACACAGGGCGAGAACATAGTCATGGCCGGGATCTCCGAGGCGCTGGTCGCGACCGCGCTGGGATTATTCATCGCCATACCGGCCGCCGCGGCGTACAATTATTTTGTCCGGGTGATCAAGAAGATCGTTATATCCTCCGAAAATTTCGCGCAGTTCCTGCTTATTTCTTTTCCCAGAAAAGAAGAAAGAGGCGCTCATGTCTTTGCGGCACAGGGCAAGTGAAGAAGACGAGATCCTCGCGCAGATCAACGTCATCCCGTTGGTCGATGTCAGCCTGGTGCTGCTCATTATTTTTATCGTGACGGCCAGCCATATCCTGACGCCTTCGATAAGGATCAACCTTCCCCAATCCACCCGCGCCAGCAGCATGTCGGGGATGGAAACCATCGATATCGTCATTTCCAATGAAGGGATCATTTATCTTGAGGATGAGATCGTTACGATGAAAGAACTGGAAGAACGGGTGGCGGCCCTGCATCAAAAAAATCCCGAGGAAACCGTTGTCATCAGCGTTGACAAAGCGACCTATTTTCAGCGGGTCATCGACGCGCTGGATCTGCTTAACGGGCTGGGCATAGCCAGGCTGGATATCCGGACGGTCAAAGGAAATTGAAGGAGTGCATTCATGCGTGCCGCGGTTATCGACATCGGGTCCAATTCCACCAAGCTGGTCATCGGGGAAAAAGCCGGGGATGACATCAAGATCCTGGAATCCCTCAAGAACGTGGTCGCCATCGGCCAGAACACGTTCTATCGGGCGCGTATCTCCCAGGAAATATTCAATGAGATCATCCATGTCCTGGAAAAATACAAGACATTGATCAAACAGTACGAGGTCACGGAAACGAAAGTGATCGCGACCACGGCGGTGCGCGAGGCCGAGAACCGGGACATCTTCCTGGACACGGTTGAGCGTAAAACCGGCTTTAAGATCGAGGTCTTGAACGTCGGCGACGTCGTTTATTTCATCGACGCCTTTCTGTCCTACAAGCTCAAGAAAAAATATCCCATCAACGAAAAGAACCTGCTGATCGCCGAGATCGGCGCCGGCAGCCTGGACATATCCATTCTGGGAAAAGGCTACACGCTCTTTAATTTCGGGATCCCCATCGGGACGCTGCGCCTTAAACAATTCAAGAACATGGTCGAGGGCAGCCAGCGGGAAGTTTACGAGGCGCTGGATGAGTACGTCGAGAACGAAGTCATTAATTTAAAAAGGAACATCCCCGCCCTGAAGCTCGATGACATCCTGCTCATCGACGAAAGCTACGCCGCGGTCCTGCCGTCTATTCTGCCCAACATCAAGCGCGAGGCGGAATTCTTCCCGCTCCAGTTCCGGGAAGCCAGACGGCTTCTGGCCCGCGTGATACGCAGCAATCCGGATGAACTCACGAAAAAAAACAACATCCCCGCGGATATCGCCGATACGCTCGACGGATACGCCCTGGTCGTGAACAAGTTGTTCAAGCTGATCAAAAAGCGGTCGATATTCCTGCTGGAGACCTCCCTGTCCGAAGCGTTGCTGGCCAACATGATCTTCGGGTTCGATCTGGCGGAGAAGTATAACAAGACCAACCAGCTGATCTCCGTCGCCAAATTCATCTGTTCCATGTACGGTTCGGATTTAAAACACGCCAGACAGGTCGCCTTTGTGGCCGAAGGGATGTTCAACCAGTTAAAAGGCGTTCTGGGGCTCAAGGACAGTGACCTTTTGTACCTTGTGCTGGCGGCCTATCTGCATAATATCGGCATGTTCATCAATAACCGTTCCCACCACAAGCACACGGAATATATCATCAACGCCTTGAGCTTTTTCCGGCTCTCTCCCCAGGAGATCAAGTGTATCGCCTGCGTCGCGCGTTACCACCGCAAGGCGCATCCGCAGAAAACGCATTATTTTTACGGCGGCCTGCCTTTGAACGAGCAGCTCCTTGTCCAGAAGTTGGCCTCGATTCTGCGGATCGCCAATGCCCTGGACAGCGCCCACAAACAAAAGGTGAAGAAACTGGAGATCCAGCCGGGGCAGGGCGGCGGATTGACGCTGGTCGTTTATTCGAACGATAATTTGGCCCTGGAAAAAGTTTTTTTTAAGGACCGCAAGCAGTTGTTCGAAGAGATCTCCGGCAGCCAGCTTGGCCTGGTGGTCAAAAAGCAAACGGTGTGAGTGATGAGCAAAGAATTCTAGGAAAAGGAAAAATTTATCCCGCGGGACGTCAGCTGGCTGATGTTCAACCAGAGGGTCTTGAGTGAGGCCCTCGACCACGACAACCCTTTGCTGGAGCGGCTGAAGTTCCTCGCGATCTTCGTCAGCAATCTGGATGAGTTCTACATGGTGCGCGTGGCGGCTCTGCTGAATTTAAAGAATTCGGACATCAACAAGCCGGATTACCTGGGCTATTATCCCCAGGAAGTGCTGGAACAGATCGGCAAACAGACCCGCGCGCTGATCAAGCAATTGTATGAAGTTTACCAGGGGATCGGCGCGAACGAGTTGGCCAAAGAGGAGATCCGCGTCGAAAGCGTTTCGGGTCTAAGGAAGGAACAAAAACGGTTTATCCAGGAATATTTCGAAAAGACCCTTTATCCGGTCATGACCCCGCTGGGGGTCGACCCGGGGCATCCTTTTCCCGTCCTGCCCTCCAAGACCATGGCCTTTGCCGTTCATATCAAACGCAAGGCAAAAAGTTTTCTCGCCATCGTTCCTGTCCCAAAAAATATCCCGCGCGTCGTGCGGCTGCCGTCCAGAAAGAACGAATATCTTTTTGTCCTGATTGAGGACATCATCCGGGAGTACGTGAACGTTTTCTTCAAAGGGTATAAGATCCACGGGTTTTCTTTGTTCCGCGTGATCCGCGACAGCGAGCTGGACATCGAGGAGGATTTCACGCCGGACCTGCTGAAGCTGATCGAGGGCGAAGTGAAAAAAAGGACTTTGGCCAAGGTCGTGTACCTGGAGGTCGAAGAAAAATGCGGCGAAGAACTCCTCGATATGCTCTGCCAGGGCCTCAATTTCGCCAGGGAAGAAACGGTGCGCATCAGCAGCCACCTGGATCTGACGTATCTTTTTGAAATGATCCGCAAAGTCGACAAGCCGGAGCTGTGCTACCGCGGCTATATCCCGCGCAAGCTGGAATTCGAGAATATCTTCGACAAGATCAAAAGCGGGGATTTCATCGTCCACGTTCCGTATGAGTCGTTCGAGCCGACGGTCGAGCTGGTGAGCGCGGCGGCCAAGGATGAAAAGGTCCTGGCGATCAAGATGACCCTGTACCGCGCCAACAAGAATTCCGCCATCATCAGCGCCCTTAAAGAAGCGGCCGCCAATAAAAAACAGGTCACGATCCTGCTGGAGATCAAGGCGAGATTTGACGAGGAGAACAATATTAAATGGGCCAGGGAACTGGAAACGGCCGGATGCCACGTCATCTACGGTATCCCGGGGTTGAAGGTGCATTCCAAAATGACCTTGATCGTCCGCGAAGAAGAAGGGGCTATTCAGCGCTACGTCCACTTGTCGACGGGCAATTACAACGAGTACACGGCGCGGGTCTACAGCGACATCGGCTATTTTACCAGCAACGAGGATTTCGCCAAGGACATCTCCGACATTTTTAACGTCATTACCGGCTATTCGATGCCGCCGGCCTGGAAAAGGATCGTCAGCGCGCCCAGGGACCTGCGCGAATACATCATCGCGCTCATCGACAAGGAGATCCGGTTCCATAAAAAGAACAAGAACGGGCTCATCATCGCCAAAATGAATTCGCTGGAAGATCCCCGCGTCATCGAGAAATTATATGAGGCCTCAAAGGCGGGCGTCAAGGTGCGGCTTATCGTGCGCGGCATTTGCTCGCTTGTCCCTGGGGTCAAGGACTTAAGCGAGAACATCCACGTCAAGAGCATTGTGGGCCGGTTCCTGGAACATACGCGGGTATTTCTTTTTAACAACAACGCCAGCGCGCGCGTTTTTCTTTCTTCGGCGGACTGGATGAAACGCAATTTCGACCGGCGTATCGAACTGCTTTTTGAGATCCATAAAGAGGAGATCAAATCTCATCTTAAGGAGATCCTGGAATTGTGCTGGAAAGACACCGCGAAATCGTGGGACCTGGGGGAAGGCCGGGGTTATCACAAAACGAAGCCCAGAGACGAGAAATTCAACTGCCAGGAGCAGCTGATCAAGCGCTATGGGGGCTGAGGTGGATTACGCCGGCTACGCGAAGAAAGACATTGAGATTTATCTGAAAAATATCCGCCGCCACTCCCAGGGGATGCTGGGCGTCCCGGCTCGGGGAGCAGCGGATCATCTGCATCAAATTCGCGTTAACGCGCGCCGGTTGCGTAACGCCTTGTCCATCTACAAAGATCTGTTCCTCCCGCGGCAATTGAAACAATGGAATAAAAGTATCCGCCGCGCGGTGGAGGTGTCGTCGCGAGCGCGTGATCTGGATGTTTATATCCATTTCTTGAACGTATACACCCCGCCCTTGGCGCCGCCCTTTGGGCGAGCCTCGCCCGGCCTCGACGAGGCCATCGGCCGAGGCGGGCCATTCGGCGGGAGGCTCGCCGCTCGCCTCGCTTCGCGGGCGAAGCGGGAAGGCGGCGGGAAGCCGCGGCGTATCCCCGAGCGCGGGGTGCTCGTTTCTTTTATTGCCGCGCTCAAGAAAGGGCGCGAGAAGTTGCAGCCGCGGATCATCCGCGCGCTGGATGATCTCAACAAGCGCGATACGCTTGCAGATATTACCCGGAGCCTGGGCCGGGCGCTCGCCGCCGATAGGCCGCCTGCTTTCGCGGCGAGCCTCGCCGAAGGCGGGCTCCCTTCGGGAGGGAAAAAGGAAAACAATCCCCGAAAGATCTATAAAGTCGCGAGGAAAAAGCTGTTACGCCGGGTCAGGGGACTGATGGTCTTTGAGCCTTTTGTTTACCAGCCCCGCCATCGGCGGGGCCAGCCGCGCCGGATCCAGGAATTGCATCAGATGAGAATTGCCGCCAAACATCTGCGTTACACTCTTGAAGGATTCTCGCCCATATACGGGCCGCGTCTGCCTTTGTTCGTCGAGCGCGTCGTGTCGTTTCAGAGACAGCTGGGTGACATCCACGATTATGACGTATGGACACAACACCTCGCGCGGTACGCGCGCGTAAAGTCACGAAGCCGGCACGAAGAGGCTGTTTTGAGCAAGGTCAAGCGCCATTGTCTGGATTTGCGTCAAAAGACATATCGCGCTTTTGTCCGGAACTGGTCCAGGGCGCGTGAGGGAAAATTTTTTGAGGATCTCATGGAATATGTCTACGCCCATTAGGCTTTAATGAAAAAGAAAACAAAGAATAAAGTGTACGTCGGGATCGATATCGGCGGAACGAAGATCGCCGTCGGGCTGGTGGATCAGGCGGGGAAATTGCTCGCGGTCAATAAATGTCCCACGCCCGAACCCGGCACGGGCACGCGGATATTTCATCTGGTCGAAAAATTGGTCCGGGAACTCCTGGATGAAGAGGGGCTCACCGTTTCGAGCCTGCGCGGTATCGGCGCGGGCGTGCCAGGCATCGTCCGGCCGGACCACCGGGGTATTCTGATCACGCCCAACGTAGGGTTGCCGCGCTATCCCCTGGCCGCCCTTCTGGAAAGATCGTTTAAAACGAAAGTGGTCCTGGGTAATGACGTCAATTTGGGCGTGCTGGGCGAGAAATGGTTCGGCGCGGGGAAAGGCATTGATAATATCGTCGGGTTGTTCCCCGGCACCGGCGTGGGCGGGGCGATCATCATCGGCGGGCAGCTCATCACCGGAGCCCAGGGGGCCGCGGGCGAGCTCGGTCACATGACCCTTGATCTGCACAGTTCGCAAAAAAGCGCCGGGTTGTACGGGACCGTGGAGGCCCTGGCCAGCCGGCGGGCGATCGAGCGCGCGATCAAGAAGGCCGTCGCCCGGAAAGTGCCGACCGTCATCACGAAGATACAGAAAGGGAAGCTTGATACCATCAAAAGCCAGGTTATTGCCGAGGCCTTGCGGCGCAAAGACCCCTTGACGGTGAGGGTGATGAATGAGGCCTGCCATGTGCTTGGCCAGGCTTGTGTTTCTTTACGGCACATCTTGAATCCCGACATGATCATTTTAGGCGGCGGTGTCATCGAGGCCTGCGGCGATTATATGCTGCCCCGGATCCGCGAGATATCCGCGGCGGACCCGTTTTTTAAAGGCATCGACGACTGCCGCGTCGAACGGTCTTTCCTGGGGGATGATGCCATTATTTTAGGCGCGGTGGTTTTGTTAAAGCAGGTTCTGGGCGAGAAGATAACCTCCGGAGTGGATTATTATCCGAAGTTGCGCGCCGATCAAAAGGGGAATATCTGGGTCAACGACAAACTGGTCCGAAAGAATATTTATATCCGTGCCGATGGAAAGGTCAAGAAGATCAACGGCGCCGCCGTTTTTAACGAGCTGAATCGTTCCCGCCGGCTGGGTATAAGCGCGTTACGAAGGGTGTGCAAAAAGGGGCCGAAAATATTGATCGTCGGGTCCGCGCGCCGCCGTCTGCGGATCACTCAGGAAGGGAAAAAGTTTCTCAAGGAACACCTTGTCCAAACGCGGCTGCTGGATGTCAAAGGGGCGGTGAAGGCCTACAACGCGGCCAAAGGACGAAAAACCATGGTTGTCTACCGAAGAGAGGCGTAACCCTGTGCACGATATGGTTTATAAAATCAAGGCGGATTTTTTGAAGGTCCTGGGGCATCCCATACGCCTGAGATTGATCGAAGAACTTAAAGCTGGTGAGAAAAGCGTGGGATACCTGGTCGCCAAATTAAAGATCGGGCAGTCGAGCATTTCCCGTCATCTTCTCGCCTTGCGCAACGCGGGGATCCTGTCTTCCCGGCAGGAAAAGACGACCGTCTACTACAATGTCGCGGACCATGATATTTTCCATGTGTTGCGCCCTATCGCGGTGATGCTTCGGAAAAAGTTTAAAGAATCAGGAAAGGTACTGAGCACTTTAGGCAAAGACTAAACCTTCCTCCGCGGCCGCGCCGCAACAGCATCCTCAACGCTGAGCAAGAAGGGGATGGTTAGGGGGTTGACATTTCAGGTAGCTTGAGTATGATATGCATATATGCAGATATTTGTATATTACTGCATCAGCTTTGGAGATTACGGCCATGGATAAATCAAATTCTTCGTCAGCGAATAAATTAACGGTCCGTCTTGAGCTTGTGAACAAGCCCGGCGTTTTCGCGCAGGTCGTCAAGGTTATCGCCGAGGAAGACGCCAATTTGGGGGCGGTCGATATCGTTGAGGTAACGTCTCCCCGGGTCATCCGCGACGTCACTTTTGATGTCGCCAATGACGCCCACGGCCAGCGGATCATAGACGCTTTGAACAAACTGGAGAATGTCAAGGTAGTCTCATTTTCCGACCCCATCTTCCTCCTGCATTTGGGCGGAAAAATACATATCCAGAACAAGGTTCCGCTAAAGACGAGAAATCAGCTTTCCATGGCCTATACCCCCGGCGTGGCCAAGGTGTGCACGGCCATCGCCCAGGAACACAGCAAGGTGAACACGTTGACCATCAAAAGCAACAGTATCGCCGTTGTGACGGACGGTTCAGCCATACTGGGGCTGGGGAATTTAGGCCCCGAAGCGGCTCTGCCGGTTATGGAAGGGAAGGCTATGCTGTTTAAAGAATTTGCCGATATCGACGCGTGGCCGATCTGTCTGGCTACCCAGGACGTGGAAGAGATCATCGAGACGGTAAAGAATATCGCGCCGGTCTTTGGGGGGATCAACCTGGAGGATATCAGCGCCCCGCGTTGTTTTGAGATTGAAGCGAGACTCAAGGAAATATTAAATATTCCGGTCATGCATGATGACCAGCATGGGACAGCGGTCGTTTTGCTGGCGGCCCTTAAGAACGCTCTTAAAATTGTCAAAAAAGACATTAAAGATATCCGGGTGACGGTCAGCGGCGTGGGGGCGGCGGGAGCCGCTTGCTGCCGGATCCTTCTGGCCGCGGGCGCGCGGCATCTCCTGGCGTGTAATCGAAAAGGAGTTGTCCTGGTCGTTGATGATGAAAATCTGGACCAGGCCCAGGGTGACCTGTTCTCTTGCGTCGATGCCAATGCCCCCCGCATGACCTTAAGGGAGGCTTTAATTGGCGCGGATGTCTTTATCGGCGTCTCGGCCGGAAATATTTTATCAGCAGGTGATCTCAAGAGGATGAAAGACGACCGGATCGTCTTTGCCATGGCCAACCCGGACCCGGAAGTTAACCCCCACGAAGCTCTCAAGATCTGCCGGGTGTTCGCGACCGGCCGTTCCGATTTTCCCAATCAGATCAATAACGCTCTGGCGTTCCCGGGGATCTTCCGGGGGGCTTTAAATGTCCGGGCGAAAGAGATCAACGAAGAGATGAAATTGGCCGCCAGCGACGCTTTGGCGGACCTTGTCGCGGAAGACCAGTTGAGCGAGGAATATATCATACCAGGCATTTTCGATAAAAGGGTTGTCGCGGCCGTGGCGGCGGCGGTCCAAGAGGCGGCGTATAAGACTAAAGTCGCGCGCAAGGGGTCTTTCAGCGACGGCCGGTAGACCGCCTGCTTTCGCGGCGAGCCTCCCGCCGAATGGCCCGCCTCGGCCGATGGCCTCGTCGAGGCCGGGCGAGGCTCGCCCAAAGGGCGGCGCCAAGGGCGGGCTCTTCCCCTCAACCAAAGGCTCTCTGCGGGGAGGAAGAATTAAATCTTCGCGTTAAATCCATCCAGCCTTTAGCCTCGTTTAATTCCTTTTAGCCCTTCGACTTCGCTCAGGGCTAACGGTGAGCGTAGTCGAACCATTAGAAAGGTGGAAAAAATGTTTAATGGGCTGATCATTTTTGTTTTTGTCACTGGATATCTGGTGATCACGCTGGAACATAAAACCGGTGTCAATAAAGCGGCCACGGCGCTTTTGGTCGCTGTCGTATGCTGGACATTGAATTTTATGCGCGCGTTCCCTTACGACGCGGCCGTTACGCTCCACATGAATGAGCATTTGGCAGACATTGCCCAGATCATGGTTTTCTTGCTGGGGTCTATGACGATCGTTGAATTGGTGGACTCTCATAAAGGGTTTAATATTATCACGGATTTCATCCGGACAGACAGCAAACGGGTATTGCTTTGGTTGATTTCATTTGCCACGTTCTTTATATCCTCGGTGTTAGATAATCTGACGACGTCTATTATTATGGTAACGTTACTGCGAAGGCTCCTGGATGACCAGAAGGAACGCATGATTTTTGCCAGCATGATTGTCATCGCGGCCAACGCCGGAGGCGCGTGGACTCCCATAGGCGATGTGACGACGACCATGCTGTGGATAGGGGGGAGAGTCACATCCGGCAAGATTATGACACAGCTTTTCCTGCCTAGTTTGATTTCCATGATTGTTCCTTTAGGTTTATTTTCTTTTTCCGTTAAAGGCAGTCTCTCAGGAACAACGCGGAAATCAGAAAACAATTCAATGGCCTATGGCGCCAGGAGAATATTTTCAATGGGAGTCGGGGCCCTCATTCTGGTTCCGATTTTGAGGGCTTCAACAGGGCTGCCTCCTTATCTGGGCATAATGTTCGGCCTGGGATTGATGTGGGTTTTGACGGATTTAATTCATCAGGAACGGCATTTTTTGAGAGTCCCGCATATCTTGACCAGAGTCGACATTTCGAGTGTTTTATTTTTCCTGGGGATCCTTTTGGCGGTAGCGGCTCTCCAGACGGCGGGAATATTGGGCAGTCTGACTTTATGGATGGACCAATATATCGGCAGTAAAGATATTATTATATTCACCATGGGTGTCGTTTCCGCGATCATCGATAATGTGCCTTTAACAGCGGCGCTTATGGGGATGTACGATTTGTCGAGATATCCCGTTGACAGTAAATTATGGGAAATGACCGCTTATGGCGTGGGGACAGGGGGGAGCATGTTGATTATCGGGTCCGCGGCCGGGGTGGTTGTGATGGGAATGGAAAAAATAAGGTTTAGCTGGTATTTAAGACGAGTGAGTCTTATTGCATTTATAGGTTACTGTGCAGGGTTTTTTTATTTTTTGATGATGAATCATTGAATTTTCTTGCGGATTCTGAAAGACAGCGGTTTTCGCGGTAAAATAAATTTATGCAATGGTAAAGATTTTAGTAATTTTAAAAGGAGAGTAATCAGAGATGCAATTGACGGTCAATGATATCGTCAGGATTTTCGCGGTCCCCGAAAAGACGGTCAATGGCTGGATCGAGAAAAAGAACATGCCTTGCGTCAGGGCCAATGAGCAGTACCGTTTTAATTATATTGAACTGCTTGACTGGGCCCTGAAGAAAAAAATCCCGTTGACTCCCGAGGTCCTGTCCGCGGGCGACCGGGAAAATGACAATTCAAGCGTTTTATATCAGGCCATCAAGACGGGTAATATTTATTACGATATCCCCGGCGAGAACCGGGAAGAAGTTTTGCGCTCCATCGTTGACGCGTTGCCTCTTCCGGAGAAGCTGAGCAGGAAATCTCTCTGGCAGATGTTGATCGCCAGGGAGAAAATGACGCCCACGGCGATAGGTAACGGCATCGCGATTCCCCACGTGCGCAACCCCGTTGTTTTGCATGTTGACCATCCTTCCATCAGCCTGTGCTTTTTGAAGAAGCCGGTAGATTTCAAGGCCCTTGACGGCAAGCCGGTTTTTATCGTTTTTACCATCCTGAGCCCTTCCGTCAAGAAGCATCTGGGTATTTTAAGCCGCCTGGCGTTTTGTTTGCAAAACGCCAAATTGCAGGAATATCTGCATCTTAAGGCGTCCCGCGAACAAATTTTAGCGGAGATCCTGGTCATTGAGTCTGGAATATCCCCGGCCCCCGGCGAGAACGGGAGGGAGACAAGCGGGCCATGAACTTTTTTCTGTCCGGTCTTTTTGTTTTGTCCGTCGGGGCCATTTTATCGGTCCTCTCGACGCGATTGCGGGGGATCAGCGGGGTCATCTTCCTTATCACACTAATATCAGGATGCCTCCTGGGCGCGATCGCCGCCCTTGGCGTCCTCATCCACCGGGTTCCAATAGGTTACCGATTAAATTTAAGAATGCCCGCGGGCGAGTTCTATCTGGGGGTGGATCCTCTGGGCGCCTTCTTTTTATTGACGATTACGATTTTGTTTCTTTCCGCCGGCGTGTATGGATACGGTTATTTGAAAAATGACAAGGGAAGGGATTTAAGCGCTCATTACGCTCTTTATCATCTTCTGTTGATCTCTATGATGCTCGTTGTCACGGCCCAAAATGCCGTTTTGTTTTTGATCGCATGGGAGATGATGGCCTTATCTTCGTATTTTCTGATCACGTTCTATGACGAGAAAGAAGCCGTCCGCAAAGCCGGATACCTTTATTTGATCGCCACCCACACCGGCACGTTCTGTCTGTGGGTCATGTTTCTTCTGATGGCCCGGCAATCGGGTTCGATGAATTTTGACCAAATGGCGCTGGCGTCATTCCCGTTGCCGTTAGCGGGGGTACTTTTCATTTTAGGTATTATCGGGTTTGGCGTGAAAGCGGGGTTTATCCCTTTGCATATCTGGCTGCCGCACGCCCATCCCGCGGCCCCGAGCCACATTTCCGCGGTCTTATCCGGGGTCATGATCAAGATGGGTATCTATGGATTGATGAGGACCATTTTGATTATTAAAGATTTTCCAGAATGGTGCGCGGTTACGTTGCTTTTGATCGGCATGATCTCGGGCGTGGGAGGCGTTTTATACGCCCTGGGTCAGCACGAAATCAAGAAATTACTCGCTTACCACAGCATTGAAAATATCGGGATTATAACTCTGGGGTTGGGGACGGGGCTGTGGGGGCAGATCTGTCACAATGAGCTCGCGGCCTTTATCGGATACGCCGGCGCGCTTCTTCATGTTTTTAATCACGCTGTCTTTAAAGGGCTTTTGTTCCTGAGCGCGGGATCGCTCATCCACTCGACGCGTACGGGAGAGATCGATCGCCTGGGAGGGCTTTTAAAAAAGCTTCCCTGGACGGGGCATTTGTTTTTGGTTGGTTCTTTATCCATTTGCGGCTTGCCGCTTTTTAACGGTTTTGTCAGTGAATGGCTCGTCTATCGGGCGTTGTTTGAAGGGATGTTCCATTTTGAATTGAACGGCATTGCTTTGAGCAGTCTGGCCGTTATTTCCCTGGCCTTGATAGGCGGCCTGGCGGCGGCGTGTTTCGCGAAAGCCTTCGGCGCGATCTTCCTGGGGAACAGCCGTTCCATAGATATTACGCGCGTGAAGGAAAATTCCGCGCTGATGTGTGTCCCCATGGCCGTGCTGGGAGGGATCTGCGTGTGGATCGGGCTTTTCCCCGCCGTGATGGTGTCGTTTGCCTTGGGCGCCGCCGCGACAATGACATCTTCCCCGATCTCTTCAGCAACGGAAGGGGTGATCATTGCCCCTCTTTTGACGGCGGTTTTGGTGTTGTCCATTTTAATCGGGACCATAGCCATTTTGACTTTACTGAAAAGGACCGCGATGAAGTTTTTGCCCGTTGAAAGAGCGCAGACCTGGGGTTGCGGGTATGCCATGCCTACGAGCCGCATGCAGTATACGGCCGCGTCGTTCGCGCAGCCTCTTTTGGAGATCTTCCGTAATGTCCTGGGTTACCGGGTCAAAGGGAACAAGCCGGAAGGATATTTCCCCGGTGAAGGGAAAGTTTCCTCGCGCGTTACGGAAGCCGCCGAAGATCTTTTCTTTCGTCCCGCCTTTGAATTCATTAAGTCCTTATCCGCGAAATTAAAAGTTATCCAATGCGGATACACGCAGTGGTATTTGCTTTATATTTTTATTTTTCTTTTAATACTGTTGGTCTGGAAGATGG
>CAYIMR010000012.1:0-17268 GCA_964364455.1 uncultured Planctomycetales bacterium | reverse complement strand
TGTATGTGCGGTTCAAAGACTTCGACGCGCTCGACAAGGCGTGGGTGGATTATTTGCAAAAGCAAAAATAGATTATGACAAAATTCCAATGACCAAATCTCAAGCCACAAACAATACAAAACACAATGACTTATAACAGTATTGATTTATTTTCAGGATGCGGAGGCCTCTCGGAAGGAATGCGCCAGGCAGGATTTCAAGTCATTTTAGCTGTTGAGAACAATCCCGATGCGGTTATCGTATATCGAATGAATCATCCGGAAAGTATTGTTATTGAAAAAGATATTCGGGAAATTCGTATACCGGAAATATTGAAAAAGTTAAACAATGAGCCCTTGCATTTTTTGGCTGGTTGTCCTCCTTGTCAGGGATTTTCTTCTGTGCGTCGATTAAACAAGAAAAGAAATGTACGTGATAATCGTAATAGTTTGATCAAAGAATACTTGAGGTTTGTTAAGAGATTAAAACCTTTAACTATTATGATGGAAAATGTTCCCGGCTTAATAAATTACTATTTATTTAAGGATATGATTAATAAATTGAGACGATTCGGATATAACATCGATTATCGTGTGGTTAATTTAAAGGACTATGGAGTCCCGCAGAGAAGAAGGCGTTTGGTTCTGGTAGGGTCTTTGTTGGGAGAAATTAAGATAGCTGAAGCAATAAATCAAAAAGTTACAGTTAAAGATGCCGTCGGTCATCTTGAACCAATTGAGGAAACTGATGATCCACTTCATAAAATTGTTGCGAAACATCGAGAAGATATTATCGAAATGATAAAACTTTTGCCCAAAGATGGTGGTAGCAGGAAAGATTTGCCTGAAAAGTATTTACTGGAATGTCACAAAGCGAAAAATGTCGGATTTAATGATGTCTATGGGCGAATGAGATGGAATGATTTTGCCCCGACAATAACTGGTGGATGTTTAAATCCATCCAAAGGAAGATTTTTGCACCCAAAGGAAGATAGGTCGATTTCCGCCAGAGAAGCTGCATTATTACAGTCATTTCCAAGAGTTTATAAATTCCCTGTCACGATTCGAAAAACTTCATTGGCTTTATTAATAGGCAATGCTCTGCCTCCTAAGTTCAGCTTAATTCAATCTCGTAATATTAGAAATCATTTAGTGGAACATTTATCCGTCGAAAGCTGATCATGGTTGATAATTTGTCGAGAAAACAAAGAAGTTATTGCATGTCCAGAGTGAAGAATAAGAACACTGATTTAGAAAGTCTTGTTTGCTCTGAACTTCGCAGGAGGAATTTGAAATTCAAAACAAATTATAAGAATATCCCCGGGTCGCCGGATATCGCGTTTCCATCCCGAAAAACTGCTGTCTTTATTGATGGAGACTTTTGGCATGGATATCGATTTCCGGAATGGGTAAGGAAGCTGTCCCCTTTTTGGAGGGAAAAGATATCTCTCAATCGAAAGAGAGACGCAAAGAATTTTAGAAAAATTCGCAAGATGGGTTGGATATCGATTAGATTGTGGCAGCATGATTTAGAAAACGATTTTACAAAATCTTTTAACAGAATTTTGGAAGTTGTTAGGCCGAATTTTAAATACAGAAAGATATCCTGAATGGGACGTAGAGTCTGTAAAGTTTGTAAGACTAAATTGGAAAAAGTTCCGGTAAAAGGTTCTCGTTCTTATTTTTGTCCTGAATGTAATCCCCCCGGGGTCCCGAGTCTTGAATACCGTCCTCCAAAAATTAAACACTATTGTCGCAAATGTGAATCCCCCATGAAGATAATCGAAATGGAAGGCGTGAGTATTCGTATATGTCCGAAATGTACAGGTGGTTCCCAGGAACCCTCTTCCAGAGAGCAGAGCACCCGCGCTGAGTCAAAGTCGTCTTCGACTTCGAATATTAAAACAAGACCCTCTCCTCAAGTGTCCATTATTTCTGTTCCACCATTACCGACACCAGTTAAGCGGTCTGTTACAAAATTAACCTTTAAGGATAGAATCCGACGACCTCACGTGCTTGGGGAAATGATGCGAAGTTCCATACATCTTTCTTCAAAGTCGCAAGCGGAATTCTTGACGGTGCTGGAGAGCGTAGTCACTTCATTGCGTTCCCAATTGGATAATGACAAACTTATAAAAACGATTAGTCTTGATCATAAACGTCTTTGGGGTGACTGCAAAGGAAAGAAAATTGCTTTCATAGATGGTGGCGTTGCCAATATGGGGGCTTTGGGAGCGGCGCCAGTAGCCATTAGAGTCGGCTCATATGTCGTAAAACCAGGACATGAAGGGCCTGACAGAGAGGAGTTTGATATTGAGGTTCAAATTGTTGAGGACTTATATCAATCAGCTCAAAGCGATTCCGGATTTTATGAAGATTTAATTGAAGATACTGATAAGCTAAGAGATGTTGCGCGTATCACATTGGAAACTTCAGGCGCATTGCGTATCGCCTATCGTGAAAAACCGGATTTTTTGTTTATGCATGGGCCATTAGTTAATCCCGTTTCGATGTATTCTTTTACTGGATTCCCGCATTTCTCTAAAGAAGGAATCGAACTTTTATTGCCGGATGGTGAAAGGGATCGAACCAGTGACGATGCTAACTTCGTTAGGGTTCATTTAAGACAGCTGGAGCTTTTGTCTCAATCTTCAAGTATCGTTTGTGGGGTTGTTGAACGTTCTTCTTTATCTGGAATTTTATCACGAACATTGCTGGATGTATTGGTTGAACATGGTGGGATGACCGTACAGGACTCAACGGAAATAGGTAATTATTTGCGTGGTTACAAAATTTCTGATGGGGTGCTGTTTGATTGTCTTCTTGAGGCGGGAGAGTATTTAGTCCCAATTTCAGTTGACAGGAATGCTTATATACCGGGTCGTGTTCCACCCCAATGGATACCGGATTTGCAGAAATACCCTAAACCTATTGTCAGTTACATGAAACCGTCCAACATGTCATTACCCTTGAGAGTTGAAATGTTTGAGTGCGATGAAAGTAAATGGGAAAAAACATTTGATGTGTTAATGCATTCCTGTCGGCTTTTGCCCAAATATTCGTTTCCTGCCGGTTTGGACATCGTTGATAAGCACGCAAAAATACCGGCATGGATGTCGAAGCCGGTAAACGCACACCTTATGGCGCAAATAATGAAAAAAGCTTTAGATTCAAAAAATCCGATTTTAATAAATGAAGTGCGTCGATTGTTATGTGGCACCGCCAGAGATTGGCTTTTTAGACCAACCTTCAACAATATGTGAGGTGAAAATGGTAGAAAATTCAGATTGGAAATCCATAGGAACCGTTGTTGGTAATGCGTCTCCTATAGAATTTAGTTTTATTTTAAAGAGTTTCAAATCCAGAGTGGGAGACATTGTAGCCGTGATGATGGAAGTTCCTGACGAAGATTATAACGGTCAATGTATTGTTTGTGCATGGGGAAGAATAACGTTAATAGATCGTTTCAATCCATTTTTTCCGTTCGAAGCAGCTCAAGAGCTTTCAAATGAAGGTATATCTCTAAGAGATACAATCTTGTCTGATAGCAGAGATCAATTGCAAGCCACCGTAAAGGTGTTGGGTGCTACCAGCAAGGATGATCATACAAATATTTTTCCGCTTACTTACCCGATACAGCCGGCAGCGGATGTTTATTATCCACCCGCAGTTGCAATAAAAGCCCTTTTGGGAGCTGGCATACCGGGGCATACCCCGATTAAGATCGGTACTCTAATCGCTAGAACCGATGTAGAGGTCAGTATATCTGCGGACAGAGTGGTTTCTAGGCATATGGCAATTCTTGCGATGACTGGTGGAGGAAAAACTGTTGCTACAAGACGAATTTTAAGGGAACTCATCGATATTGGATATCCAATTTTGATAATTGATCCTCACGGTGATTACGCAGGACTTTGGGAGATGCGTACACATTTCCCAAATACAGAAATTAAGTTATTCTTTCCTTATTTACGTATGACCGAACAGAATTCGAATATTATTGAAGATTTAATAAGCAAGATGACGGAAGGCTTGACGCCACCTCAAAGAGATTATTTGGCGCGACTTCTGGCTAACGACCAATTGAGGCCGAAATCGGGGACTTCAGTTTTGGGTTATTTGCAGACATTAATTCAGGTTGCTCAACAGAACGCCGCTGGCGCTGGTGGCCGAAGAGGAAGGCGTAATAATTCAGCTGAGGGTGGAACTGATGCGGTTGATCCAGTCGGGGCCAGTACAATGAATGCTGTGCGCCGTACCTTGGCGCAAATAGAAAAACGGCTTAATCAAATGGAGCAAACAAACAAAAAACTTCGAGAAACAATGCAGCGTTTAGAATTTGAGACTTTGCCGGATCCCGAAGGGTATCCACAGGGCATTATTCAGTCCAATCAAGTATCAATTCTTTATTTGGGAGGATACGATCATTTGACACAGTCAACGATAGTTTCTATTTTGTTGGAGGGACTTTTTGAACATCGAGCAAGCATGTCAGGCAAAATACCCCCATTTCAAACCATCATTGAAGAAGCTCATAATTTTATACCTTCCGGTTCCGAAGGGAGGGCTGAGACACCATCTTTACCGACAATTAGAAGGGTAATTACTGAAGGTCGTAAATTTGGTACAGGTTTGATATTGGTTTCTCAAAGACCAAGTAGGGTTGACGAAACCGTTCTGTCTCAATGCAACTCGTTTTTGGTATTAAGATTAGTTAATCCGAAAGATCAATCATTTGTAAGGTCGGTAATGGAAAATCTCGATGAAACGGATGCCCGTATGTTACCGGGGTTTGGTCCCGGGCAAGGCCTTGTTAGCGGGCAGTCAGTGCGATTCCCTCTGCTCGTTAAGATTGAATATGATAAAGACCTGGAACACTCAGCCCTCGGGAATGAGAATTTTATACAACAGGCCCGCGAGTGGAGTGCACCTCCTGATACTGAATCTAAAAGAAAAGCAGCCCAAATCACACAGCAGCTTACTCAAATGCCGAGACGAGGGAGGAGATAATCCTTTAACTTGGTCATTTGAGTCGGGGGTATTGTTTAGGTCATTTGAATTTGTTATTGTTTGTAATTTGCCGTTAGGCTCCCTTTGGGAGGTATTTGTGATTTGTTTATTATAAGGAACGCAATGACTATGACAAAACACTATCACTTCATCGGCATCGGCGGGATCGGAATGGGGGCGCTGGCCATTCTTCTTTTGAAGAAAGGCTGCCAGGTCTCGGGATCGGACCTGCACGAGAATCAGATGGTCCAGAATTTAAGGGAGCAGGGCGCGCGTGTGGCGATCGGTCACGCGAGAGAAAATATCAGCGGCGCGGACTTCGTGGTCTTCTCCTCGGCGGTCGCGCAGGATAATCTCGAACTTCAGGAGGCGCGCGAGAAGAAAATCCCCGTCCTGCAGCGGGCCCAGCTTTTCGTCGAGCTGATGCAGGGGCAGACCGCGATCACCGTCGCCGGCGCCCACGGCAAGACGACCACCACTTCGATGATCTCCAACATGCTCATCAAGGCGGGGCTGCAGCCGACGACCGCTATCGGTGGCATGGTCACCAGTGGCTCATCGGATTATCAGGCGAGCCTGGGTGAGGGAAAATATTTCGTCGCGGAAACGGATGAAAGCGACGGATCGTTTTTGAAATTCTCTCCAAAGTATTCTGTCATTACCAACATTGATTTCGAACATATCGATTATTTCCGTGACTGGGATGGTATCTTGCGCGCGTACGCGCAATTTATCGGACGCACCGCCCGCGACGGTTTACTGGTCGCCTGCGGGGACGACGGCAATCTGCGCGGCATGCTGGCGCGGAGCCCGTGTCCGGTACGCACCTACGGGTTCGGCCCTGACAATGATCTGACCGCGCAAAACATTTCCATCGACGCGGCCGGCGCGCGTTTCGGCTGCCTGCTCAAAGGCAAACCTCTGGGCACGATACACCTGCAGGTCCCGGGCAAACACAACGTGGCCAACGCCCTGGCGTGCGTGGCGCTGGGGTTGCATCTGGGGATCGACTGGAACGTCATTCGCGAAAGTTTGGGTGAATACACCAGCGTGCAGCGGCGCTTTCAGATCAAGGCCAAATCCGGCGATATTTGGGTTGTCGACGATTACGCCCATCATCCGACGGAGATCCGGGCGACACTCGCCGCGGCCCGGCAAATGGGGCGCAAGCGCGTTATCGCCATCTTTCAGCCGCACCGCTACACGCGCGTCCAGTCGTTGTGGGATGAAATGGCCAAAAGTTTTTACGGCATCGATTATCTGATCTTGACCGATATTTACGCGGCCAGCGAAAAGCCCATTGAAGGAATTACTTCGGCAAAATTAAAGGAGCGTATCGAGCAGGAAAATTCGTGCCACGTGGTCTATTTGGAGAAAAAGGATATCCTGCGCCACGCGATCGGCCGGGCGGCACCCGGGGACCTCATTATCGTTCTGGGCGCAGGGGACATCACGTATGTCGCGGACGAGCTCGCCTGGGCCGTGCAGGGCGATAAAAGCGGCGGGCCGCCTCCGGCGAGCCTCGCCGTTGGCGGGCAAGCCCAGCCGCGCGCCCGGTTATTGAGCTTTCCTTTTCCAACTTCAAATCTCCCGCCGACGTCAAAGAATCCCGGGGGAGATTTGAAGTTATGTTTATCGGGAGGAAGCTCAATAACCGCAGCTTTGGAAAATTACGATATCAAGCAGCTCGGCCGTATCGGCGTTTTAATGGGCGGATATTCTTCGGAACGGGAGATCTCTTTGAAATCCGGCACGGCGGTCGCCGAGTCGCTCAAACGTCAGGGCGGCGAGGTCGTTTCGATCGATATCACGGTCAGGGACAAGGAAAAGATCACTTCGCTGGTGCGTTCCTATAATCTCGACGTCGTTTTTATCGCCCTGCACGGCCGGCTGGGGGAAGATGGCACCATTCAGGCGATCCTCGAGGAGATCGGCGTCCCCTACACGGGTTCCGGTGTTGAAGCGAGCCGCCTGGCCATCGACAAAGTGCTCGCGCAGGACTTGTTCCAGAAATCCGGTATCCAGGTACCGGCGCACATCAGTTTATACAAACAGGAAGCGGCGCATCACGCCGGCCTTATTCAGGCAATTGATTTTTATCCGGTCGTCGTCAAGCCGGCCCGGGAAGGTTCCAGCATCGGTATCAGTCTGGTGCGCGCGCCGGAAGGATTGGCGGAAGCCTTGCAAAAAGCCTGGAAGTACGATGACAAGGTCTTGATCGAGCAATATATCCATGGGCGGGAATTGACGGTTGGTATTTTAGGCGACGAGGCGCTCGCTCCCATTGAGATCCGTCCCAAGGCGGAGTTTTTTGATTTCAAAGCGAAATACAGTTCCGGCGCGACCGAGTATATCGTTCCGGCCCACCTCCCGCAGGAACTCGCGGATAAGGTCCGCCAGAGTGCGCTCGCGGCGCACCGGGTGCTGGGTTGCGCTGATCTTTCGCGGGTGGATTTTATTTTAGCCGAGAACGGCGCGTATTACGTTCTGGAGGTCAACACTATTCCCGGATTTACCTCAACGAGCCTGCTGCCGAAAGCCGCCAGGGTCATGGGAATAGATTTCGACCGGTTGTGTCTGCAGCTGGCTGGATTGGCGTATGGTAAAAAGAAGAAGATCAAGAACCTCCGGTAAAAGCGGCGGAAATCCATTTGCGTTCTTTGGCACACCTGCTTTTCGGTATATTGTGGCGGGCGGCATCGTGATCGCGGTCGTCTTTCTCGGCGCCAGGCAAGCGGCGCAGGCCCTTTTTGATTCCAGGTATTTCAAGATCAAAACGGTTGAGATCGACCGCACGCTGAGTTTCCTGGACAAGCGGGACTTCGCGTCGTTGAACGGCAAAAGCATTTTTAGCGTCGACGTCGTCCGGTTCCAGCGTTCTCTGATGGACAAGTACCCGCAGATGGCGCAGGCCAACATGGCCAAGAAGTTTCCCGACAGGATCCTGGTCCTGGCCAGGAAGCGCGCGCCCTTCGCGCAAGTCTATATCCAGAACAAGACATTCCTGATTGATGACCAGGGCGTTATTTTGTTCGGCGCGCCGGAAAAAGGAGAGGAGTTACCGTTTATCTCCGGGATCTTCAGCCGGCGGCGGATCACGACCGGGTCAGCCTTGGGAGGAGAGAGCACGCTATTGGCGCTCAATATCATTAAGGAATTCCAGAATAATCATTCATTTTCACCGTATGTCGTGAAGAAGATCGATGTGGACAATCTCAAGGAGATCGATTTTCACCTGTCCAACGGATTGAAAATAATTGTTGATAAAACCGATATTGAGCGGAAAATGAATGTGTTGGCGATGGTCCTGTCCCGCAACCGCCTGGACACGGAGCAGGTGAAATATATCGATTTGAGGTTTAAGGACCCGATTTTGGGAACAAAATAGTCGTAAGTCTACAGCTTACGACTAAAGCAATTATGATCAGAGAAAAATACTACTGTGGTCTGGACTTAGGCGCGCAGAAGATCAAAGCCGGAATTTTGAAGGTCAAAGACGCCTCCCCTTGGGGAGCCTCCGGCACGCAAATGGAGCTCGTCGGCATTTACGAGCAGAAAACCGCGGGATTTTGTGACGGCGCGGTGAGCGACTTGGGCGAATTATCCGATTGCGTCCACGCGACCGTGCACACCCTTCTTCAAAAAACCAACCTCAAACTTAAAGAAGTGCAGCTGGGCGTGGGTTCTGAATTGATCGAGGTACGCGAAGGCGGCACGACGATTCCGCTGGTCGACCGCACCAACAAGATCATCACCCAGCGAGATATCAAAAAGGTCAATGACCAGGCGCGGCTTCTGAGCCTGAAGATGGACGAGGAAATTCTCCACGACCTGCCCCAGCAGTATATGGTCGATGAGGTTAATAAAGCGCTTAACCCCGGAGGGCTTTACGGACGCAAACTCGGCGTCCAGTCCTTGATGATCTTCACCAATGCCAACCGCATCCGTAACATCGTGCGGGCGGTCCACCAGGCGGGGTATGAAGTGCCCAACGTTTTTTTTACCAGTTACGCGGCCTGCGAAGTCGCCCTGGATGGCACCGAGCGCGCGCAAGGACGCATTTTGATTGACATCGGCGCCAAGGCAACGAGCGTCCTTTTGTTCCAGGACAATATTTTAAGGCGTTTAAAAAAGATTGAGATCGGTGGCGATGCTTTCACCCGGCGCATCGCGGAACAATTGAGCCTGCCGCTTGATCTTGCTGAGGAGATCAAACGCTCCTACGCCGCGACGCTGGAGGCGTATCATTCCAGCGATGAAGAGATCCTCGTCAAGCGCGACAGCGCCTACAAGCCCGTCAAGGGCAAAGATATTTGCGCGGCTATCGAGCCCCAGATCCGGGAATTACTGGAGAATGTCCAGAACGTCCTGCGCGAGTTCGGCGTCGCTGACGAGCTGGAAACGGGCATTGTGATGATCGGCGGCGGGTCTTTGTTGACCGGCCTCATTGAGCGCCTCAGTCAGGCCACGCGCCATCCGGCGCGCCTGGCGAAAATGAACGTGGCCTCGGCCCGCAGTCCGGGTAACGCGGCGCTTTTTGCCGGTGTGGTGGGCCTGGCCAAAAGCGGGTTCAAGCAAAGTTTGCGCTACGCGTTTTCTCCCGACGGCCACTGGCGCGCGAATCTACTTAATCGTTTCAAGGAATTGTATCACGAATATTTTTAATTTTGCTTACCTTTGTGCTGTGTAGCTGGGGAAGGCAAAATTAACCCCAAACGTTTTGATCCGCGAAGCGGATCAGTTAGGGGTGAACTGAAGAGGATAATGGTTACTTGATCCGGACGCGCAGGCGGCTTAAGTGGTAGGTGATATCTTTCAAGAGGTTCCCGATGCGCTGGATGCCGCTGAAGATAAAGAGCATCCAGAAAGAATTCAGCAGGACCAAAACAACCACGATCGTCATGTTGACCGATTGCGCGGCGAGGATGTGTTCGGTGGGCGTGCCGGTCTCGGGGATCTGGTAGCTGGAATCGATCACGTTGAACATGTTCACGAACCAGACGAGGAAAATCGCGACGAGAATGATCTGGAAGAACATGAAATAGAAGTGGCGCATGAGCCACTTGGCGGTCATGTTGTCCCAGTAACGGACTGTGGTAAGGATGTTTTTGTAGGACATAAATTTTTCTCTTTAAACATATTTTAATGGAGTCTTCATCAAAAGCAACAGGAATTAGGAGTTTTGGAATTAGGAGTTTTTGATCCCTTCGGCCGTTAGGTCCCCGGAGGGGTGAGGAGGACAATGACATGAGCGACGCCACGCCACACAAAATACTGATCATCGATGATTCGAAACTGGCCATCATGATGCTCTACGACGGATTGCGCCAGAACGGGTTTGAGGTGTTGATCGCCTCTGACGGTGATGAGGGGCTTCAGATGGCCGTATTGGAATCGCCGGATCTCATTATTCTCGACATGCACCTGCCCTCGATGAACGGGCGGGAATTCCTCGTAAAGCTCAAGGAGTTCGCGCTCAATCCGCTGATTCCCGTCATTGTGCTGACCGCCAGCGAACCCATTCAGGACATCGCGCTGGACAGCATCGTGCGCGCCTGCTACCAGAAACCCATGCCCATCGCGCAACTGGTCGCCAAGATCAACGAATGCCTGCAAGCGCAAAACGGTTGATTTTTTGCGGGTACGGCATTTTGTTTGGGCTTATCTTCGCAACTGTACCCGCCCAAGCGGATGTTCGGCCTTTGCGGGCGCATTTTATCGACGTTGGCTATGCCGACGCCATTTTGCTTGAATTACCCCCGCCTGCAGGGAGGGGCCTGCCGGCGGATACCACGACGATGCTCGTGGACGCCGGCGTCGCGAAACATTCTTCCTCCTCCCCGCGGCCAGAGGTCCCCCGAGGGGGAGGAGCCTTTGGCCGAAGGGAGCCTGCCGGCCGATTAATATCTTATCTTAAATTTCATCAGATCCGAAAGATCGACGCCGTTGTCATCACGCATCCTCATCAGAATCACTTCGGGGGATTACGCAAGGTTGCCGGCAGGATCCCCATTGGCCGCGTGTTCCATAACGGCGATCCCAACGCGGAAAAAGGATATTCCGCGCTCTTGTCTTATTTGGAACGCAAACGTGTTCCTGTCGAGATTTTAATGCGCGGGCAACAACTGGAACAGCTCCCGGATTCCGTAACGGTCGAAGTTCTTAATCCACCGGATCTGAACGGCACTGCCAACGATAATTCGCTCGCGTTGTGGCTTAAACACGACAAGGTATCATTTCTGCTTTTGGCCGACATCGGCCCCGGCCGGCAAGACGCTTTGCTGGCGGCGTTCCCGCAGATCCGGCAGGCGGACTGCGTCCTGATCCCGCACCACGGCGGGCCGTTGAGCGACACGTTCATTGAAGCATTCCAGGGAAAATTATTTATCGTTTCCACCGGCCCCAATCGCTGGGGTTTGCCGCGCGAAGATCAGCTAAAAAGATTGAACGGCACCGTTTACCGCACGGATAGGAACGGCACCATCGTTGTGGAAAGCGACGGCAACACACTGAAAGTCGTTTCATGGACCCCAAACGGCAATTAAGAAAAAAATACTGGGCGTGGGCGCTGGGGTGGACGCTGACTATTTACATCACGCTTTACCCCGTGCGGCCGATGTGTGAATTTCTTAAAAGGACAATACCATTCGAGCTTTGGGTCAATATCTTCCTTGCCGTTTGCCTGTCCGGGATCGTGATACTTTTTTTTCGTAAATATAAGGTGACAGATTTTTGCGGGTATGTTCTACTTTTAATAGCCGTATCCGGATATTTTTACGGGCTGGCGACAATTTCCCATCCGGAAGAAAAGATCCATTTCATCGAATACGGGATCCTGGCGTATCTGGTATTCCGGGCGCTGCGGTTGGGTCATGGCGCGGGAGCGGCTTACGCGGGCGCTTTCGCGTTGACGACGGCGCTGGGCTGGGTGGATGAGGGGATCCAGCACCTTTTGCCCAACCGGTATTATCAAACTTCCGACGTTGTACTCAACGCGGTGAGCGGTTTGTTGGGTTTGTTGCTGGTGTACGTTTTTCAGCGCACAAGGAGTTAAGCGCAACATGTCAACAAAAGGTTATCAAAAAGATTTCGCGTCCTTCGACGGAAAGATCTGGCTCAACGCCGCCAGTGAGGGGCCGCTGCCTTTGGCCGCGGACAAGACGCTGCAACAGGCGGTCACGTGGAAGATGAAGCCGTATCTTTTGGATATGGGGAAATTCGTCACCACGGTGACCGGCCTGAAACGCTCGATCGGCCAGCTCTTGGGCGTCGATGAGGCCGATGTGATCTTAGGCAACAGCGCCAGCTACGGGCTACATCTTTTGGCCAACGGGATCCCCTGGAAAAAGGGCGACGAGATCCTCACGATGCAAAACGATTTTCCCACCAACATTTTGCCCTGGCTCGCCCTGGAGAAAAAAGGCGTTATCGTACGTCAGATCAAACCAAAGGAGAGAGTGCTCGAACCCGAAGAGCTACGTAAATTCGTAAGCGATCGTACTCGGTTGTTGTGCCTATCGCATGTGCACACTTTTAGCGGTTATGTTCTGGACATTGAAAGCTTTGCGCAGATCTGTAAAGAGAAGGGGCTCGTGTTCGTGCTCAATCTTTCCCAGTCGCTGGGCGCGATGCCGGTCAACGTCGGGAAGATTTCTGTGGACGCGGTGGTGAGCGCCGGGTACAAATGGCTCTGCGGCCCGTACGGCACGGGCTTTTGCTGGATCAAACCTTCGCTGCGAAAAACTCTTACCTTGAACCAGGCGTACTGGGCGGCGATGCTTTCCAAAGAAGACCTGCTGGAGGAATGTCCTTTGAAACTCAAAGATGTCCAGACCGCACGGCGTTTCGATGTCTTTGGCGCGGCGAATTTTTTCAATCATGTTCCCTTAAAGACAGCGATCGATTACTGGCTCGAGAGTGGGTTGGAGAACGTTAAGGCCTACCACGATACTTTAGTCGATCGTTTTATCGTGGGGTTGCGGGGTTCCGACTACGAATTGATCAGCCCCGAAAAAGGGAAAAAGCGTTCCAGCCTCATCGTCCTTTCCCACGCTGACCGTAATCGCAATACTCAGATCTATGAGATCCTGCTCTCGCGCGGCATTTACACCGCGCTGTGGAAAGGCAACATCCGTGTTGCCCCGCACGTCTACAACACCGCCCAGGAGATCGACCAGACCGTCAAGATTTTGCGGGACATGTAGCCGCCAAAGTGTTGACAATCAGCGTCGATTCGGATAGAATCTAAAATCCTATGGCGAAGACGATGTACGAAAAAATCTGGGAAGCGCATCTGGTGCGGCCTTCGCAGGGTGACACGGCGATTATTTATGTCGACCGGCACCTCGTGCACGAAGTGACCAGTCCGCAGGCCTTTGCGGCGCTGCGCGAGACTGGCCGGAGCGTGGTCCATCCGGAAAAAGCCTTTGCGACGATGGACCATAACGTTTCCACTCGCACTAGGGACTGGTCGCTGGTTGAGAAAACTTCCCGCATCCAGATGGAAACCTTGCAGAAAAATTGCAAGCAGTTCGACATCAAGCTTTATGATTTCTCCGACAAAAATCAAGGCATCGTCCACGCGATCGGGCCCGAATTGGGTATCACCCAGCCGGGAATGACGATCGTCTGCGGTGATTCGCACACCTCGACCCATGGCGCCTTCGGCGCTTTGGCGTTCGGGATCGGAACCTCCGAAGTTGAGCACGTCCTGGCAACACAAACGCTCCAGCAGGATAAAGCCAAGACCATGTTGATCAAGATCGAAGGGACGCTAAAACCGGGGGTGACTTCCAAAGATATTATTTTGGCGATTATCGGCAAGATCGGTACCGCCGGGGCGACCGGCCATGTCATAGAATACGCGGGGAGCGCTATTCGCAAATTTTCGATGGAAGCCCGCATGACGATCTGTAATATGAGCATCGAAGCGGGCGGACGGGCCGGGATGATCGCGCCCGATGAGACGACGTTTGAATATGTGGAAGGCCGCGAGTACGCGCCTAAAGGCGAGATGTGGGAGCGGGCACTCGCGTACTGGAAGACTTTGCCAAGCGATCCTGGGGCCAAATTCGACACGGTTGTTGAGCTCGGCGCCAATACCTTAAAACCCCAAGTTACCTGGGGCACGAGTCCGGGGCAGGTGGTGTCCATTGAAGACAAGGTGCCCGACCCTGAGAGTTTTACCAATCCGGTCGACCGCACCGCGGCGCGCCACGCCCTTAAATACATGGACCTGCAGCCCGGTACGCCGATGGTGGGAATAAAAGTGAACAAGATCTTCTTGGGCTCATGCACTAACGCCCGCATCGAGGATCTGCGCGACGCGGCAAGGATCGTTAAAGGAAAGAAGATCCACAAGGATGTGCAGGCGATCGTGGTGCCTGCCTCGGAGGGTGTGCGCCGTCAGGCGGAGAAAGAGGGGCTGGATAAAATTTTTAAAGACGCCGGATTCGAGTGGCGCTTCGCGGGTTGTTCGATGTGTTTAGGGATGAACGACGATCAATTGAAACCCGGTGAGCGCTGCGCGTCTTCGAGCAACCGCAATTTTGAAGGTCGCCAGGGCCCCGGAGGCCGCACACATTTGATGAGCCCCATCATGGTCGCCGCGGCGGCGATTGAGGGGAAAATTGCGGATGTAAGGAAATATTTATGATTCGTATCTCGTCGTCCGTATTCCGTATTTCGTAGAACCCAACGACGAACGACGGAATACGAGATACGAGATACGAGATACGAGATACGAGATACGCAAATGAACCCATTTACAAAACATACCGGCATCGCCGCGCCGTTAGACCGCGTTAACGTGGACACCGACGCGATCGTCCCGAAACAATTCCTGCGCAAGATCGAACGCAGCGGGTTCGGCAAGCATCTGTTTCACGAATGGCGCTACCTAGATTACGAAGGGACGAAGGAGAACCAGGATTTTGTCCTGAACCAACCGGCCTACCGCAAGGCAACAGTTCTTTTGGCCCGCGACAATTTTGGCTGCGGGTCAAGCCGCGAGCATGCGCCCTGGGCCCTGGCCGATTACGGGTTTCGCGTCATTATCGCGCCCACCTTTGCCGATATTTTTTACAATAATTGTGTCAAAAACGGGATTTTGCTGGTAGCATTGAAATCGGATGAGGTCGAATCGCTGTTCCATCAGGTAATCCAAAAACCGGGCGAGCAGGTGAGCGCTGATCTTGGAAAACAGACCGTTACCGACCCGGCCGGCAAACAATACCGCTTCGACATCAATCCTTTTGCCAAGACGTGTCTCTTGAAAGGGCTCGACCACATCGGGTGGACGCAGCAATTCGCGCGGCAGATCAAGTCGTACGAAGAAAAGGCAAAGAAGGAAAGACCCTGGCTGGCATAGTACATCGTACTTAGTACTTCGTACATCGTAGTTCGAATTACGATGTACGAACGACGAAGTACGTAATGTTATGACAAAACAACTCCCCCGCAAATACTCCTCCATCGTCACCGACGGTTACGAGCGCGCGCCATCGCGCGCGATGCTGCGCGCCGTCGGATTCAAGGAAAACGACTTCAGGAAACCCCAGATAGGCGTTGCCTCCACCTGGAGCATGGTCACGCCCTGCAATATGCACATCGACAAGCTCGCGGAAAAAGCGGCGAGTGGTGTCGATACCAATGGCGGCAAGGCGGTCATTTTCAATACCATCACGGTTTCCGACGGCATTTCCATGGGTTCCGAAGGGATGAAGTATTCACTCGTCTCGCGCGAGGTCATCGCCGATTCAGTGGAGACGGTTGTCGGGTGCGAAGGCTTTGACGGCCTGGTCGCCATCGGCGGGTGTGATAAGAATATGCCCGGGTGTCTGATCGCGATGGCGCGGTTGAACCGTCCGGCGGTTTTCGTTTACGGTGGCACCATATTGCCGGGTTGTTACAAGGGAAAGAATCTCGACATTGTTTCGGTCTTTGAATCGGTGGGCGCATACTCGAACAAAAAGATTTCGGAAAAAGACCTGTATCACGTGGAAGCTTGCGCGATCCCGGGACCTGGTTCCTGCGGGGGAATGTACACAGCCAACACGATGGCGAGCGCCATTGAAGCGCTGGGCATGAGCCTTCCCAACAGCTCCGCTCAAGTTGCGATTTCCAGGGCCAAGACGCAGGATTGCGTCAATGCCGGCAAAGCGGTGATAAATTTGATCAAAAAAGAGATTCGTCCTAAAGACATTATGACGCTCAAGGCTTTTGAGAACGCGATCACGGTTGTCACCGCGCTCGGCGGGTCGACGAACGCCGTGCTGCATTTGTTGGCCATGGCGCACGCGGCGGGCGTGTCTTTGTCCATCGATGATTTTGCGCGCATCGGGAAAAATGTCCCGGTTCTGGCGGATCTAAAGCCTAGCGGACGCTTTGTCATGGCAGAACTCGTTGCCATCGGAGGACTGACGGCATTGATGAAAATGCTGCTTGATGCTGGATTACTGCACGGCGATTGTTTGACCGTTACCGGGAAAACGGTCAAAGAAAATCTTAAAGGTGTTAAACCTTATCCGAAAGGTCAGGAGATCATCCGTCCTTTGAGCAATCCTATTAAAAAGGAAGGGCATCTGATCATTTTGTACGGGAACCTCGCCTCCGGCGGGGCGGTTGCGAAGATTACCGGAAAAGAGGGAAGTAAATTTTCCGGCAAGGCGCGCGTGTTCGATTCGGAAGAAGCGGCGCTCAAACGTATTTTAGACGGAACGGTCAAGGCGGGTGATGTCATCGTGATCCGTTTTGAAGGGCCAAAGGGAGGTCCGGGCATGCGGGAGATGCTTTCGCCGACCTCCGCCGTTATGGGAAAAGGGTTAGGCAAAGATGTGGCACTTATTACTGACGGACGTTTTTCCGGAGGCAGCCACGGGTTTGTGGTTGGACATATCACGCCCGAAGCCTACGTCGGCGGGCCGCTGGCAATTATCAAAGATGGTGACCCCATCTCAATTGATACCGTCAAGAGAGAGATTAATCTGGATATTCCTGACCAGGAGATTAAAGACCGGTTAAGCCGCTGGCAAGCGCCGGCGCCGCGCTATACGCGTGGGGTATTAAGCAAATATATGAAAGAAGTAACCTCCGCGTCGCAAGGTGCGGTGACTGACGCGTGAAGAGTCGTTCGTGAAGCGTGAAGCGAACACGAGATACGCTTCACGAGATACGAGATACGAATCAATGGCAAGCAATTCATTCGGACAGATTTTTCGCATTACGACCTTCGGCGAAAGCCACGGGCCGGCTGTGGGTGTGGTCATCGACGGCGTTCCCG
>CAYIMR010000011.1:0-17333 GCA_964364455.1 uncultured Planctomycetales bacterium | reverse complement strand
ATCATTTGAACTACTTCGGAAAATTGATGATCAAGCCTTTTGACGGACTTCATTTATTTACCCTTCCTGTTTGTGACCTCATCTGTAATGCTTTCGTCAGCCAGCCGGGGATAAAAAAGACCAGCCTCGCCCTGTGACCTTCGCGGCCTTCAACCTGCCCCCTTCAAAAGTCAAAAGTGCCTGGCACGTTGATTCCCTTCCTGAGAAGCCTTGATGTTGATGACGCTCTTTCTGTGTCATTGCGCTGGACCTTCCACCTAACTATTGAACATCAAAAGAATTTTCAAACTAATGGAAACAGTAACAGAAAGCATAGCAAGAGAAAACGCAAAGGCCGCGCCGAGACCGAACCAATGTGCGTAATCAAACATCTTGTCCGATTTAACATTAAGCTTTTTGATTTCCTCTGGTTTGCCGGAAAGCCATCTTTCTCCCTCCAAATGAGCTTGGTGAAAATAACCCTCGAATACGAAAAAATAGGCAAGAAAACCGAAAAAAACAGAAAGAAGGATAAAAATCCAGGAAGAATATATCCAACATATGCTCTTCCCAACAAACAACAAACTGACTTTTTCATAAAACGCAATGGGCACAGCTGCTAAAGTAATAGCTGTGCCTAATAAGATTTTCAAAACATCCAATCCAATGAAACGGGCGTTATCGTACTTTTTCTGCACATATTGATAACGCTGCTCCAGTTCGGGAGTCCATTCAGGGGCACTTCTAGAATTATTATCCATATTTTTGTTCTCCTTCATATTTACACACTCCCCGCCTTATCGAGGCGCGTTTTGACGAGTTCAGACACGTCTGCGACCTTGGGGTAACGCAACTTTATTCCTCCTTCGTCATAACTCTCCCTCAAAAGCGCGGTGTAACATTGACTGAAATAGATCGTCCAGGCGCTTGCGGCTGGCGGATTGATCGGCTTGCATGGCGCGGATTTCGGACACGCAGGCGGCGAACTCTTTTTGCAACGGCAGCGGCGGGACTTCGATTGGCAGCGTCAGCAACCGTCCTTTGGAAATGTTCGGCATTGAACCAGCGGAGCCACCAGCGAGAGTCTGCACTTGCCTGCGCTTGCCTGGAACCGTCAGCAAACCCCAAAGGTAAACAGGATTGAGTTCAACACCAGGTTCCAGACGAAATCGGAAAATCAAATCCGAAAGCATCAGCTTCGGACGAGTTTCAAACACCAACGCGCAAGCTGCAACCAACTCGTAGGTGTTCTTTCGAGTGAACAACAGGTCGCCAGCTTTGACTTCAAGTTCAGGACGTGGCGCGAAATTTTCCGGGAGTGCTTTGTTCTCAGTGTCGATGTATTTGCAAGTTGTTACCGCTCCGAGCTTCAGGATGCCCCATTCGTCAGCTTCTACAGATCTGTCGTGGCAGGTTGGACTCCAGCCTCCATCAATTCCATCGAGCAGATTACTGAAAACTTCACGCTTCCATTTCTGATCGTTCGCAATCGGGTCGCCGAACATTTCGTGAAAAATGGCGGGGATGAGGGCGACGGTGCGGCGGTCGGCTTGGGCGCGGAGTTTGCGCAATTCGTCCGCTTCGTCCAGCAGCTTCACAAGCCTCTCCTGCTCTGCCAGCGGCGGAAGCGGAACATGCACGTTACGCACGAAGTCTTGGGCAATGCCACCGATTGCCGCCCCTCGAAAATTGGAAAGAATCTGCTGCTGCCCTACCGGGTCGAAAAGAAAATAGCCGACGAACTCCGGAAGGGCTTTCGCGTTGTCGATTCGCAACAGAAACACATGCTCGTTGATTGCAGCTTCAGGGAACGGAAAGTTCTCCCGAACCGTAGCAGTCTTGCCGGTAGTAGCGCCGTCTTTCACGACGAGAATGTCGCCGCGCTGAATCCTTCCCCGTTTCATTCCAGCATAAAACTCCCGCGTAACATGTTTGGGCGTCTCCCAAGCGAATCCGCCCTCGCGATTGATGTGTTCGCCGCCAAGGCTCGGAATTCCGTCATCAATCTTCCCGACGCCGCCTTTCGGTCGGGAGCCATTTTCCAGAGTTGTGAGTAACTCTCCCAGCGGCTTTGTCGGCCAGCGTTTCATTTCTTCCCACCGAATTGAGTTAACAACGCGTTGCCGCGCCGGATGATTTCGTTTTCGAGATTGAGCACGTCGCCAATGATTTCTTTCGGAAAGTCGTGGATGGCGGCTTCAACGATGACGGGCTTGTAGCGGCCGGTGGCGAGGCTCCAATCGTTCTCTTTGATCTTCTCAACCGGCACGCGGTAGCTGTTCGGGCCTTCCTCGCGGCCCGGCCATTTGGCCAGCACATCAGGGATGTCGTTGGCGTCAATCGGCGCGCGCTTGTCGTCAAGGCTGAAGCCGTCGGCGGTCAGGTCGTAGAACCAGACGCTTTGCGTTTTCTTTCCCCTCTCAAAAATTAGCGCGGCCGTGGCGACGCCCGCGTAGGGCTTGAATACACCGCTCGGCAGACTGATGACGGCTTGCAAGTCGCACTCGGTCAAAAGCAGTTCGCGCAAACCAGTAGCGGCATTTGTCGATCCAAAAAGTACACCGTTGGGGACGATAACCCCCGCCCGTCCGCTCGGCGCCAGGTGATCGATGAACCATTTTAAGAAAAGCAGTTCCGTGGCGCGGGTGTTCAGCTTGTAATTCAGATCCGACAAAATACTTTCGTCCTGCACTTTCCCGGCAAACGGCGGGTTGGCGAGGATACAATCAAACCGCTGTCCGGGATACACGCCGCCGAAGCCTGTGGTGAGCGGATTGCGCATCTCGATGTGGGCCCGCTCCAACTGGTGAAGATAAAGGTTGAGGATGGCGATCTTGACCATGTTGGCGTTGTTTTCGAAACCGGTGAACGCCTGCTCCTCAAGGAACTTCCATTGCGCGGGTTTGAGCAAGGCGCCGTCCACGAGGCCGCGTTTTAAGTCGGCGGGTTTGGTGTGTTGGATCAGGATGCGCGTAAAAGCGGAAATAAGAAAACCCGCCGTGCCGCACGCGGGGTCGCAGATCCGCTGTCCGGCTTGCGGGTCAACGAGCGCGACGATCAGATCGATGATGTGGCGCGGGGTGCGGAACTGGCCGTTGGTGCCGGAGGCGGCGATCTTGCTTAACAGATACTCGTACATGTCCCCCTTCACATCATGGCCGTCGTGCGCGGCAAGGTCAAGGCCGTGGATACCCTGGATGACGGCGCGAAGCGTGGGACGGTCGTAGATCGTGAGCGTGGCGCGGCTAAAGAGGAGTTTGCCGGTATCGGAAAGGCCGGGGAGCTCGTGAAGGCTTTCGATGGCGTCGCGGACGGCGTTAAAAAGATTGTCGCCGGTCAGGGTAACAAAGTTGCCCCAGGCGTATTTGCTCCACTGGCCTGAAAAAATCCGCTTGTATTTCTTGTCTAATTGGGCGAACTGCTCATCTTTCTCCGAAAGCAGGCGCGAAAAGAGCAAATACGATATCTGCTCGATCGAGTCCATAGGGTTGTTGACCCCGCCGGCGTAAAGCATATCCATCAACTGGTCCACTTTTTGCCGCAGGCCGGACGAAAAAAAATTTGAGCCGGGCTCAAGATTCTGCCTCACGACCGAACTCTTTATTCCAGAAGACGCCCTCATGCAAATTACCTCCCCATTAACCGCGCGCGGCCAGCAATGTCTGGCGGATCATGCCTGACTGCCGCAGGGCTTCGAAGACCTGATCGCGCTGGTCGAACTTCATAAGCTGACTAATACCGCCAAGTCTGTTGAACTGGCTCGAGGAAAAGATGGTCATATCCCCTGCCATGAACGACTTCAAGGCGCGCGGATCTTCCGCCAGCAATTGAGCCGTGGCATCAAGCCATTTTTGTTCGTTATAGCGAAGATTGAACCGGGCACAGATGGAATCAACCGTATCCCCCACGATCGCCTCTTTGGTCGGCAGAGGTTTGCGTCCCAACGCGTTGTAAACAAAAGCGGCTGTCGTGGCAGGGACGCCGTAAGAAATAATAAGTTTATCCGGCGAGTAAAACATCTTCGGCTTATGGTAAAAACGCTCGTTCATGATAACCTCCACCGTATCATCATCCTCGGCATCAACGGCCTCTCGGAGCTCCGGGGTCCTCCCGGCGAAGTCCTTCAAATCCTTCTCGTAAGAGCCGCGGAACGTCATCACATCCACTTTTTCCCCATCCGGCCCCACCTCGACAACTTCTCGCGTGACCAATTCATCCTTGCCTTCCCAGGTCGAAATCTCCCGGGGCGGCAAAGGCCCCGGCGGTTCGCCCGCCGGCTCTCCAATAGTCCCCTTCCCAATCCCGCCGACAGGATAGGGTTTCGCGCCCTTTGATCCGCCGGGTTCTCGCGGCAGTGCCAGGGGCGCCGAATAATCGTATTGTTCCTCAAAATATTCCGCCACCGCGCAAAAATCGAGGATGAAGAAACGATTTTTCTCGTAAGAGGTGTTCCCCACCTTAAAAGTATAACGCCTTGTGCCGCGGCCCTTGATTTGAATATATTCGGTCGGCGAAAAGACGGGGCGCATAAGGCCGATGTTGAGAAGATCGCGGCAGTTGTATCCTGTTGAAAGCATATCGACGGAAACCGCGATCCGCTCCGGACGTTTGCCGTCGCGGAATTCCTTGGCCAGCTCGCTTGAACCCGGGACGCGTGAAGTGATCGTCATCGCGATGCCAGGCTGCAAGACGTTGAATATCTTGGTCAATGTCGTCGCGTGGTCCTGGTTAACCGCAAAAACGATGGTCTTCCCGATCTTTTTCTCAGGATCGCGCTGGGCTTCTTTTAGCAAGGATTCACACATGACCTGATTGCGCGCGGGGGTGAATATCTTGCGCTCAAGATCCTGGATTTTATAATTCTCATCCTGCTCGTTGATGGCAACCGACCAGCCCGATTCATCCAGGGCTTGAGTCGTTATGTCCGAGCGGAGGTCGAATATCTTCGGAAGACAAAGGAACGGCCCTTCGGGGTCCTTCACCGCGTCAATGATGTCATAACGATATGTTGGGAAACCCGGCTCGCAACCAAAATACCGGTAGGTGTCTCGAAGCTGACGGGCTTCCAGTGCTTTCGGATTTTCCTGTCCTAATTTCTGAAGATCAACGTTCTTGAGGTATGCTTTGGGAGTCGCCGTCAACCCCACGCGCGTTGCCTGAAAAAACTGGACCACTTCGCGGGCGTCTCCGTAAATAGAGCGGTGCGCTTCGTCATTGACGACCAGATCAAAATGAAAAGGAGTGAATTCCTCGCGGTAGCGGCGGTCGACCATCAACGACTGCAGTGTCGCGACGACAACCGAAGATCCGAGCAATTCTCCCGGCTTACGGCGGGCCGTTTTGTAGAGCACGGGCTTGAATTCGGAAAGATAAATGTTAAATTCTTCCAGCGTCTGTCTGGCAAGTTCTATGCGGTCGACGATGAAAAGAACCCGCTCGGCGTTTTGAGTTGCCAAAAACCGACGAATGAGCGCGGCGCACAGCAAGGTCTTGCCGGTGCCGGTCGCCATTTCGAGCAGAAACTTTCTGCGTTTTTCATTGTCAAATTGACCGGATATGACATCAAGAGCTTTGATCTGGTACCCGCGGACAACAACATCGGATTTAAAAGGCTTAAGATATTGAGGAGCGATCACTTCGCTCATCAACGGGCGAGGGGGTTGAAGGTTTTTGAGGCGAACGCGTTCCAGATCTTCCGGGGAAGGCATCCGCTCGATACGGTAAGCGTCTTGATCTTTGCGCGTGTGATTCCAGAACCAATGTTCTTTGCCGTTGGAAAGAATAATAAAAGGCGCCGACATATTTTCCGCGTAACCCAAAGCCTGATCTTTCGCATCGTAAGGATCTGCCTGGAGAGATTTTGCCTCAAGAACACACAGCGCGCCATACTTCCCCATCAAAATATAGTCAGCCCTCCGGCCTTGCGATCCAGTAAGTTCAAAATGAACATTCTTTGCCAGATCCCAGCCGGAGGATTTCAGGGCTTCGTCGATCAAAACTCGGGAGAATGCTTCAGGAGGCATAATAAAAACCTTTCAACGACGGTAATAAAGGCTGGTCAATGTTATCGAATATTCCAGGCATGATTCTCCCCTAAATTTATCATTAAAAGCGGCAGCGCGATCTCGTTAAAAAAAATTATCCGGAACTCGCTAAATATTTGAGAGCGTTCTCGATGACTTCCTTGAAGACCGGAGCGCACACCGTGCCGCCAAAATACGCGGGACGCGGTTCATCCATGATGACGATGGCCGCCAGGCGCGGGTCATCGGCCGGGGCGAATCCGACGAAGGTGGCGTAATATTTGCCCTCGGAATACGCGCCGCCGATCACTTTGCGCGCCGTCCCCGTTTTGCCCGCGACCCTGAGGCCTTTGATCTGCGCCTTCTGGGCCGTGCCGCGTTCGACCACGTTGACCAGGATCTCGGTCACGCGCCGGGCCGTTTCTTCTTCAATAACATGCTCGGCGAGAACTTTGGGCTCGAAGGATTTGACAACGTGCCCTTGTTTGTCTTGAATATATTTTACCACAAACGGCTGCATATACGTTCCGTTATTAGCCACCGCCGCCATCATGCTCAAAAGCTGCAAAGGCGTGACCGTCACCTCATAGCCGATGGGGATAGCGCCGATACTGGTCTTGGACCAGCGCGAGGGATCTTTAAGCCAGCCTTTTACTTCGCCTTTGAGGTCGATCCCCGTAAGCATCCCAA
Organism: uncultured Planctomycetales bacterium; assembly: GCA_964364455.1. Taxonomy (GTDB): domain Bacteria; phylum Omnitrophota; class Gorgyraeia; order Zapsychrales; family Zapsychraceae; genus UBA10015. The sequence continues at coordinate 10,641 of CAYIMR010000011.1, read as the reverse complement.
AACGGAATTTCTTCGCGTATTGATAAATGGCCGGCGCGCCGAGTTTTTGGGCGATCTTGGCAACACCGATGTTGCTCGAGACGCTGAAGACGTCGGTGAAGCTCAGCGTCCCGTGCGGATGATGGTCGGTCAAGATGTTGTTGGCAATTTTGTATTCGCCGTTCTCACAAAAGATCTTGTCGTTTTCCGTGAATTTCCCTTCTTGCAGCGCGGCGGCGGCGGTCACCACCTTGAAGGCCGATCCCGGCTCATAAACGTAACTGAGCGCCCGGTTGGTGCGGCTCTGTGCGCCGCTGGCGGAATAATGTTCAAGGTCATACGTCGGCTGGTTGGCCAGAGCGAGGATCGCGCCCGTTCTTGTATCCATCACGATGATCGTGGCGGCCTTCGCGTTGTATTTCTCGACGGCCTGCGCCAGGGCGCGTTCGGCGATATACTGGATCGTTTCATCGATGGTCAAGACCAGGTTAAGGCCGTCGCGCGCCGGCAGAAAATTATTGTCGAGCAACAATTCCGTCTGGCGGGCGTCGCGCATCACCCGCATCCAGCCGGGCTTGCCTTTTAATTCCTTGTTGTAATAAAGTTCAAGCCCTTCCAGGCCGTTATTATCGATGTCGGCAAACCCGAGCACGTGGGCGGCCAGCGCCGCGCCGGGATAGAAACGTTTGCTTTCCTTGCGAAAACCCATGCCTTTGAGTTTGAGCTTCTGTATCTTTTCGGCCGCTTCCTGGGGCAATTTCCGTTTTATCCAGACGAAATATTTGTCCTTGTCCAGATTGGCGGCGATCGAATCCCTGTTTGTACCCAAGACCTCGGAGAGGTGTTCCAGGGCGATTTGCTTGTCAGCCTCGGACATCATCCGGGGGCTGGCGAACAGCGAATAGACCGACACGTTAAATGCGATGGGACGCATTTTGCGGTCGTAAATGGTGCCACGGACGGGTTCGAGTTCAACGAGATGACGGTGCTGTCTTGCGGCAAGATCGGTGAGGTAATCGGAACGGAAGGTCTGGATCAATACGAGCTTAACGATGAAAACGGCCAGGCAGGCAATGAGTATCAGGAATACGAGGCTGAATCGAAGGACATGACGTCGGCTTTCCACACTCCTGCTCTTTCTCCTACTCCCTGCTCCTGGCCTCCGCCTGGGTCGCGAAGGATAATAAATTCGCTAAAATATTCGGTTTTTGCCCGGCCGGCAACGCCCGCTCCAGATCATTGTTACCGATCATTTCTCCGGACGCGGCGACGTAGATAATGTCGTTGGCCCCGGCAAATTGCATTTTCGAATTCTCGGCCAACAACTTTTCCCCGAGATGGTTGGCCGATTTTAATTTGGAGATGGCGTAGAACGTGCTGCCGTTCTTATCAAGGAGATCTTCAATCTGGGCTTCCTTGCGCTGTCCCTGGTAGGCCAGATCCACGATCTGCATCTGCAAATGGATGTAGACCAGGATGAGGAAGGTCGTCAAAAACGTGTATTTCATAAATCTGGCTAAACTCATGGGACAGAAATCCTTTCCTGGACTGTTATCAAACCGCGCGCTCGGCTATCCTTAACCGGGCACTTCTGGCGCGCGGATTTTCCTGACATTCCTTTTCGCCGGGACGCAACGGCTTCTTGACCACCAGTCTTACCTTGCCTTCTTGGGCCAAAGCGCGAAACTGTTGCTTGACGATCCTGTCTTCCAATGAATGAAAAGCGATAACGGCGATGCGCCCGCCGGGAGCCAACAGATCAACGCACTTCTTCAAAACGATGTCGATACTTTCCAGTTCGCGGTTGACCGCGATGCGGATGGCCTGAAATGTTCTGGTTGCCGGATGGATCCGTTCACCTCTTCCTTTTCGTGAGGGCACAGCCTTTAAAACGACTTCCCTGAGATCACTGGTTGTCGCGATCGGACGCATGGAGCGCTGGCGCACGATGGTCCGGGCGATGCGGTTGTGCCAACGTTCCTCGCCGTAATCGCGCAGGATCGCGGCGAGCTCTTCCTCGGGAAGAGAGTTCACCAGTTCAAACGCCGAAAGCGGGTTGTTCTGATCCATGCGCATGTCCAGCGGCCCCTCCATCTGAAAACTAAAACCTCGTTGCGGGTCATCGAGCTGAAAACTGGAAATACCAAAATCTAAAAGGACCCCGTTGACCTGCGTAACCCCTAAGCCGCTCAAAATGCGGTCCAAGTCCCGGAAATCTCCCCGCACGAAATGGGTTTGTTCAAGGTACGGCCGCAATCGTTCTTTAGCCATACGTAACGACCGTTCATCCCGGTCGATGCCGATCAAACGTCCGCGGGTTCCGATCCTTTTAAGGATCGCTTCGGCGTGTCCGCCCAGGCCGAGCGTGGCGTCGACTACAACGTCATTTTCTTTTGGGTCTAAGAATTCCATGACTTCCTCAAGCATGGCCGGAATGTGATTCGCTTTGATTTCGCCCATGCTTTTTCCCGTAAGGGAGCCTATCGGCCGCACCGCCTTGCCCTTAAAGATTAAGCAAATTTTCCGCGATCTGTTCAAATGACCCGCTTGAGTTGGCGTAAAACTGCTCCCAGGTTTTCTTATCCCAGATCTCGATCCGGTTCGAGACGCCGATCAAAACCGTGTCCCGTTTAATGTTGGCGTAGTCCTTAAGATATTGGGGAACGATGAACCGTCCCTGCTTATCGGGGATCACGTCCACGGCCCCCGAGAAGAACATCCGGTTGAAACTGCGCGTTTCCTGCTTGGTGAACGAAGCGCTTTTAAACTTCTGCTCCTGGACGCGCCACTCTTCTTCACTGAACATAAAGATGCATTTGTCCAGGCCGCGCGTGAGCAGGAACCGCTCTACTCCGCATTCTTTGCACGTAACACGAAATTTGGAAGGGAGAATAAGCCGCCCTTTCCGGTCTATACTGTGCTTGTATTCGCCGTAAAACATGGATTCTTTCTGGTTTATCTGCCAAAGGCAGATAAACCACTACACTCCACTACGTGCCACTTTGAATCACAATATAGTCCCCGCCATGGGTATTGTCAACAAATTAGTGACAAATTCTCAGGACAAATTCTGCAAGATGTCTTCAGCGAGCCCAAAAACAAAGACAGACCACGCCCCTGAGGAAAGATATACGGAAGAAAACGACTTTGAAGGATATTACCTAGGAGAGAATGCGTTGCGCCCGCGTGCGGTCGTCGCGAAGTTGCGCGATAAATTGCGCGTGGGAATCGAACTTTTTTTCTTCGCGGATCTTTTGGACAAATTCGACGATGATCTCTTTATTGTACAAACTGCGGTGGAAATTGAATATGTGCGTTTCCAGATGAACGCGGTCGTTTTTCCTGAACGACGGGCGGCGGCCGATATTGGCCATGCCGTTAAAGATTTTTTTGCCGATCCTGACCCTTACGGCATAGACACCCAAAGGTGGAATCACGCCGTTTTGGATAAAAATATTGGCCGTTGGAAAACCGAACTTTTTCCCCCGGCCGTCGCCATGCACGACCTTTCCCATGACGGAAACCCAGCGTCCCAGAAGTTTGGCGGCCTGGGCCAATTTGCCTTCGCCGATCAATTGCCGGATCAGCGAACTGCCGATCTTCTTTTCTCCGATCTTGACCGCATCGACGACTCTGACCTTGAATCCGTATTCCGTCCCCGCTTGCTCAAAATATTCCAAAGTACCTTCCCGGCCCTGGCCGAAACGAAAATCATCTCCAACATAAATTTCCTCAGGATGAATACGGGCCACGATGTAACGGCGGATAAATTGTTCCGGGGACAACCGGGCGAAGCGGCGGGTAAAGTGGACGACGATGCACGCTTTCGCGCCGAGCTCTTCGATGAGTTTGAGTCGATGCTGGAGGGAAATGATATAGGGCAGTCCCAATTCCGGGCGAAGCACGTGCACCGGATGCGGCCAGAACGTCATCACCAGCGGCTCTCCGCCGAGCTGTTGCGCCCGTCGGACAGCCCCCTGGACCAAGGCCTGATGCCCGCGATGCACGCCGTCAAAAACGCCGATGGCCAAGACGGCGTTCTTGAATTTCTTTCTAACCTTTCCAATTGCGTATATGACGTTCATCTATGTCTTGTAAATCCACAGCCTCTTCGATATGAAACGGCCCCACTTTGGTCCGTTCGATCTGCGTAATGCACGCCCCGCATCCGAGCTTTTTACCGACGTCTTCCGCCAACTGACGCACATAAGTTCCCTTGGAACATTCCAGATAAAATAGCACCTGGGGAGGGTTGAATTCTTTGAGCTCAAGAGAATGGATCTTGATCGGGCGCGCCTGGCGCTCGATAGTAATGCCTTTGCGGGCCAACTGGTACAATTTCTTTCCCTGGACTTTCACAGCGGAAACCATCGGCGGGACTTGTTTAGTCTCGCCCGCGGATCTCCTGAAGACCTCTTCCATTTGTCCACGCGTGATGTGCTCATAAGGCAATTGCGCGAGCACCTTGCCCTGGATATCCGCGGAATCCGTCGCCGTTCCCAGGATCAACGTGGCCCGGTAGGCCTTGTCCATGTCCACGAACTGGCTAAATAGTTTTGTGGATTTGCCCAAGAGGACGACCAGAACACCGGTGGCCAAGGGGTCCAGTGTTCCCGCGTGGCCAACCTGTTGCATCCGGAACTTCCGACGCACGCTCTGGACCACGTCATGGGAAGTGATCCCCATGGGTTTATTGACGACCAAAATGCCGTTGATCATGCTCGTTTGCTTTGGAAATGCGCCTGTCTGCTTCATCTCTTATCTTATGCCCGTAGAAGTTTCCCTATCCGTCCAAGAAAGATTTGCCGGGCCTCTTTCATCCCTTTATCAATGCTGCAACCGCTCGCCCGTTTGTGGCCGCCACCGGAAAAATCGCTCGCCAGTTTTGCCACGTCGAATTTACTCGAAGACCGTAAATTGATGCGCGTTTTCTCAGGACCCACTTCCGTGAAGATCACAAAGACATCGACCCCATGCATGGCGCGCAAGAATTGAAATATTGTATCACGCAAGTCAAATTGTTCCGAAAATCTTGCCAGTATTTTGCGGGACAATTCGACGCATACGACCCTGCCTCCGTAAAAAACGTCAAAATAGCTGATCAATTTCGTGAATTCCTTAAGATCCTTGTAGGGGATCGACGCGTAGACCTTGCGGTAGATGTCCGTTACGGAAAACCCGAACCGCATCAGATCCGCGCAGATCGCGTGCGTCTGGGCGGTCGTATTCTCGAACCGAAAAGATCCCGTGTCCGTCATAAGCCCGACGTAAAGATTAAATGCCAGATCCTTCGTCAGCGCGTGCCCGGCTTCCTTAAATAACAAATACAAGACTTCCACCGTGGATGAGGCCTTGGGTTCCACGAGGTTCAGATCACCGAAGGAATCGTTGGTGACATGATGGTCAATGTTGATGACGAACGTGTCCGCAGAAATAAGCTTTTGCACCTTGCCAATACGATCCAGTTCGCCGCAATCGAGGATGATCGCCGCGTCGCAGACGATATTACGACTCTGCGCGTATCCTTTGATCCGGCGTGCCTGGGGTAAAAAGGCGAGCCGTCGGGGCGCGGGTTCTTCATTGACGATATGCACGTTCTTTCCCATAGCGCGCAGAAAAATGGCCATGCTCAACTCCGAACCCAGCGCGTCCGGGTCAGGATTGACGTGCGTGGAAATAAGAAAACTCTTATGCTTTCGCAGCGCGCTTAGGACTTTTTCCCGTGTCGTCATGGTGGATCTCCGTTAAGGTTTGTTCGACCCGCGCGCTGAATTCAACGGAACGGTCGTGGATAAAATGGAACTCAGGGGTATAGCGCATCTTGATGTGCCCGCCAACATGCCGGCGAATGGTCCCCGCGGCGCTCTCGAGCGCCTTTTCCGCCGCTTGCGCCGCGGAATTTTCCCCTCCTCCCCGCGGGGAGCCTTCGGCCGAAGGGAGCCTGTCGGCTAACGCGCTGAAATATACTTTCGCCGTTCTTAAGTCCCGGCTGACATCAACATTCGTGATCGTCACAAACCGCAGGCGCGGATCTGCTAATTCCTGCTGTATAATGACTCCGATCTCTCTCTTGATCTGTTCATTGACCCGGTCAATACGATCCATCTGTGCTCCTTTCAAGTTACCTGAGCCCTCGGGGAGTTTTGCTCATCGGAGGGCTCATCCTGAGGAACGCAGTGACGAAGGATCTCTTGCGCGAGACCCTTCGATTCGCCCTACGGGCTCTCTCAGGGTGACCCCCGAGCGGAAAAACTCCACAAGGGGTCAGTTACCTCATTTTGCAGCGAGCGCCGCAGCGGCAGCCAATTGTTGTTCGCGATTCTTAACGCGCCCGTCAATTTTCATAAATAAAACCTTTTGCAAGATCGTCCCTATTTTTTTACCGGGACTGACTCCCAGCCGCTTCAGGTCTTCACCGTCGATATCGGTCCGTGTCCCGGCATCATGACGAAAATACTGGTCAACGCGCTGTACCACTTTTTTGGGCGACGCCCGAAGCCGCAAATAGGCAACCGTGTCTTGATGAAACGGTTTTAAGATCCCGTACGCCTGGCTTCGGGATAGCTCGGGAGCAGACAATCTCCGTAAAACATGTTCACTCCGGGCGGCCTGCAGGATACTTTCACTTTCCTCTTTACGAAAAGGAAATTTACGCAAGAATGACCGTAACTTCACACCGCTCATTGTTTCAGTGATCGCCATCAGAGAAATAATCCAACGATTGCAGGCAATATCTTCAGGCGCCTGGCTTAACCGCTGCTGAATTCGCTTCAATAAACGAAAATCAGTTTTTAATGCGGCATCAACGATCCGTAAAGCCCCAAGAGCCTTCAACCGCGTCAGATGCCGCTGTGGCTGCTCCTCCGCGAGCATTTTCTTGAACTCGGTAAAATACCGCGGCGGCTTGACATTGTCAAAGGCTTTTTCCTCCTCCCCGCAGCCGTAGGTCCCCCGAGGGGGAGGAGCCTTTGGCCGAAGGCCGAGAGGCTCCCCGCGGGAGGAGCCTGCCGGCCGCAAGGCCTGTTTCAAAAGCCCAAGCGTCCAGGGCTCGATATGAAAACGCAGCCTCTGTTCAAACCGCACGGAACGTAAAATACGGGTCGGGTCATCACTGAAACTGCGCTCATGCAGCACCCGGATCTTCTTCTCCCGCGCATCCTGCAGGCCGCCGAACTCATCGACCAGTTGACCCCACCGGTCATGATTGAGGCAAACAGCCATCGCGTTGATGGTAAAATCCCGGCGAAAAAGATCGTCTTTAAGCGTCCCCGGGCGAACTTGGGGCAAAGCGCCGGGATGCGGATAAGATTCCTGCCTGGCCGCGACAAAGTCGATGCGCAACCCAAAGGGCCAATGCAACGTCGCCGTGCCGAATGGCGGATAAACCGTCACTTTCGCGCCCGTCGCTTTGGCCACGCTTTGCGCGAAGGGGATCGCCGGCCCTTCGGTCACGATATCAATATCCAGATTCTTCCGGCCCAGGATAATATCCCGGACAATACCCCCGACAATATACGCGCGCAGTCCCTGCCGGTCGGCGGCGCGCCCGATATCGCGGATAACCTTAAATATGCGTTTGTCGACACAGCTCAAATAATTCTTCATCATCATTTATCCGCGCGGATGAAATTGTTTATGGACCGCCTTCAAGCGCTCTTTATCCACGTGTGTATAAATCTGCGTCGTGGAAATGTCCGAATGGCCCAGCATCTCCTGCACCGAACGCAGGTCCGCCCCGTGCTCCAGCAAATGCGTGGCGAAAGAATGACGCAGGGTATGCGGTTTGATCACTTTCTTGATATTGGCCTTGCGCGCGTAATGCTTGATGATCTTCCACGCGCTCTGGCGGCTCATCTTTTTCCCCAACCGGCTCAAGAACAGGTCCGAGGACATGTTGCCCTTGTTTAACTTCTGACGCGCGGCCGCGCAATATTTTCCCAGCGCCTCGCGCGCCCTTTTCCCGACCGGAATAATACGTTCTTTCCGTCCCTTACCGATACAACGCACATATCCGACTTCGAGGTTGATACTTCCCAACTTTAAATTGATAAGTTCCGAGACCCTCATCCCGCTGGCGTAAAACAGTTCCAGGATCGCCCGGTCCCGCACGGCCTGCCAATGGCCCCCCTTGGCGGCGCTAAGGACCGCCTCGATCTCCTGGACGCTCAACACATCCGGGATCCGCTTCCACAATTTTGGCATATCAATAAGATTCGTCGGATCCGTTTTGGAAAGGCCCTCACGTACCAAAAAACGATGAAACATCTTGATCGCCGATAAACTCCGGCAAATCGATGTTGTTGAAAGCCCTCTGCCCTTTTGGTCCTGCATGAAATCGGTAATATCCTTACGCTCGATCGCGCGGGCGTCTTTGCTCTTTTTCTCGTTCATGAACGAAAAATACCGCGCCAGGTCCCGGCGATAGGCCATCAAGGTATTATTGGAGAGCCCGCGCTCGACCGCCAGATAATTGATGAATTCTTCGAAGAAGAAGAAAACGTATTCGCTCATTGTCCGCTGACCAAGAATTCTTTCGTGGCTTCAGGGTTAAGCTGGTCGCGAATTTTCTTCGCGCTCGCTTCCACTTTGCGTTTTAACGACATCATGCTGCGCGTCACCGCCGGCTGTTCGTACATCGTTAATATCGCGTTCCATTCGCCGACGCGTTGGGAAAGTTCTTTTTGCTTCGCTTCGCTGACCCACTTCTTCATTTCCTCAAGCTGGGCAATGATCTGGCCAACAAGGTATTTTTGGCTCTTGTCGCTTTCCTTACCGTCAATATTCTTGACCAAATCCCGATACCATACCTTCCAGAGAGAATAATTATACCGATACCGCTCTTCGGGAGAAACGCTCGGCGGCGGATAATCGATAGGGTCCAAAACCGGCACAAAGGCCTGTTCATTGGCCTTTTCCTTTTTCTTGCGCGTGAACTTTTTGCGTAACGACGCGCAGCCGCCGGCCGACACGGCCAGCACGCATAAAGACACTAAAAAACTCAACACCGTCAAATAATTTCTGGTTCGAAAGCCATTACTTTTCATGGATCATCTCCTGGAATTGTTTTTCATTAAGAATTTTGACGCCCAAGCTCACCGCCTTTTGATATTTCGAGCCGGGGTTCTCGCCGGCAACGACAAAATCCGTGGCGGCGCTCACACCGGAGATGACATCCGCTCCTAGTTCCCGAACGCGTGCCCCGGCTTGCCCGCGCGTCATCAATGTCAGCTCTCCGGTAAAAACAAATTTTTTACCCTGAAGTTTACCGGAACGCTTTGATGTGACCGGCTCAACAAAATCAAGTCCAGCTATTTTGAATTTCGCCATGAGCGTAAGAGTCGCCGGTTGTTTAAAAAATTTGACAATAGATACAGCAATCACTTTGCCTATCCCCCGGGCCACTTCCAAATCTTCGCTTTTGGCCTTCAGTAACTTTCCCAGCGAACCGAACCGCTGGGCCAAAATGAGGGCAACTTTCTCGCCGGCATTGAGGATCCCCAGCCCGAATAAAAACCGCGACAGCGGCCGCTTTTTGCTGCCTTCAATGGCCTTTAAAAGATTCTCCGCTTTTTTTTCGGCGAACAGCTCAAGCTCCAGAAGATCCTTTGGTTTCAGAAAATAAATATCGGCAAAATCTTTGACCAGACCTTTTTCACATAACTGATGGATGACGGACTCTCCGAGGCCCTCGATATCCATGGCCCCGCGCGAGGCGAAATGCAAAAGCCCGCGCTCGATCTGCTCCGGACACAGCGGATTCACGCACCGGTACGCGACATCTTTTTCCTCTTCCTTGGCGACCGCGCCGCCGCACGACGGACATTTCGCCGGCACCTTAAGAGCTTTTTGTCCGGACTTGCCTCGGGCAAGTCCGGAGGACTTGCCCGGCGACTCAACGACTTTAACGATCTTTGGAATAACATCACCGGCCCGCTCCACCAGGACGCGGTCTCCTTTTTTAACGCCAAGACGTTTGATCTCATCAAAATTATGCAACGTGGAGCGCGCGATCGTGACACCGCCGCACTCGACCGGTTCGAGTTCCGCCACCGGCGTCAAAATGCCGGTACGCCCGACCTGAACGGTAATATCCTTCACCGTTGTCGTCACTTGACGCGCGGGAAATTTGTACGCGACCGCCCAGCGCGGGCTTTTGAGGGTAAACCCCAACTGCCCCTGCTGTTTCAAAGAATTGACCTTGATGACAACCCCGTCGATCTCATAAGGAATTGTATCGCGCTTGCCTTGATATTCCTGACAACAGGCCATCACCTCATCGATCGTCCTGCACAGCCTGCGCTCACCATTGACGCGCAATCCCCAATCGGGGATCGTGGTCAGGAATTCCCACTGCGTTTTGAAAGGAGCTGTTCCTTCGAGAACACCCTCGGTGTGCTGGGACAGCACACCGAGAGAATGAATAAAACAGCTCAAATTCCTTTGCGCCGTGATCCGCGAATCGAGCAGTTTGACCGACCCGCTGGTGGCGTTACGGGGATTGGCGAAAATGGGTTCACCATTTTTTTTGCGTTCTTTGTTCAAGGCCGCGAAATCCTTTAAGTTCATGTATACTTCTCCGCGCACTTCGAGAACCTCCGGCAGATGTCCCCCTTTTTTCTCCATCAACTTGAGCGGAATGGACCGCACCGTTTTCAGGCTGTG
>CAYIMR010000010.1:15818-19246 GCA_964364455.1 uncultured Planctomycetales bacterium | reverse complement strand
GCGATCCTGATCACCCCGCATTTTGATACGGTCCCCATCGGCAAAGGATGGAAGTTCAAACCGCTTGGTGGGCAAATTCACAATGGAAAAATTCACGGCCGCGGGGCGAGCGACGATAAGGGAAACCTGGCCAGTTGCATGGAAGTCATGCGCAGCCTCTCAGAAGACGGCGTTAAACTGCGCAAAGACGTCATTCTGGCAGCGACCGTGGATGAAGAAACCGGCAGCAAATATGGCATCATTCCCTTGCTTGATAAAAAAGTGCTCAAACCTGGTTTAGCGCTGGCCATGGATTCCGACGAATTTTATACCATTATCGCGCAGAAAGGGCTGATCCATTCCCGCATCCAGATCTTTGGCAAAAAGGCCCACGGCGCGTACAACTGGCGCGGTGTCAATGCCATTGAGCAGGCGGCCGAAGTCATCCGCAAGATCAAGGCGCTGCGCTGGACGCACAAAAAGCATCCGTTGTTGCGCGGCCCGACGGCCAATATCGGCGTGATCAAAGGCGGGGACAAAGTCAATATGGTCCCGGATTTCTGCGAGTTCGCGCTAGACTTACGTTACGTGCCGGGTATGGACCCTCAAGCTATCCTGCGGCGCCTGCGCGCGACGGTGCGCACCGTCACGCTTAAATTCAGGATCATCATTGATGACGTGCAGCTTCCTTACACGATCGGCCCGCGCCACCCGGCGGTCGAATTGTATCTCAGGACAGCGCGCGCGATGAAATGCCCCGCGGCGGTCAAGGGAAGCGAAGGAGCGACCGTCATTACTTTCTTTAAAAAACACGGCATCCCGGCCTTTGCCACCGGGTATGGCGCCCGCGGCACCGCGCACACCAACGACGAATATATCCGCGTCAACACGCTCTATAAGGGAACCAGATTCCTTGAACAATATATCAAAGAATATGACCGGATATAAACCGCGCGCGTTCCTGCTGGCTATTCTACTGGCCAGTGCCTGCGCCGGATCTCTCCACGCGGCGGACGCGCACGTGCCCTTGCCCTTTCGCCCCGGCGAAACGATCCAGTACGACATCAAAAAGCTGAAAATGCGCGTGGGACAGGCCAGCCTGACGTTCCACGGATTGGTATCTCTCGATGGGCAAAGCGCGCTTTTGATCACCTTTACCAGCAAGGGGCTGAAATTCTTCGATGAAGAAAAAATCTACATTGACCCGCGGACGTTCCTGCCCCGGCTCGTGGAGCGGAACTTGAACATATTCGGCAAAAAAGAGAAAATCATCGAACATTACAATGCCAAAGAAGGAACGGTGCGTGTTGTCAAGGCCGCCAGGGGAAAAACGACCGAACAGGTCATCAAACGCTCCGTACCTTTAGACAATATTTATTGTTTTATCTTCCGTTACCGGATAATGGGAAAATTCACTCCCGGCGAGACATTTCAGATCCATCTGCCGACCAAAGATGTACAGTTTGAGGCGCAAGGGCCCAAAAAACTACAACTCGAGGAAAAGGAAGTAGTTGCCCATTATCTCCAAAGCGATCCCGTGCAATACCGCGTGTGGTTCGATACGGGGGCGCATAAAGTGCCACTGCGCATCGATGGGGCGATTGGCTTCGGCAACACCGCGATGATACTGCGTTCATATACGGCAAGCAATTCTTTGACTTCACCCTGAATTTATGGTTCAATAAAATCCATGTCATTGCCCAACAAAAAAGGATATTTCGGGGAGTTCGGCGGCAAATACGTGCCGGAGACCCTGATGGCGCTCTTGGAGGACTTGGAAAAGGTATTTCGGGGCGCGCTCAAAGACCGTTCCTTCCGGGAAGAATTTCAATATTACCTGCGGGAATACGCGGGCCGGCCGACAAGACTGTATCTGGCCCAACGGCTCAGTCAGCACCTTAAAACCCTTAAAGTCTACCTCAAGCGCGAAGACCTTCTGCACACTGGCGCCCACAAGATCAACAACACGATAGGCCAGGTTTTGCTCGCCAGGCGGATGAAGAAGACCCGGATCATTGCCGAGACCGGCGCCGGGCAGCACGGGGTCGCCACCGCCACGGTGGCGGCATTAATGGGGCTTGAATGCGTCATTTATATGGGTGCCGAAGACGTCGAGCGCCAGGCCTTGAACGTCGATCGGATGAAACTTTTGGGCGCAACGGTCGTCCCCGTGACCAGCGGTTCGCAGACGCTTAAAGACGCCATGAACGAGGCCATCCGCGATTGGGTCACCAACGTCCGTAATACATTTTATATTATCGGCTCCGTGGCCGGCCCGCATCCCTATCCATTGATGGTCCGGGAATTCCAGGCGGTCATCGGCCGCGAAGCGCGCCGCCAATTTGCGCGCAAAGAAAAGCGCCTGCCCGATTATTTGGTCGCCTGCGTTGGAGGTGGCAGTAACGCGATGGGATTGTTCCACGCTTTTTTCAACGACCGCAAAGTCCACATGATCGGTGTCGAAGCGGCAGGCCTCGGGCTTAACACGGACCAAAATTCCGCGTCCTTGAAAAAAGGGGAGGTCGGCGTTTTGCACGGCAGCAAAAGCCGCGTGCTGGAGACCAAAGACGGCCAGATCAAACCGGCCCATTCGATCGCCGCGGGACTGGATTATCCCGGCGTCGGCCCCGAGCACGCCTATTATCAAAAAATCGGCCGCGCGCAATATGTAACCGTGACGGACAAAGAGGCGATCGCCGGTGTCAAGCTTTTATCCCGCATGGAAGGGATCATCCCCGCCATGGAAACGGCGCACGCGATCATCTATCTGGAAAAACTCGCCCGCGGCGTTAGAGGACAGAAAAACGTCATTGTCTGCTTGTCCGGACGAGGAGATAAGGATATGGGAATAATTAAAAATTTGATATAGGTGTCAGGTAAATGAATCGTATTGATTTAAAATTCAAAAAATTAAGAGCACGAAAAAAAAAGGCTTTCATCGCGTTCATCACCGCCGGGGATCCGGATCTAAAGACGACCGGGCGGCTTGTGCTGGCTTTTGAAGGCGCCGGCGTGGACATCGTTGAACTCGGCGTGCCGTTCTCCGATCCTTTGGCCGACGGGCCGACGATCCAGGCCGCTTCCCAGCGCGCTTTGAAAAAGCATGTCAATCTGGAGAATATCCTAGCCACGGTCAAACGCATCCGTCAGCGATCACAGATCCCGATCGCCTTAATGACCTATTACAATCCGGTTTTTCATTACGGTGAAGAACGTTTCGCGCGCGAGGCAAAGGCCTGTGGGGTAGACGGACTGATCATCCCGGACCTGCCGCCCGAAGAAGGGCACGGCCTGATCCGCGCGGCCCGGAAAAACGGACTGGCCACCGTTTTCTTTTTGGCGCCGACAACCACCCAGCGCCGGATGAAACACATCGTTAACGCGTCAACCGGATTTATTTATTATGTTTCGCTGACCGGCGTCACCGGCGCCCGGCAAAAACTCCCCCG
>CAYIMR010000010.1:0-15718 GCA_964364455.1 uncultured Planctomycetales bacterium | reverse complement strand
TTATTTATTATGTTTCGCTGACCGGCGTCACCGGCGCCCGGCAAAAACTCCCCCGTACGATCACAGGGCAGGTCAAATTGGCGCGGAAATTGACACACAAACCGATCTGCGTCGGATTCGGCGTATCCACGCCGGCCCAGGCAAAAATGGCCGCCAGGGCGGCGGATGGCGTTATCGTAGGAAGCGCCATTGTCAACGCGATCGCCCAGAATAAAGGGAAGAAACAAATGGTCGCCAATGTGGCCAGGTTTGTCCAGAAATTATCACGGAATTTATCGTAATGTACACCAAAACAACATTACCGAACGGTTTACGGCTGGTCACCCACGATATGAAAGACCGCGACAGCATCGCGCTGGGCTTCTGGATCGGCGTCGGCGGCCGGCATGAGGAAGACCGCGTCAAAGGCGCGGCCCATTTCCTCGAACATATTCTCTTTAAGGGCAGCAAAAAATATCCTTGCGAAGTCATTAAAACATCGATCGAAGGGGTCGGAGGGACATTGAACGCCTTCACCTCCGAAGAACAGACATGCTTCTACGCCAAAATTCCCACCCAACATCTTAAAAAGACCTTTGATGTCTTAGCCGACATGGTTGTTCATCCCAGCATCGCCGATCCCGACATCGCCAAGGAAAAAACGGTCGTTGTGGAAGAGATCAAAATGTACCGGGACCTGCCGCAGTACGCGGTGATGGAACTTTTGGACGGTCTTTTGTGGCCTGACCATCCTCTGGGCAAAAATCTGGCCGGAACGACGGAAACCGTCAACGCCTTATCGCAGGACGATATCAAACGGTTTCACAAAACCTATTATACGCCGGGCAATATCGTGATCGCCGCCTCCGGGAATTTAAATCATGCCCGACTCGTACGTCTGGCAAAAGAACGCTTCGCGCAATTGCCCAAGGAAGCGCAACCGACTTATCTCAAGGCCGATAATTCCCAAACAAAACCGCGTATCCATCTCTTCCCTAAAAAAATCGAGCAGATGCATCTGGCCTTTGGGGCCATTGGCTATGATGAACACGATAAAGACCGTCACGCGCTCAGCCTTTTAAGCGTTATTTTAGGCGGGAACATGTCCAGCCGCTTATTCGTCGAAATACGGGAAAAGCGGGGACTGGCCTACTCGATCTCCTGTATGGCGCGCACCATGCACGATACGGGAGCATTCCTGATCCGGGCGGGTGTCGATAACCACAAGATCGTGGAAACTGTTACCCTTATCCTCACTGAACTGGATAAAGTCAAGCGTTCGGGCGTCACGGACGATGAATTCACCCGCGCGCGGGATTATGTGCTCGGCCAGATGCTTTTAAGCCTTGAAGACACCATGGAACACATGCTTTGGATCGGGGATACCCTGATCAGCCAGAACAAAACCAAAACGTTGAAGTCCCTGATCACGGATTTCCAGAAGATCAAGAAAGCGGATCTCCAGAGGGTGGCTAAAGTAATCCTGCGCCGCAAGCGGTACAACCTTGCCATCGTTGGTCCGCTGACGGATAAACAGAACGAAGAACTTCCAAAACTGCTGAACGCGCGCAACAGCGGCAATTAGTCATTTTTTGATTTGACAAGCAATTTAATATCGGTTAGACTTTACTTAAATTTATTTCTCAAAAGTGGCGCAATCATGCAAGGAGGAGCAAATGGAAGAGTTATCATTCTATGATGTCAAGACCAAGGGCAAATTCAATACGACCGAGTACAAGGTGCAGGAAAAAAGCGGCCGCTATTTCGCCGTAGCCAAATCCCCCAAGGGAACGCATGAATGCTGGCGCGTTTTAAGCAAAGTTCAAGCGGAGCAAATGAAAAAGAAGTAACATCCCGCTTAAGAACCAGGAACGACCCGTTCCTGAAGGAATTATAGCGAAATCCTACTAGCGCAGAGCTTCATTGACTCCAAAAGAAACAGCCAAGTCCATCGCACGATTCGCTTCGGAGAAAAAAGCGGAAGACATTGTCGTTCTGGACATGCGCAAAGTCGTCAATTATTGCGACTACTTTGTCCTCTGTTCCGGGAACACCGACCGGCAGGCCCGTGCCATCGCTGACCATATTCACGAAGAGTTAAAAGAATTGAATATCCGTTTGCGTCTGCGGGAGGGTTTCTCCAAAGCCGACTGGGTCATTGTCGATACCGGGGATGTGGTCACCCACGTATTCCAGAAAAGGGTGAGGGAGTTTTACCAGCTGGAATATCTTTGGCAGGACGCAAAGCCTGTTGATTGGGAGAAGCAAGCAAAGAATAAACCGTAACCGTTTCAAAACAGGTCACAAGTCGCAGGTCATACCAGGGCATGTGGCTTGTGGCCTTGTTTTTTGTCTCACTTCTGTGAGACAAAAAACACCCTAAGGCGACCGAACCTCAGTGAGGGAGCCGAAGGGGTACATTGAACCCAAACTTTATGCTCTCCAGCCTGCGCGGCCAGCTTAAAGAACACATTGAACGATCCCTGAAGGAAAAGTTACCCGCGATGGTCGATCTTCCTTCCGTTGAACTGGACATTCCTGCTGAAAAGATCCACGGAGAATTTTCCTGCAATATCGCCTTAAAATCCGCCAAACTTCTACAAAAGCCGCCGTTTTCCATCGCGGAAGAATTTAGTGCCGTCGTCTCACAGGCTCTCCCCTTCAATGCGGAGTTGAGGGAAAAGATTGACCGGATCGAAGTCAAAAAACCTGGATTTATTAATTTTTTCCTGACCCCAAAAGCCCTTTACGAGATCATCAGCGAGATATTTAAAGAAGGAAACAATTACGGCCGATCCAAACATGGACAGGATAAAATGGTCCAGGTGGAATTTGTCAGCGCCAACCCTACGGGGCCATTAAGCGTCGCCCACGCCCGCCAGGCCGCGGTCGGTGACGCGCTGGCCAATATCCTCAACTTTATCGGGTTTAAGGCCAGCCGGGAATATTACATCAACGATGGCGGCAACCAGATCAACCTTTTGGGAGAATCGATCAAATGCCGGGCCATTGAACTGCTCGGAGGTACCGCGGAACTTCCGGAGAACGGCTATCAGGGTGAATACGTCAAGGACATGGCCAAAGAATTCATCGCCAAGGCCAGGATCAAAGATCTGGCGGATATCAACAAACAGGACCCGGCCAGCTTTAAAAACTATGGCGTTGACCATTTGCTGACGGCCATCCGCAAAGACCTGGAAGATTTCAACGTGCATTTCGATTGCTGGACCCACGAAGCGAAAGTCGCCACCAAAGAATCCATCAACGCCATCCTGGATCTTTTACAAAAAAAGGGATTTCTCTACGAAAAAGATTCCGCTCTCTGGTTCAGATCGACCGATTTCGGCGATGATAAAGACAGGGTGGTGCGCAAAAGCGACGGCAGTTACACGTATCTTTTACCGGATATCGTTTACCATAAAAATAAATATGACCGTGGGTTCGAAAAACTCATTAACCTGTGGGGGCCGGACCATCACGGCTACATCCCGCGCATCAAAGCGGCGGCGCAGGCGCTTGGTAAAAATCCCGATTCCCTCAATGTCCTCATCGTTCAGCTCGCCACCATTTACCGCGAGGGCAAACCAGTCTCGATGTCCACGCGCCGCGGGGAGTTCATCAGCCTGCGGGAAGTGATCGACGAAGTGGGTGTGGATGCCGCGCGGTTTTTTTTCCTGATGCGCCACATCAACGCCCATCTTGATTTTGATCTGGAACTGGCGAAAAAGGAAACTCCGGAGAATCCTGTTTATTACATTCAGTACGCCCACGCGCGCATCCACAGCATCAATAAAAAAGCGCAAGAAGCGGGGTTAAAGCAAAAAGAAAACAATTTTTCCCTGTTAAGCGCGCCGGCAGAGTTGGACTTGATCAAAAAATTGGGAAGTTTCCCGGACATGCTGTTTGTTTGCTATCATGAATTAGACCCTTACGCGCTCATGCAGTATTTGCATGAACTGGCGATGGCCTTCCATAAATTTTATGACCAGCACCGCGTGATCAGTGACGATACGAATCTGTCATCCGAACGGCTTGCCCTGGCCAATGCCACGAAAATCGTCCTGGCCAATGGCCTTCGCCTGCTGGGCTTAAGCACCCCGGAGAGGATGTAAAACGCGAGATGCAAAAACAATGGCGTATCAATGACGCCGACCCAAAATTGCAAGCCACTTTAAGTAACGCCCTCGGCATTCCTTCCATCATCGCGCAACTCCTTATTAACCGCGGGATCACCAACGCCGAAGAAGCGCGCGATTTTCTCAGCGCTGATCTTGGCGGACTGCACGATCCTTTTCTTCTCAAGAACATGGACATAGCCGTCTTGCGCATCCGGAAAGCGAAGACCGGCAAAGAACGCGTCCTTGTTTTCGGGGATTATGACGTGGACGGCGTGACGTCATCGGCGCTTTTGAACAATGTCCTGACTCAACTGGGCATCGAGGTCATCCATTACATCCCGCACCGGTTCCATCACGGCTATGGTTTAAACGAGGAGGTCGCCGAATTTGCCCGGGGGAAGAAAGTCGGCCTGTTGATCGCGGTAGACTGCGGCATAAATGCTTTCGCGGAAGTGAAGCTTCTTAACGACGCAGGGGTTGAGGTCATTATTATCGACCATCATGAACCGGACCATCGTTTGCCCGATGCCGTGGCGATCATCAATCCCAAACAAAAAGATTGTCCCTATCCCTTCAAGCACCTGGCCGCGGCGGGGCTGGTCATCAAACTGACCCAGGCCATTCTTGGAAAAGTCGATGAGGATGTGCTGGATCTGGCGGCGATCGCGACGGTGGCTGACATCGTTCCCTTGCACGGCGAAAACCGTATCCTCGTTAAATCCGGACTATCACGGTTGATGAATACCAAAAATAAAGGGTTAATGGCCCTTCTGGAAACGGCCAAGATCAAGGGAAAGAAGATCACGCCGTTTCACGTGGGATTTATTTTAGGCCCGCGGATCAACGCGGCCGGACGCATGGACACCGCGCACACATCGCTGGACCTGTTTTTAAGCGAAGACCCGCAGAAAGCCCTGGATATCGCCAAAATCCTGGAACGCCATAACAAGGAACGCCAGCAAATGCAAGGTGACATTGTCGATGAGGCCATGTCGCTGGTCGAACAGGACGTGAACTTCAACGAACAAAAGGTCATTGTTTTGAGCAAAGAAGGGTGGCATCGCGGTGTCCTGGGGATCGTCGCTTCCAAGATCACGGACAAATACTACCGTCCGACGGTCATTATCTCCATTGATGAAGACGGTATCGGAACGGCCTCGGCGCGCTCCATCAATGGATTTCACCTGCACAACGCCTTATCGGGATGCGCGGATTATCTGGAAACCTTCGGCGGCCATGAAGGGGCGGCGGGGTTGACTATCAAAAAAGAAAATATCGATCCCTTCAGGGAACTGATCAACAAACTCGCCCAGGACATGCTGGAGGCGAAAAAACTGATCCCAACGCTATGCATCGATTGCGAGATCCCGCTGGCCAGCATCAACATGGAATTGACAAATGTCATTGACGCGATGCAGCCCTTTGGCGAAGGGAATCCCGCGCCGATTTTTTGTTCGCGGCAAGTTTTAATCAAAACCTATCCCAGGATCATGGGGAAGGATACATTAAAATTCTGGGTCACGGACCAAAAGCAATTCACGATCTCGGCGGTGGGTTTTGGCATGGCAAAATATAGAGGACTGATCCGTCCCGGGGCAAAGATCGATCTGGCCTACCAGATCACCCTGGATGAATGGAACAAAGCGCCAACACCACAGCTCATATTGAAAGATATTCGATTAAGTGAATAGCGGAAGTTAAGCTTTGCGGATTTTCCCGGCGCTGATGCAGCTGGTGCACACGTTAACGCGCCTGACCGTTCCATCAAGGATAATTTTGATTCGTTGCAGGTTAGGCAGGAAACGGCGTAACGATTTTCCAACGATCTTGGAACCAGCACCGCCGGTCCTTTTGATCTGACCGCGCCGTTTATACTTGGCACCCGGTATGGGGCCCTTGTGACATATAACGCATTCTTTTGGCATCTGTTTCCCCTTAATGGCGATTGAGTTTAAAAGTATATCGAAAAACAAACGTTTGTCAAGCAAGATTTGCCGTGGACACGACAACACCCCTTGATTTTACCCATATCATCCCGTATCAGCCGCGTCAATTTGTTCCCGCGCAAACGGACCTGACCGTTCTGGATCAGGTGCGGCCGCTTTTTCAGGCGCTTTTGGGCCGGCCGATCGATTCTTCCCGCGCCCTACAGGATTGGCTTCGGGAACGCTCCGAACTGGAGGCCGCGCTAAGCCAAACCGGCACTATTTTGTACATCCGCATGACCTGCCAGACGGATGATCCCGCGCACGCGCTGGCGTATCAGCACTTTATCAAGACCATCCGGCCCATCGTTAAAATATTCGAAGACCGGATGAACAAAAAGTATTTGGCAGAACAAACGCGGTGGCAACTGGATCCGAAGCGTTATGAGGTCTACACTCGCGCGCTGCGCGCCGACATCGAACTTTTCCGCGAAGAGAACGTGCCCCTGGAAACGGAGGTCGACCTGCGCACGCAGGAATACCAGACCACGATCGGCGCCATGACCGTGGTCTTTGAGGGCAAAGAACGCACCCTGCCGGAGATGGGAAAATTCTTGCATGAGCCCGACCGCGGCCTGCGTGAACGCGCGTGGAGATCCGCCGCCCGGCGCCGGCTCGACAACAAAGATGCGCTGGAGCAACTTTTCGACCGGCTCATTTCACTGCGCGTGAAGATCGCCGAGAATGCCGGATTTTCGAATTTTCGCGATTACAAATTCCGCGCGATGCACCGTTTCGATTACACGCCTCAAGAGTGTAAACAATATCACGCGTCCATCGAAAAGCTCCTTGTGCCTTTGTGGCGGCAGATCCTGGAGAAACGCCGGGAACATATGAAGCTCAAAAAACTGCGTCCCTGGGACATCGCGGCCGATTCCCTGGGAAGACCGCCCTTGCGGCCGTTCCATAAAGTCAGTGAACTGATGGACGGCTGCGTCAAGATCTTCAACCGTCTGGATCCTGGCTTGGGGCGGCAATTCAACGCAATGGTTAAGGCCGGAGTGCTGGATCTTGAAAGCCGCAAAGGCAAAGCGCCGGGCGGATACCAGTCCACCCTGGATGAGGCGCGCAAACCGTTCATTTTCATGAACGCCGTCGGTGTCGATGGCGATCTACGCACGCTACTGCACGAGGCCGGCCACGCGTTCCACGCCCTGGCGTGCGCGGGCGATTCCCTGCTTGATTACCGTCACGGCCCGATGGAATTTAACGAAGTCGCTTCAATGGGCATAGAATTGCTCGCCGACCCGCAGATCAACGTCTTTTATGGCCCCGAAGATGAACAGCGTTCCCGCAACGAACACTGGCAGGGGGTCGTTTCAACGCTGGTCTGGGTCGCGGTCATCGACGCGTTCCAGCACTGGATCTACGAACACCCGCAACACAATTCCGCGCAACGCAAAGATGCCTGGCTCGCCATCCATGAACGCTTCGGCGGAAATTTTCTCGATTGGAAAGGATTGGGCGACGAACACGCGTTTCTCTGGCATCGTCAGTTACATATCTTTGAAGTTCCGTTCTATTACATCGAATACGGGATCGCCCAGCTCGGGGCGCTGCAGCTATGGAACAATGCTCGCAATGACCCCAAGACCGCGCTAGCTAATTACAAAAAAGCGCTGGCGCTCGGGGGGTCGCGCCCGTTACCTGAACTCTTCGAAACCGCCGGGATCAAATTCGATTTCTCCCCAGAAAACATCGCCCCGCTCATTGAAGTCATGAAACAGCAAATTGGGGCATAGCCGCCGGATGAAACCAACTGGGAAAAAAGACGAAAAGGTCATTCTGAAGGCCTATACAGGACTTTTCTTCCTGACAAAAACCACCTGCCGCTGATATTTTTTCCCTTGCTTTTAATATAAATTTAACTACAATGGGTTTGTTTCATTCCGCAGTAACACTTACAACGCGAATATCGGATTCCGGGTTATGTAAAGGAGACTTTTCAATGAATGATGTGATCGAACGTTTGGGAGAAGAAGCCAAAATACTATTGGACCATAGATGCACCACGATCCCCAAAGAAAGCCTGACGCTTCCGGGGCCGGATTACGTGGACCGCATTTTCGCTAGTTCCGATCGTTCCAACACGGTGTTGCGTAATTTGCAGGGGATGTTCAACCATGGACGCCTGGGCGGGACAGGATACCTTTCCATCCTGCCGGTCGACCAGGGGATCGAGCACTCTGCTGGAGCCTCATTCGCGCCCAATCCTATTTATTTTGATCCCGAGAACATCGTTCGCCTGGCCATCGAAGGCGGATGCAACGCCGTCACATCGACCTTGGGGGTCATGGGGATCATATCCCGCAAATATGCCCACAAAATTCCTTTCGTCCTCAAGATCAATCACAACGAATTTTTAGTCTATCCCAACAAATACGACCAGCGGCTTTTTGCCAGTGTCGAGCAGGCTTTTGATATGGGCGCCGTGGGTGTCGGGGCGACGATCTATTTTGGTTCAGAAGAATCTCATCGTCAGATCGAAGAGATCTCTCAGGCGTTTCGCCGCGCGCACGAGTTGGGGCTCTTTACTATCCTGTGGTGCTATTTGCGTAACGCCAATTTCAAAAAAGGGAATATCGATTATCACGTCTCTGCCGATTTAACCGGACAGGCGAATCATCTCGGCGTCACCATTGAAGCAGACATTATCAAGCAGAAAATGCCGGAAAATAACGGCGGATACACAGCCTTGAAGTTCGGCAAGACGCATCCGCTCGTCTACGAACAGTTAAGCTCGGACCATCCGATTGATCTGTGCCGCTACCAGGTAGCAAATTGCTACATGGGGAAAATCGGACTTATCAACTCCGGTGGCGCTTCAGGGGAAAACGACCTTCAGGATGCCATCCGCACGGCCATTATTAACAAACGCGCCGGCGGCATGGGATTGATCTCGGGACGCAAAGCCTTCCAGAAATCCATGCGCGAAGGAGTAAAGCTTTTAAACGCTATCCAGGACGTTTATCTTTCAACGGCGATAACAATCGCCTAAAGGGGGGCCGCATGAGCGAAGAAACGACCAAGAAGCTCCTGAACAACAAAAAAGTCATTGAGGAAATCAACCGCCACCGCTGGATCGAAAGCGAAAAAGCCGGACGCGATATCGGTTTCGAGCGGGCCTCCACCGACTGGCTGGAACGGTTCTCCCATGCGTGGATGGATTATCACATGCCGAAACAGCGGCCTTCCTCAGGCGACTCCAAAAGCGCTGAGAAAGAAAACAGCTAAGATTATCCGGACAGATTCGTGCGGATAGCAAGGCCACGTTATGTCCAACAAAGTACCGCGCAAGATACCCCGTCCAATATTTGCCTCGCTTCTCATCCTTTTGTTCTGCAGCACGTTTATCACGCCTGATTCCTGTGCCCGTGACGTTACCGCCAATTCCTTTTATGTGAGAGCCGGCAGTCCAGAAACCGTTATCGTTGAGCAATTCGTGCGCCAGGGGAAGAAGTGTTACCAACAAGGCGATATCCAGGGCGCGATTGATCATTTTGCCCGCGCGCTGCTGCTGGATCAATCCAATAAGACGGCGCGGGAAAGCATGATCTTAATTAGCGCGCGAAGTTCCTTGCCGGCCGCACAAAGGATCCAGCTTTTTCTTTCCGAAGACCTCATCGTCTTTAATGAAAAATTCTGGAAACGGCTGAATTTTTTTACCGCCCAGCGCGACGCTTTGACCACCTCATTGATCCAGCAAAATTACCCGCAGACGCTGATCGACCAAAAATTTCAGGCCATCCGGGACCGCTCTTTGTTTTCGACAGACGATCGTGGCGCAGGCGTTTCTTCCGCAAGCACCCTGGAAGCTTTAAACAAATCCTTAATAACGGAAAAAGAAAGGTTATCACGGGAACTATTGTGCGTGCGAGAACAACTCGCATGGCTGCGGCCGGTAGGCTCCTCCCGCAGGCCGAGAGGCTCCCTGCGGGAGGAACCCCAAAAGCCGGACACGCAAGTGTCACGTCCCCCAAGAGTGAACGATCCCGGTGAAGCATGGCAACAGATCGCGGGCGTGCGGGAGGAATTAAGCGAGCTGCGCAAGCAGGTCGAGACCTTGCAACAAGATGTAAAGCATAAAGATGACAAGATCACGGCTATAACAAAACAAGTCGTTGAGTTCTCGCTTAAGCTTACTGAACGGGAAATGATACTAAGTGAGAAAATAAACGCACTGGGCTCCCTGCATGAGGCGTACACGGAACTGCAATCCCGTCAGGAATTGGGGCAAAAGATCCTGGAAGAAAAGAACGTGCAGATCCAGTCCTTGCAGGAGGGACTTGCCGCCTTGCAGGCGGACACGGCCCTGCATACAAAAGAGATCAACGGCCTCATCGCCGCCAAGGACCAGGCCCTTGATCAATGGGAAAAGATCCTCGCGATCTACCAAGGCAAACTCAAAGACGCCACCCGAACGATCGACGCCAGCAACGCGGATATCTCAACTCTGCAGGAACAACTGGCCATGGTACGCACAAAACTTTTTGAGAAAGAAACCGCTCTCGAAAAGACAAAAGAAAAACTGGTCAGCCTTGAAAAGCAATTCCAATCCGTCGTTTCTGACCCAAAGTAAATTAACGCCCGATGCCAAAAATAAATTCCCGCAAAACGCAAATTCAAAATTGGATAAGGGACCGCAACCATGCTTGAATATGGTTTATTCCTGGCAGCCGCTTATCTCTCGGCCCTGTTCGCGACAGTGGCCGGGTTCGGCAGTTCAACGCTTTTGGTGCCGATCGCGGTATTTTTTGTCGATTTCCAGTCGGCCATCTTTTGGGTGGCGTGCTTTCACTTGCTCAACAACATTCTCAAAGTTAAATTATTCCTTCCGCACATCGATTACAAGGTGTTTGCCATATTTGGCGTGCCTGGTATTCTTTTCGCCTTTATCGGGGCGCGCTTTATTTCCATCTGGCCCGTGGCAATCTTGACGAAAGTGCTGGCGGTATTTCTGATCGTATTTTCCGCGTTTTCTTTTGTGAGGCCGGATTTTCGTGTCCCGGCGAATCCCGTAAACGCCGTTCTGGGTGGAAGCATCTCCGGATTTTTCGCCGGTCTCATCGGTCTGGGAGGGGCGCTGCGTTCGATGTTCCTGCTTAGCTTCGGGCTGCCGAAAGAAAATTATGTCGCGACCGCGGCACTGATCGCTTTCGTGGTCGATCTGACGCGTATTCCCACTTACCTGGCCGGGTGGGTGGGAGCGGAACAAAGCATTTCCTGTCTTTTTCTGATATTTTTGACCATTATTGCCTACGCGGGTGTGCGCACGGGCAAACTGCTTCTGACCCGGATAAAACAAGAAGTATTCCACAAAATCGTCCTTGGGGCGCTATTTGCCATCGGCCTGAAACTGCTTTTTTGATTTTAACACTCGCCTTGCCTTAAGGAAGCATGTTATACTTGCTACGGCAAGTTCATTTCAACCAAATTTTAAAAGGATCCTCAATGCCTATGTTCATAAAATTTCTTCAAAAACATATTGTATTTGTGATAACCGCTTTTGCGCTGACGTTCGCGTGCGTGAACCGGGTGTCTTTTGCCGAAGAAATGCCGATGGACGCCTTCCGCGCCAAGTTCCAGGAATCCACCGGGAAAACCTGGGAAAGCGCCGATCCCAGGGAAAAGCGGGATTTTGTCAGAACCTCCCTAAAAATAACCACGAAGAAATTACACGCGGGCGGGGCCGAGGTCTCCGCACCCACTGACACATCTTCCGGCCTAAAACGTACCGTAAACGTCGAAGTACGTAAAAAATTCGCCGCGCGATATCAAAAAGACTGGGATGACGGCACGCCGGAAGAGCAAGAAAGTTTTCTGCGGGAGTATAAAACGCTGAAACAAAATGAGGCGGAATTGGAAATGCAGAAAGCATTGGCGGAGAAAGAAAGACTGCGAGAGATCGAGGAAGAACAACGGGCGGCGGAACGGGCAGCTCAAGAAAGAAGGCTCGCCGAGCAACAGCGAAAGGAAGAAGCGGCCCGCATTGAACAGGAAAAAAGAGAAGCTGAGAAAAAAAAACTTGCCGACCAAATGCAGAGATTTAAAGACAAGCGGGAAGAAATGAAGGCAAGACGGGGTCAGAGCCGCTAATAATTCGTAAAATTATTTATCCCGCCTCGGCATGTTCCACTCCTTTTATTTCGCCCTTAATATAATCGTATTCATGACAAAAATAAAATTGAACATCCACGCCATTATCCTGGACATGGACGGGGTCATCACCAACACCATGCCGGACCATTTCCGCTCCTGGAAAGTCATTCTCAATAGAATAGGGATCCCGGTGACGCATTATGACGTGTATTGCCGCGAAGGACAACCCGGCATCCACAGCGTCCGCGAACTCACGGCACAATACGGCAAGCCCATTGCTGACGGCCAAGCCCATAAAATATTGAAGGAAAAAGAAGCCTATTTCAAGAAAATCGTCCGCTTGCGATTTATTGTTGGAGCAAGAACGTTTCTAAAACAATTACATAAAAATAATTTCCGTCTGGCGCTGGTGACCGGCACATCCCATCATGAAATGTGCCAGATATTACCAGCAAGCTTGCGCCGGCTTTTTTCGGTCATCGTGACTGGCAGCGATGTGAAGCACGGCAAACCCCATCCCGAACCGTATCTGCAAAGCCTGAAAAAACTCGGCCTCAAAGCTGGCGAGGCCGTTGTTATCGAGAACGCGCCCTTTGGCATCCAGTCCGCCAAACGCGCCGGACTGCGGTGTCTCGCGCTGGAAACCTCATTGCCTCGCGAATACCTTAAAGAAGCCGACGCGGTCTTTGGGTCGATCAAGGAGCTTTCTGACAGGGTTCGTTTTAACAATTTGAACGGAAGGAAGTAGGATGGCACATCTGCTCGATCGCAATGTATTGCTCCTCTGCAAAAAAAGCGCCTATTCGATCTATTCCCGCAAAGGGCATCCACGCGCGGAGATCGACCGTTACAAAAAAGCCCATGACGAACATTTACGAACGTTGGCAACGGTTGAGCGAGTTCTCCGCAAATGCGGAATAAACTACTCAAAATACGCCCGCGGGCGAAAGATCCCTTATGAGCACTACGGCATGGTCATCACCGTCGGCGGCGACGGGACATTCCTGGAAGCCGCCCGTCATACAAATACCCAGGTCATTCTGGGCGTCAACTCGGCGCCGGGGACAAGTGTGGGAGAATTGTGCGTCGCGACACAAAAAAACTTTGAAAGGATCATCCGGCGGATCATCGCGGGGAAGAACGTTCGTCTGGATTCCTGGCAACGGTTGCGTCTGAAGATTGACGGCCTTTCCCTGCCGATCGATTGCCTCAACGATATCCTGATCTGCCATCAAAATCCCGCCGCGGTAAGCCGGTATTATCTGAGTATAGGGAATATTAAGGAAGAACAGCGCAGTTCCGGTCTTTGGGTCGCGGCGCCAGCGGGCAGTTCCGGCGCCATCCAATCAGCGGGGGGAAAAATCCTGAACATAACGGAAAAAAAATTCCAATATATGCCCCGGGAATTGTATCAGGGCGTCAACCCCCCGTACCGCTTAAAGGGCGGGGTTTTGGCCGGCGGGCAAACCATCAAAGTGACTTCCCTGATGCATGACGGAAATGTCTTTGTCGATGGAACGCATGTGCAGCTGGCATTCCCGTTCCACGCGACGCTAAAGATCTCGCTTTCACCCAAACCCGTCAAGGCCATTCAAATATGAGATCAATCCTGCTCGTTTCCCACGGAAGCAAAGCGCCCCAGGCCCGGGAAGAGATCGAAGCCGTGGCCGCGCAGCTTAAGAAAAAAAGCGGGATCGGGATCGTCCAGCCGGCTTTTTTGGAGATTGAATCACCGGATATCCCTGAAGGGATCAAACAGTGCGCGCAAAAAGGAGCGACGGAGATCACCCTCCTGATGAATTTTCTTAATTCCGGACGGCACGCGGGTGAGGATATCCCCCAGATCATCCGGCAAGCCCGCCAGAACCATCCTGACGTGAAATTCCGGATTACCAAACCCATCGGACAGCAAAATTATCTTGTCGATATTTTCCTGAAATTACTCGATGAACAAACGGACATCGTTTAGCCGCGGCCTGACCGGCTGGTACAAGAAGAGCGCCCGCCGCCTGCCCTGGCGTGAGACCCGCGATCCGTACAAGATCTGGATCTCCGAAGTGATGCTGCAGCAAACGACCGTCAACGCGGTCATCCCTTACTACGAGAAATGGATCAAAACTTTCCCGACCGTTAAAGCCTTAAAAAACGCTCCCTTGCAGGAAATTCTCAAAACCTGGCAGGGGCTGGGATATTACCAACGCGCCAAGAACCTCCACAAAGCCGCGCAAACCATATGTACCGAACATGGAAGGAAACTCCCCGGAGATCCACAACAACTTAGACAACTCCCCGGTTTTGGCCCGTACACGACCGGCGCCGTAGCCAGCATCGCCTTTGATCTTCCTTGTACTATCATCGATGCCAATGTCCGGCGTGTGGTGATGCGCCTGCTGGCTTTGGGCGGATACGCGGATACTTCCCAAGATCAGCGTATAGAAAAATTTCTGCAAAAAGCTATCCCACGTAAAAACGCGGGGACATTCAATCAAGCCCTGATGGAATTAGGAGCCCTGATCTGCCGCAACCGTGAACCGCTCTGTCTATTATGTCCGGTGAAAGCCCATTGCACCGCTTATCGAAAAGGCATCCAGGAGATCATCCCTAAACCCAGGAAACGGATCATTCAAGATTTGGACGTTGCCATCGGTATCCTGCAACGAGGAAATAAATATCTGGTCCAAAAACGTCCGTCCAAAGGCTTGCTGGCCGACCTTTGGGAATTCCCCGGAGGCAAGATCGAGAAGGGAGAGACCCCTCAAGAGGCCTTGAAGCGGGAACTAAAAGAAGAGCTTGATATTGAGGTCACCTCAAGCCGCTATTTAATGAACGTTCAACATTTTTACACCCAATTTCGGGTAAACCTGCGCGTATTCCACTGCCAGCCAAAGTCTTATCCCAAAGCCAATTCTCTGCGTAAATGGCTGCCGATAAGAGAGTTAGTTGAGTATCCAATGCCGTCCGGAAGCGCCAAGATCGTTGCCCGTCTGCAAAAGGAACCCTTGACAATTTCATAAAGCAGTATATACTTTACTAAGACGATTAACTTAGTCGAGATTAACTGGACCATGAAAATTTCCGCCAAAATCGATTACGCGTGCCGCGCCCTTCTGGAACTTTCCCTGCATTGGCCGAATCAAGAACCATTGCAGGCGGAAGCGATCGCGGGGCGCCAGAGAATTCCGCAGAAATTCCTGACCCAGATCCTGATCCATTTAAAACAGATCGGGTACGTGGAAAGCGTCCGCGGGAAAAAAGGAGGATATCTCTTGCGAAAATTACCACGGGAAATTAAGCTAAATGACATTATGGAGAATTTTCAAGACGCCAATAACTCCCGAGATGAAAAAAGCAATCCGATCTTCAGCCCCATTTGGCGGGAAGTGAATCAGGAATTCTTGAAAGCAATGGAAAAATTCACCTTTGAAGATATCTGCAACCGCAAACGTGAGGTCGATAATACACCGACATTCCAGATATGACGGCCGATAAGATCCAAAAATATCTCGCCGCGACGCAAGGCTTCACGCCGGAGCAGAT
>CAYIMR010000009.1:0-21718 GCA_964364455.1 uncultured Planctomycetales bacterium | reverse complement strand
TAAAATAACGACTTAAACCAAGTCAATCCCCCGCGCCGTCCGATTCTTCCAAAACCGAAAGGGGAACGACTATGAATCAAGCGCCCAAATACCCAACGGCCATTTGCCAATGGCCAAAAGACGACCGCCCGCGAGAGAAAATGATGGGACAAAATCCACCCCTGCCACTGTTTTTTTAGGAAGAGGCTGGAAAGGAGTAGTTACCATACATATGTTTGGATTACATGATTTGTATGGTAACTTTTTATTTGACATTAGTTGTCATACAATATATACTATTCAATGATTTGTATGGTAACTATTTAATGGAGAGCCTGTATGGGAGTCATCAAAGGGGTCCTCAAGGAAGAGCTTGAAAATTCCGTGCGGATGAAGAAAAATTACGAGCGGGAATTGGCAAAGCTGCCCAAAGGCAGCCTTATCAAGAAGAAAGTCAAGGGTCACGAATATCACTATCTTTTATTACGGCAGAAAGGAAAGGTGAAATTTATCTATAAAGGAAAGGTGCCGGATGAAGAAATAAGAAAATACAAGGAAGTAAAAGCTTACAGGGCCAAATACAGGAATTTATTATCCAGGGTAAAAAAACAGATCAGGTTTCTCAGGAGCACCTTGCGTGGAAAAGAATCAGTATGAATTGTGTGTTGAGGTCCTCAAGAGATTGCAGAAGGCAACAGTCCTGAAAGAGATTATCCTTATCGGCAGTTGGTGTATCCCTTTTTATAAAGAATATTTCGCGGGGATAAAGTATCCCTCGACCATCCAAACAAGAGATGTGGATTTTTTGATCCCCTACCCGAATAGAATTAAAGTCAATGTGAATATCCCCGGGCTGTTAAAAGACCTCGGGTTTGTCATTGGTTACGCGGGGACAAAAGGATATATGCGGTTGGAACACCCCGATTTAATGATAGAATTCTTGTCGCCGGAGAAAGGAAAAGGTACGGACAGACCAATCCCGCTGCCTAAATTGGGCGTCAATGCCGTTGCTTTGAGATTTTTGAGCCTATTGACCGACAATGTGATTAAGGCGAGAGTTACAAATTTTGATGTTTTGTTGCCTCATCCCGCCAATTTTGCGCTTCACAAGCTGATCATTTCCCAGCGCCGGCCCAGGGAAGATAAAGCGCTGAAGGATAGAAATGCCGCCGTTGAAATTTTAAAGGCTTTGCTTGATAAGGGGGAAATCGATACGATAAGAAAGGTTTTTAGTTCTTTGTTCCCGAAATGGCAGAAGAAAGTTTTAAAAGCATTGGAGAAGGCCCGGGAAGAGGTAATGGTGGATAAGTTATCTCAACCAATCCAATGAACCCAATAAACTCAATGAGTCCAACAAGCTCAAAATGTGTTTTGCAACTTTTTCTAACCTAAATTTTGCTCCTTTCCTCAATTATGAAAGAGGAGCAAATTTTACCCCGAGCAATGCGCAGAGAATTTCTGAACGAAGTTAGGGAAGAAATTTTCAAGCGCTTATGCGACCGTAGGGAGTCCCTTTAGGGACGAGGGGCGACTGCCACAACCACGAAAGCGATTGGCTGGAGTTTAAAGGACGCTGTCTAATTAACCATTGGTGCGCACTCTAAGCAAGTGGGGTCAGCGGGGACTAAAAAAATAATCGACGAACCTAAAAAACATTGATATTATTCAGTTAATCCCCCGCCAAAACTAAATTTTTGCTTGCCTCTGAAGCGATCAGGGGTTATAATTGTATCAGGAAGTGAAGCGATTATGGGCGTTCAATATATCTGGCAAAATAAGCATTGGACGGACTTTTCCTGGCAAAGCGACGCGCTTTTGCCGCTTCTGGGAAAGGCAAGGCAAACCCAGGGGAAGATCCTGACCAGGGTGAGATCTCTGGGGCTTGCGCTGACCCATGAGGCGCAGGCCGAGGTCTTGACCGAAGAGGCCGTCAAAACTTCGGCCATTGAAGGCGAGGTCTTAAACAGAGACTCGGTCAGATCATCCGTAGCCCGGCATTTGGGATTGCCGCAAGCCGGATTGCCGCGCGCCGAGCGTCCTATTGACGGATTGGTGGAAATCTTGCTTGACGCGACTAAAAATTATGCCAAGCCGCTTACCGGCAAAAGGCTTAAAGGCTGGCAGGCCGCTTTATTCCCGACCGGTTATTCCGGTTTACATAAAATTCGTGCGGGAAAATGGCGTGGCACGGATGTGCAGGTTGTTTCCGGGCCGGTGGGCCGCGAGATGGTTCATTTTCAGGCTCCTCCCGGGGATAAGGTTGATCAAGAGATCGCGAATTTTCTTGCCTGGTGGAAAAAGAGCCCTGGAAATACCGAAGGTTTTTTCCGCGCGGCGATCGCGCATTTTTGGTTTGTCACTATCCACCCGTTTGAGGACGGGAATGGACGCATTGCCCGGGCATTGACCGATATGGCGTTGGCCCAGGATGAAAAATTGCCGGTGAGGTTTTACAGCCTTTCATCCCAGATCATGGAAGAGCGAAATGCCTATTATGCCGTCCTGGAAAAATGTTCCAAATCCAAAGGCGGCAGTGATATTACCGTATGGTTAGAGTGGTTTTTGGGTTGTCTGATACGGGCGATGGAAAGATCAGAAACGATCATCGCAAAAGTTTTGGCGAAAGTAGAATTTTGGCAAAGACACAGTCAAACGGCCATGAATAAACGTCAACGAAAAGTTGTTAATCGTCTTCTAGGCGCGGGTGTTGGGCAGTTCCAGGGCGGTTTAACGACGCGCAAATATGTTTCGTTGACAAAGACAAGCCGTGCCACGGCCTTTCGTGAAATATCGGACCTTGTTGAGAAAAAAGTGCTGGTCCAGAACCTCAAAAGTAAGGGCCGAAACGTCAGTTATGATCTTGGCCAATAAAGCGACTTCCAAGAAAATAAATTTAGGGCTTTTCACTCTTAAAGGAACGTTTATAATAAACACAGGAGAAAGGGGCAATGAAATCTAACTCGTTAGGATTACAGATTTTATGGTGGGCGGAAATCGTGGTCGGCGCGCGGGCGCTGTTGTTTTTCGTCCCCGTGATGATCAGCAAATGGCAGGTTCGGAGTTTGTCTGCTTACGCCCTGGAAGATTGGTTTATGTGGGTCGCGGCGTTCGCGTCGCTGCTTTCCTTTTTGATCGGCGTCGTTTCTCTTTTGGGGCATAAGTTGTGGCGCGTTTTCCACGCGGTGGCGATGCTTGTCGTTATGTCGCTGACGTTTGGATTGTGGAATGTGAGTACACAGCGGCAGGTTTCTCTGCCGCTTCTCTATCTATTGCCGGCTGTTTGGCTATTATTCTTGACGGCCGCGGTATATTCGATCAAAGCAAAAGCGCAACGGGCGTAAAGGGCCAGAGGAGAAGTCATGCTTAAGAAAATTTATGATCTGAAGATCATCGGGATCGGGCTGGCCGTATTGTACGCCACCTCGCTCTTGGTCTTCCTGCGTTTTGCCGGCATTGAAGATCTGCCGCTGCGCACGTATATTTATATCGGCATCTTCGGCGTTATGTTCATCGGCGCGGTCGCCGTCGTTTCCCTCAAGGAGTGGGGGCGCCAGCTGATCGTGATCATGAACGCCATCATGTTCGTCGTGCTTTTTTTCAAATATATCCCCAAGATCGACATTGTCCCTCTGGCTTATATTTTCATGAACATCATCGTTTTTTTATATTTCAGCCAGTCGGGCATCCGGATGTATTTTCACGACAAGAAATTTAAAAAATGGTACAGCCTGCTTTTGATCGATGATGATGAGGCCTTCATCAAGACCATTCGTCCGGTCTTGATCGCGCACGGTTGTTCCGTCTTGACCGCCGGCACGGGCGAGGAGGGATTGCAGATCGCCGCGTCCCAAAAGCCGGACATGATCATTCTCGACGTGTTTTTACCGAAAATGAAAGGAAGAGAAGTGTGCAAGGCCCTTAAGGCCAATGAGGGCACCAAGAGCATCCCGGTCGTTTTTATGACCGCAAAAGATGCCGATGAAGATATACAAGCGGAACGGGAAGTGGGCGCCGCCGCCCATTTGACGAAACCTTTTCAGCCGAAACGCCTGATCTCGACGATTCGCGCGATTCTAGAGTCAAGGTAGGGCCAGTCCGCGTCTTCCTTCCAGTGGAAATTTCATGAATTTTGAACGTTATGTAAAGAATTTTCAGCGGGCCCTGGCGCGTTACGGCCTGTTCACGTCGGCGTGGATCCTTGACCGTCTGCCGTTTGGCATGGTGGAATTCTTCGCGCGTTGCCTGATCGCGGTGGGCTTCCGGTTCACGCTCAGGCAGCGGAGAATCGCCCGGGAAAGTTTGGGAATCGCTTTCGGTAAAGAAAAGCCTTCCCGTGAAATAGACGGGATCATCCGGCGATGTTTTGAAAGTCTGGGGTACGGCATGATCGAGATGCTTTATTTTATGTCGCATCCGCAACTGGCCGACCGGATGGTGCGCTGGGAAGGTAAGGAACATCTAGAAAACGCGTTGGCGCGAGGCCGCGGGGTGATCGCGGTCACGGCCCATTTCGGTAATTTTCCTTTGATGATGCTTTGTTGCGCGCGCCAGGGTTATAAGACCGCTTCGATCATCCGCCCGGCGCGCGACGCGGCGCTGGAGAAATATTTGTTCCGGCGCAGGAGCGAGTGCGGGGTCAATACGGTTTACGCTGTCCCCCGGCGGGAATGCGTGATCAACGCCCTCAAGGCTTTGTCCGGCGGGGAAGTGTTGTTCATCCCCCTGGACCAGAATTTCGGCAGCGACGGCGGGGTATTCGTGGATTTTTTCGGACAAAAAGCCGCGACCGCCACCGGCCCGGTCGTGTTCGCCCGGCGCTCCAGGGCGCCGATCGTCCCGATGTTCATCATCCGGGAAAAAGACGGTTCGCACACCATTATGGTGGAACCGGTTTTTGAGCTTGAAGAGCGTCCTGATGAGGAGGAGGCGGCGGTCGCCGTCAATATCGCCCGGCTGACCAATTTGATCGAGCGGTATATCCGCCGTTATCCGCACGAATGGGGATGGATGCATCGCAGGTGGAAAAGCAAGCCGTCCGGATACCCGGATACCCGGATACCCGGGTAACCGGAAACTATCGTCAGATGAAGATGAAAGCTCGTTTTCCAAAATTGATTTTGTACCTTGCCGGCAGTATCATACTCGTGCTCGGCATCGCCTTGATTTTGCGTTTTTGGGCCGATGCGGTGCTGGTGTTTCGCGCGGCGATCGGGATGGTTTTGGCGCTGGCGGGATTGCTGATCTTGTATTCCCTGGGGCGTAAATAGGTACAAAGATGGCAGATATTATAGAATTTGATAAAAAGATTGGTGAGCTAAAAAGCCAATACCAAAAAACTAAACATCCTATTGTGTTTAATTTTCGCGATTTTTGTTCTGCTTGGAAATGGGCAAAAAGGTCGGACGTGTTTACTCATCATATTCATAAGTATCCTGCAAAACTTATACCTTATATTCCAATATTTTTCTTATCTTCGAAGATGTGTGATGAGAATGATGTTGTGTTGGATCCTTTCGCTGGCAGCGGAACTGTTCTTTTGGAATCAATCGCCCACCCCCACTATAAAAGAAACTGTATGGGGATTGAAATTAATCCATTGGCGCGCTTAATTGCAAAAGTTAAGACCACTCCCTTAGATGAAAATGAACTACAACAAAAGAAAGAGGATCTATTTTTAAATTTGAAAAGAAAGGGCATTGTACCAATTATCCCTGAATATGAAAATCTCTCTTTATGGTTCTCAAAGAATGCCCAGAATAAGCTAGGCAGATTAAGAGCCTGTATTGAGGAGCTTAAGAATGATGATTATAAGGATTTCTTTTTTGCTTGTTTTTCTTCAGTCGTAAGAAAGGTATCCTTGGCTGACCCCAATATTCCTCCGCCAGTTGTTTTGAAAATTAAAAACTATAAGAAAACCTCAGCCAAGCATGATGAAATGAAAGATTTCCTAAAGAGGAACAAGAGACCTAATGTTAATAAATTATTCATGCAATGTGTGGAGGATAATGAAAAGAGAGTCAAAAGCCTTTCCGAAATAGAGGGTGTTGCTCAAGGTAAAGTTAAGGCTAGAATTGTGTGGGATGATTCGCGCGATCCCAAAATTGGCAAGCTAACTGCCCGAGGAACTATTGCAAAAAGAGGCGCAAGGGCGTTTAAAGAAAATAGCATAGGATTGATAATAACATCACCACCATACATCACTGCCCAGAAGTATGTTAGGACAACAAAATTGGAATTGCTTTGGCTTGGTTTAGCTGATTCTAAATCTCTCGGTGAGTTGGATAAAGAAACAATCGGAAGTGAAAGGGTTAAGGTTGATGAGGAAATAAAACCTACAAATATTGAGGCTATAGATAATTTGTGCGACAAGATTAAAGATGTTTCAAAAACGAGAGCAGTTATGACGAATAGGTATTTTAATGATATGGTGCTTGTGATGAAGAATTCCTACAGGATGCTAAAGAAAGACAGGGAGATGATTCTAATAGTCGGTAATAATAAAGTATGCGGCTATGATGTCAATACGCAGGATATGCTTGCAGAGATAGGAGAAAGCGTAGGCTTCAAAAGAGAGTTGATAATTAAAGATAGGATTAGAAGCCGGGGCATGATTACTAGAAGACATAAAAATGGCGGCTTAATTGAAGATGAGTATATTGTTGTGTTGAGGAAATAGGAGAAAAAATGTTGCAGATAATTCCCAAGGTTAGTTTATTAAATGCCGAGAAAGAATTCGAGAAGGCAACCAAGGGTATACAACTGAGAGGATATATAAATAAACCGCCAGTCAGCGTTACTGGTGGAATCAAATGGGATCTGGAAGACGGAAAAATGAAGCCTCTGTCGGTCGGAGATATTACAAATATTTTTTGTCCTTCACGAAGAGACATTTATATGAAGAGAGTTTTGAACATTAAAGATGCGAAAAATTGGGGGAGAGTAACAGGTCTTCTTGTTGAATCCTGCATATGTGGTTTTACTGATAAATATAAGGATGATACTTCAACCAGCAGAATTAAGACTTATGAAAAATTGTCAAAGAAAGTCAGACTTTTTATGGCTGATTTTTCTAGGAAAAATAAAAAAGCAGTTGCTGATCTCGCTCGATTTAAGACTATCCCCGGTGAGGATGAGAACTGGTTACTGTGTCAGTTAGACTACGCTTTGCGGCATGAACTAGTTATGCTTCGGGCTACCCGAAAACTCTCTGGCAATAAATCTGACAGCGAGGTAATCCAGCATATGGAACTTGCGCCAAACGCAAAAATATTAGGCATAAGCTCACCTTCCACACCTGATTTTGTTATCCCTGGTCTCTCTGCTATAGGCGATATTAAAACAGGCTTTGAATTTAAGGATTATTACCGCTTGGCGGCTGCTGGTTATGCATTAGCTTACGAAAACCAAAAAGGCGCAGGCAATGATATTAATTTAGGGCTCATATATTATTTCCCAACGAGAAAAAAAGATATATCTTTCGCGCATTTATACATATTTGTAATTGACGACACTTTGAGACAGGAATTTCTAGATAGGCGAGATGAGGCTTTGCTTGTCGTAAAAAAAGCAAAGGATACCCCTCCCAATGTTCCCGTTTTAGTTGAACGAGAAAAACATTGCATGAATTGTAAGTATATGAGCGAATGCGACAAGTCGAGAAAAAAATGAAGAAGAAAATTATACCTTTAATTAAAGAGCATAGAATCCAGAAATTATTCAAAGTAATGAATTGCTTTGAGCAATATCCGTTTAACCGGGATGGCCTTCGGGAATGCATACTTCAGTTATATGGAGATAAAGAAGAAAAAAGCATATTCAGGGGTATGGTAATTCCTTCTTTAAGGCATCTTGGTCTTATTCTAGGATACGATGAAGATTTAAGATTAAGCGCAAATGGAACCCTCATAGTTGTTGCTCGGAAGAAATCCGAAAAAGAGGGACTAAGGGTTTTTAGGGCTGTACTGACTGAAATAGATGATGCAGATATAAAAATTCTTAAAACGATTGCAAAAAAGAATATAGATTTTAGCAACCTTAAACAGAATCTAGTTGAGAACGAGAAAATAGAGGCGCCCTCAAAAAAACAGGCCAGAGAAAGAATTAACCATTGGGTTTCCATGCTTTTGGAGACAGGATTACTGGCAGAGGAAAATAAAAAAATAGATACTGCAAGAGTAATATTGTCTCAGGTGGAGATCGACTTGGATATGGAAACTAAAAAAGACAAGTTTGAAAAGTTATTTTTTGATGCCTATAAGTCAATATTTAAAAAGCAGGAAAACGTACCTATAGTTGATATAGCGGACATCCGAACGGCCGTGTCAACAGCGTTTTATTCAAACCATAATTTGATTGTTACAGAGCGCCAATTTGATGTAATGCTGGGTGGTATCAAATTCGCTACGGATGAATATATAATATCGCTAGGCAGGGCAATGGGAGCTGAAGAAAAAACATTCATACATGAAAATAATTATTATAGAACAATTTCAATAAGATTTTTAAACAAGGAGGGAAAAACATGAAGTCCTTTATGGAGACAGAATATAAATTGAAGGTTGACCCATTTGCTTCTAAGGTTGATCTTTTTGCACCTATGGCTGGTCGCAAGAAGGAGAAAAAAGCATGGGAACAAATTATAAGGCAAAGAGCAGGCCAAAAAGGCAACTCGTTCAACTTCATTATCGGGGATTATGGGGTAGGCAAATCCTTCTCCTTGTATAATATTTTTAAGGATACAGAGGAAAATTTTAAGAATATTCTCCCAATTTCCATCACTCTACTTCCAGAAGATAGCATTAGAAAGTTTGGTTTAGAATTCATTCAAAGAGTTTTTGACAAATTTGACCTAAAAAGCCTCAAGGGAATCTTATCAAAAGTAGATAAGAGTTATTTTGACCATCTCAAAGATTTACTGCCTGAACCAGCTATTGTTTTTGAAAAAGTAAAAAAAGGAGATAAATTGGCTTTGGATTATTTAACCAGTGACCATGTTCTTGATACAAAAGAGTTGCGTCAGTTGGGAGTGGGAAGAAAATTGGATTCTACAGACAAAGCTAAGGATTATTTGTTGGCATTCTTGTATTTATTGAAAAAAGCTAATTTTGACAGCCTTCTACTTTCTGTAGATGAGGTAGAGTATATATTTAGCCAAATGCGAGGCGCGAAAATTTCTTTGGCATTTAACACATTAAGAGGAATACATGACTTGCAGCAGTCTCATGATAAGGCGTTTAAGTTAGGAGATACTGCGAATATGATATTCTTTTTTGGTATTTCAGAGGATGGCTGGAGACGATTAACAGTTGATTTGCAAAAAAGGGAAAAGAGCCAGGGTGGTCCGATACAGCCATTTATGGACAGGAAGGACAATGTAATTACTTTGGAACCATTAAGCAAGGAAGAGACAAAAGAGCTAATTGAGTTGAGATTAAAGCAGAATAGAACCACGGGTACAATAGAGAAAAAACCGTTAATTCCTTTCTCGGATGATTTTGTTGGATATGTGTTTGATTTGACAAAGGGCAAACCTCGAGAAATAGTCAGAAGATGTGATACTGTTTTGTTGGAAGGGCTAGAGCAAAGGATTGCTTTGGTTACAGTAGCTTTTGCGAAAAAGGTCTATGAATCACATGGACTTATTACTGAAACTAAATAAGGCTTCTAGAATTCTCCATTGAAAAAATTAATAAGCCCATAAAAAGTTAGGTGGTCGGGTTTGTCAAGACCAGTTTTTAAGTTAGTTAAGATGGAAAGTATTGATTCCCGAACGATTTTGCGTATAATGGAGCCCCGTGGTATTCGGGTTTACCCCGACTCGTAAGATATGGCAAAATTTTCTTCGATAATTTTGCCATACTCGTCGGGGTCATCCGCTGAAATCTTGCCGGGCGGAATCTCGCCGTAGCAATTATCATTAAGTATTCTTTTGCGAAGGCGGATGAACGGGCATTTTAAAGAAATCACAGAATTTAAGGAAGGGGTGTACCGATGAGTAAAAAGAGAAAACGCAGAGGAAAATTAAGCTGGCGTTCGAAAAAGGCCAACCACGGGACCAAACCTAACCGGGGATAACGTCTTAGGAGGAAGCGAGCATGCAGAATTTTCTTTTAATGGCGCCTTTGTCCGCGCTGGCCGCGTTGGGATTCGCCCTGTTCCTTGCGTTGCGGGTCCTCAAATATGACGAGGGGACCGCGCGCATGAAAGAGATCGCGGGCGCGGTGCGTGAGGGTGCCATGGCGTATCTGCAGCGGCAATACAAGGTGTCGGGGATATTTTTTGCCATTGTTTTTGTCCTGTTATTGGTCCTGGCTTTTTTTGAGTATACGGTGATTTTTGTTCCCTTCGCGTTTCTGACGGGCGCTTTTTTCTCCGCGTTCGCCGGGTTTTGCGGGATGACCATGGCGACCTCTTCGGGCGCCCGCACCGCCAATGCCTGCCGGAGGAGTTTGAACGCCGGATTAAGGCTCGCTTTTTCCGCCGGCGCCGTGATGGGTTTCGTGGTCGTCGGCTTTGGGCTTCTGGACTTAAGTCTTTGGTATTATAGTTTGGACTGGTATTATTCCGCTTATCCGTTACCGACGGGAATGGACAAGGTCACGGCGGTGACGAGCACGATGCTGACTTTCGGGATGGGGGCAAGTTTTCAGGCGTTGTTCGCCCGTGTGGGCGGAGGCATTTTCACGAAAGGCGCCGATGTGGGCGCGGATCTCGTCGGCAAGGTGGAGGCGGGGATCCCGGAAGATGACCCCAGAAATCCGGCGGTCATCGCGGATAACGTCGGGGATAACGTCGGGGATGTGGCCGGGATGGGCGCTGACCTGTACGAATCCTACGTCGGATCGATCGTGGCCACGGCCGCTTTGGGCGTATCGGCGGGGCTGGGGGTGCCGGGTGTTATTATTCCCATGGTTATTGCCGCCGTCGGTATCCTGGCTTCGATGGTCGGGATGGTTTTTGTGCGCACGCGGCCAAAGGCTCCTCCCCCTCGGCCAAAGGCTCCCCGCGGGGAGGGGACCTATGGCCGCGGGGAGGAAGAGGCTTCGCAAGGCGCGCTTTTGATGGCGCTACGCCGCGGGATATTTTCGGCGTCGGGGCTTACGGCCGTATTGATCTATTTTTTGGTCCGCGCGATACTGGGGCCAGATCATACCGGCATTGCCTGGGCCATTGTCACGGGACTTGTGGCGGGATTACTGATCGGATTATCCGCGGAATTTTTTACCTCCGCGCTTTATAAGCCCACCCAACGCATCGCGGACGCCGCGTTAACGGGTCCGGCCA
Organism: uncultured Planctomycetales bacterium; assembly: GCA_964364455.1. GTDB lineage: Bacteria > Omnitrophota > Gorgyraeia > Zapsychrales > Zapsychraceae > UBA10015. The sequence continues at coordinate 10,456 of CAYIMR010000009.1, read as the reverse complement.
CCCTCATCATCGAAGGCATGGCGGTCGGGATGTTGTCCACGGCGTTTCCGATTATCGTCGTGGCTTTGGGGATCGTGGTCAGCTTCGGTTTGGCGGGAGGATTTCAGAATTTCAGCGTCGGGGTGTACGGCATCGGCATTGCCGCCGTCGGGATGTTAAGCACGTTGGGGATCACGCTGGCCACCGACGCGTACGGGCCGGTGGCCGATAACGCCGGAGGCAACGCGCAGATGGCGGGCTTGGAACCGGAAGTAAGGGAACGCACCGACGCCTTGGATTCGCTGGGCAACACGACCGCGGCCACGGGTAAAGGCTTCGCGATCGGTTCGGCGGCCTTGACCGCGCTGGCTCTCATCGCGGCTTATAAAGAAAAGATCCAGTTGGAAGGCGGCAATATCTCGCTGGATCTGATGGACCCGATGGTTTTGGTCGGAGTTTTTATCGGTGTCATGATGCCGTATCTGTTCTCGGCGCTTACCATGAGCGCGGTCGGCCGCGCGGGCGGCAAGATCGTCGTGGAGGTCAGACGGCAATTCCAGGAGATCAAGGGATTGATGGAAGGGAAAGCCAGGCCGGATTACGCGCGCTGTGTTGACATCGTGACCGTGGCCGCGCTTCGCGAAATGCGGTTGCCGGCCATCATGGCGATCGTTACACCAATTGTCGTTGGAATTTTGTTTGGCGTTAACAGTGTAGGCGGGCTTTTGCTGGGGGCGACGACCTCGGGGTTTGTCCTGGCGGTCATGATGGCCAACGCCGGGGGAGCGTGGGACAACGCGAAGAAATACATCGAAGAAGGCCATCACGGCGGCAAGGGATCGTTCGCGCACAAAGCCGGTGTGGTAGGCGACACGGTCGGGGACCCGTTCAAGGACACGGCCGGCCCGAGCCTGAATATCCTCATCAAATTGATGTCGATGGTCTCGATCGTCTTCGCGGCGTTTGTGCTGCAAAACACTTTTTTCCATTGATTCGCGCGCTGTGCAAAAATAAGGAAAATTTGTTTAATATTCCCGGCCGGTTTTTTATAATAAAAATATGAACAGGGTAAAGAGTCTTTTGGGTATTTCGTTGTTGGCTGTTTGTCTCAACGGATGTGTTTATCTCGCCATCGGCGGGGTGGGGGCCTTGGGCGGTTACATTGTCAGCCCGGATACCGTCGAAGGCCTGGCGGAATCCGGCACGGGGCAGGTCTGGGACACGGCCGTTGAGGTCGTTTCGATCATGGGGTTGGTCGAATCGAAGAACGAGGCCGGCGGCGTCCTCAAGGCCAGGATCAGCGGGGCCAGCGTGACCGTGGTGATTATGGAAATCAGTTCTTCCTCCATTAAACTTAGCGTCAAGGCGCGTAAGCACTACCTTCCCAAAATATCTCTTGCCCAGGACGTGTTCGTTAAAATCATGAGCCGGGTGAATGAGTAAGATGTTTTTGAGGGCACTCGAGTGTTGACATTTGGGAGGCCCTTGATTAAAATAAACCCTCGTTCGCAGGTCTTCGTGTATTTCCGCCGATCCTGCTACGCGTTTGTTGCCGATTCTGCTCCGCCTCAAAATTTTTATTTGGAGGCTTCGCAGAATAACGGCAAATTTATTCCGAGATATTTAAATGATTAAGGAAAATTTGCCGAGATAGCTCAGTTGGTAGAGCGCAGGACTGAAAATCCTGGCGTCGACGGTTCGATTCCGCCTCTCGGCATTTAATTTGCGCCCAGTTCTCCTGTCTTTTCCATCAATTCGATCTTAAGGAGGAAGACAGGACCCCGCCACGGGCGGGGGATTCTGGGTCTCGGCATTCTTCTTCGCCAAAATGTTTTCACTTTTGGTCCGCCTTCGCCAAGGCTTCGGCGGGATTCCTCCGAAGTCCGTCTTCGCTCTTCGAGCTTCGACGGGATTCCACCGGAGCTGAATGCGAAAGCCATTCAGCGAAGGTGGACTTTATCGAAAGAGAACTTCGAAGGAATAATTTTCTTTTTCAGTGTATTCTGGCGTAGCGGAACACCTTGGCTGATCCTGCTTCGTCCCAAAATTTTCTCTAAATTTACATCGAGGGAAATTTTGCTGGCGTCGGGATTGGTAGAGCAGCCGCACGATTGAGAAAAGTATTTTTGCTGGCGTAGCTCAGTTGGTAGAGCAGCGCATTCGTAATGCGCGGGTCGTCCGTTCAATTCGGATCGCCAGCTTTATTCGCCCGCGGAGAAAAAATAAATCTTTGGACTCTCTGCGAATAAGCCCCCAGCGCCTTGATTCACCGCGCCCCGGGAGATTGTAAAACGATTTTTCGGGGTGCGGTGAATCAGCAGGGGGTAACTAACCACCCCGGGTACTCGTCTGGTGACCCCAAAGATCTTCCAAGCCGCACAGCAATTTTTCCGGGAAATGTTCCGGAGCCACTCCCAAAGGGAGCCCGCCACTGGTCGCCTTTGGCGAACCTCGCTTTTGGCGGGCGAGGCTCGCCGCGAAAGCAGGCGGCCTGCCGGCCGCGGGATGGTTTTCGCGTTGATCCTCTGCGGGCTGATCGCCCACGCCGTCGTTTTAGGCGGTTCTTTCAAGACGATGGACGACGAGACCTCCATTATCAGTAACCAGAACCTGCGCAGTTTTTTTTCTCTCGGACGCATTTTCACCGAATCGTTCTTTGGCGGCGACCGGACCTACTACCGGCCGCTGGTGACCTTCAGCTTTTTGCTGGATTACCAGATCGCCGGACTTAAAGCCTTTTTTTATTACCTGACTAACCTGCTGCTGCACCTGGCGAACACCGTTTTATTGTTTTTTATTTTTGACGTTCTGTTAAAGAAGAAGTCTTTAAGTTTTCCCGCCGCGCTTTTGTTCGTCGTTCACCCCGTTTCGTGGGAGGCCGTGGCCAATATTGCCGGCCGGTCGATCCTTTTGTGCGCGTTCTGGCAGTTCGCGGCATTTTTATTGTACCTGCGTTACGCCACGCAGTCGCGGCTGAACCCGCGCCGCAAGGTGTATTACGTCTGTGCGCTGTTGGCGTTCGCGCTGGCGCTTTTGAGCAAGGAATCTGCCGTCGTGCTGCCATTTTTTATCGTCGGGTATGAGTACTGGATGGGGCGCCGGCACAAGGGGAAGGTCCTGGCCGCGCAAACCGTGAAGCGCCTGCTTCCCTTAGTGGTGGTGGTAGCGGGATATTTGCTGCTACGCAAAGTTCTTGGGATCACCAACGTCGTTTTCTGGCCGTCCGTACAGTACCTGTTTTTCGGCGTGCTGACCTTTGTAAGCAGTGTCCTGGTCTACTTGCGGATATTCATTTTTCCCGTAGACCTTCATTTCGACCGTACCACGGCCTATTTTACGAGTTTCGCGGACTCAGGTGTGTGGCTGACGCTGGCGGCGATCGTTATTTTTGGCTGGATGGCGGGACGTTTCCACCGTCAATGGAGCCGGCGGGCCAAATTCTTGTTGTTCTGGTTCGGCATCACGCTTTTGCCGGTCGCGCAACTGATCCCTTTACTGGCGCACGCCGGATACGCGGCCACGGCCGATCATTTCTTTTATATCCCTTCGGCAGGATTATTCGCGTTCTTTGTCCTGGCCGCGCGCACCGTTTTCCAGCGCACCATCCGGCGCAGGACCATCTCCAGGCCGTCGGGACTCCTGCTCGCGGTCACGGTCTTTATTTATTTCACGCTGATCACGATCGGCCAAAACCTGCATGCCGTCCATGAATTGAGCATGTTCGCGACATCCCTTTGGTACGATCCGTACAATACGCGGGTAAGGAATTGCTACGCCCTGGCCCTGGCCAAGGCCGGATTGTTCGCTGACGCCGAGCAAGAGTTCCGTAAAGTCCTCGCCGCCGAACCGTGGGACACACGCGCGCGCATCGGGTTTGCCAAAAGCCTTTGCGACCAGGGCAAGTGCCTGGAGGCGGTCTTTGAATACGAGGCCATTTCCGGCGCCGGGAACATGCAGGACCTCCTGGACGACAATCTAAAGTACGCCTATGATGTTGTCATTCGTCAGTATCAAAAGCGCCTTGAACAGGAACCGGATAACAGCCAGATGCATTACAGCCTGGGTGTCATGTACGCGAAAACGGGCCGTTCCCGCGAGGCCATCCGGGAATACCTCCAGGCCCTGCGCCTTGACCCCCGCTCGCAGCCCGCGCTGTACAATTTAGGATCGCTTCTGGAATCCAGTCCCCAGCCGGAAAAGGCGGTCGTGTATTTCAAGAAAGTGATCGTCCTCGGCCGGGGGAAAGACCAGCTGAGCGAGTACGCCTACCGGCACCTGTCGAAGATCTACGAGCTGAGGGGCCACGCGCGCCGGGCCAGGGCGTATTTTCGGGCGGCGGAAAAAATAGCGGGTAAAGAATGATCAAGCTTTTGTTCGATCCCAAAAGCAGGAATTTCCAGCGGCTCTGGTGGGCGCAGCTCGTGTCGCAGTTCGGCGACCGCATCAACCAGCTGGCGCTCGTCGGGCTCATTGCCGAACGGGTGCCAGGCTCCGCGATGGAACTGGCCAAATTGCTGGCCTTTACCATTATTCCGGTGTTTCTCATCCAGCCGTTCGCCGGGGTGTTCGTCGACCGCTGGGACCGGCGCGCGACGCTGCTTATTTGCGACGTGATCCGCGGGGCATTGGTTTTAACCATCCCGTTCGTTTTTCTCGCGGGAGGGTCCATGGTCCCCATTTACATCATTGTTTTTCTGATGTTTTGTTTCAGCCGCTTTTATTCGCCGGCGAAGATGTCCATCATCCCTGACCTGGTGGAGAAAGAAAGTCTCCTGATGGCCAACACGCTCGTTTCAACGACGGGGATGATCGCCTTTGTCCTGGGCTGCGCTTTAGGCGGATTTCTCGTCGACCGCTACGGCGCGCGTAACGGGTTCATCATCGATGGCGTGACGTTTTTGGTCTCCGCGGCGCTCGTTTTCTCCATCGATCTTTCCCTCACGCTTCAAATGCACAAGAGCAAGATCCTCACGGTCAGCAAAGAGATCATCGGGCCCATCCGCCGTTCGGTCTGGTTCGAACTGGGGGAGGGGTTGCGTTATCTCGCCCAGACCCGGGAGCTACGTTTGATCATTGTTATGATCTCCGCCATTCTTGCCGCCGCCGGCGCGGTGTATGTCGTCATCATCGTCTTTATCCAGGAATCGTTTGGAAGCGTGACCCGTGACCTGGGTGTTCTGGCCGTTTGTCTGGGGGCGGGATTATTTTCAGGCGCCGTTCTTTACGGCCGATGGGGCAAAAGGCTTGTCTGGTACAGGACGATGTTTTGGAGCCTGTTCACCGGCGGCGCGCTGTTGACCGCCTTCGCTCTGGTCGTGCATTTCGAGCCGCGCTTGACCGCGGCGATGGTGCTGGCCTTCGCGCTGGGAGTCGTGACGGGCCCGATGTTCATCACGGCGAACACCATTATCCATGTCGTCAGCGACGAGAAGATGCGCGGCAAGGTCTTTAGCGCGCTGGAGATCGTCATTCATCTCGCGTTCCTGGCGGCGATGCTGGTCAGTTCCTGGCTCGCCGAATTTATCCCGAAGGGCTGGATCCTCGCCGGCGTGGGGATGATCTGTGCCGCGATCGGCGTGCTGGGGTTGCGGATGAAATCCAGCCTCGCGGTATTGAGCACGGAATAATTGCGCAAGATCGAAACACGTGGCATAATTGAAGCACTGATTACACTGATTTAATGGTGATTACACTGATTTGTTCTAGTACTTTGTCGGTTAAGTTTTCTAATGTTGCTTACCTTAAAGATAGAGGAAGCAACATTAGAAAACATGTCTGACAAAGTACTAGTGGTACAATCAGTGTAATCCATTTTAATCAGTGTAATCAGTGTTAAAGAAAGGTACAAATGTTGCGTTTCGCCGTTTTTGTCTCCGGTAACGGTTCCAATCTGCAGGCCATCATCGACGCCGTCAAAAAAGGCGCGATCAAAGCCGAATTGGCTTTGGTTTTCTCCGATAACCACAAGGCTTTTGCCCTCAAGCGCGCCGCGGCCGCCGGCATCAAAACGCTTTGTCTGGAGCGCAAGGATTATACCTCGCCGCAGAGCTATGACCGCGACATCATGATCTGTTTAAAGGAAGGAAGAATCGATTTTGTCGTCCTGGCCGGGTACATGCGGTTGCTGACGCCGTTTTTCCTCAAGGAATACCCCCAGAAGATCCTCAACGTCCATCCCTCGCTCTTGCCGGCGTTTAAAGGCATCCAGGCGATCAAAGACACCTTCACCTACGGCTGCAAGGCCGCGGGGGTGACCATCCATTTCGTCGACGAGAAGATGGACCACGGGCCTATTATCCTGCAGGAGGGGTTCAAGTTGACCGAAAAAGAAACTCTCGAAAGCCTCGAGGCGCGCGTCCACAAAATCGAGCACAAGCTCTACCCGAAGGCCATCGCGCTTTTTGCCGAGGGGCGGCTGAAAATAAAAGGCCGCAGGGTGAAAATTCTCGACAAACCTGCCCGTCCGGCCGAGCAGGTCCCGCTATGCGGGACAGACGGGCCCGCCAGCCGCCCGGCGGCAGAGGAATCCGCTTCTGGCGAAGACACCGCTTCCGAAGCGGACAATCCCGCGCCGGTTGAATAATAAATTATAAATGGAGGATTGCGATGACCGAGAAAGAAACTGCCAAGCAAAGCAAAAAGAAAGGTTTTTTCGGAAGGATCATTGAGAAACTGGACAAGAAGATGGAACAGCAAGCCCAAAAATCATCCTGTTGCGGCGGGGGAACTGATAAAAATAAAGGGTCACCATGCTGTTGAAGCTTGCCGACTGGCTGACCTATGAAGTATTCGGTTTGTCGCCGGAAACAAGGTTCGGCGGGGCCGTTGATTTCTTTATCTACGATTCCGTCAAAATCTTTTTGCTGCTTTTTGTCCTGATTTTTGTTATCGGCGTGATGAGGACATTCCTGCCTCAGCAGAAGATAAGGCAATGGATGGGGAAAAGGGGTGTTGCCGGGAACTTTTATGCGGCTCTTTTTGGAGCGGTTACGCCTTTTTGTTCCTGTTCTTCAATCCCGATATTCCTTGGTTTTCTGGAAGCAGGAATTCCATTGGGCGTGGCATTTTCATTTCTGATCACCTCTCCTTTAATCAATGAATATCTGGTGATATTGATGTTCGGATTTTTTGGCTGGAAGATCACGGTTTCCTATGTATTGAGCGGAATAATCATCGGTGTCGTGTCAGGCTTGATTTTAGGCCGGATGAACCTGGAGCAATACCTCGTGAAAGATCTTGTTGAGAAAAGAGCCGGCAGCGGCGAGGAAGAATCGTATCCGGCGTTTGTCAGCCGTCTTAAATCCGGGTGGGAGGAATCGGTTTCTATCACAAAGAAAATCTGGCCGTGGGTTTTGGTTGGTGTTGGAGTCGGGGCGGCTATCCATAACTATATTCCGCAGGAGATGATTCAAAGAGTCATCGGTAAGGCCGGTGTTTTCTCCGTTCCGATTGTTGTTATTTTGGGTGTACCAATGTATGGGAGCTGCGCGGCTATTGTCCCGATTGCTGTGGTGCTGTTTCAAAAGGGAATTCCGTTGGGCACGGCTTTGGCGTTTATGATGGCGGTTTCGGCTTTAAGCCTGCCTGAGGCGATCATGCTTCGCCGGGCCATGCGGTTACACCTGATTATTCTTTTTTTTGGGATCACCACATTGGCAATCATCGCGATAGGTTATGTATTTAATTTTCTTCAAAATATTCTTATCTAACGGAAGAAGAGGGGATCAACCGGCATTGGGGAGATTCCTCTAATGCCCAAGGCACTCACCACAACCGCCGGCTACCGCAAGCTCATCGCCGACATCCGCAAGGAAATGGAGCATGGCCTCAAAAAGGTCGAAGAACTTCTGGAGCGCCAGAAAGTCCTTTCCTATGGGGCCATCGGCCGCAAGATCAACATCTACCTCAACACCCACAAGATGCCGCCCGGCGCCGTCGGGGCGTTCTACGACGGCCTTTCCCGCGACCTCGAGATACACGGCCGCACCCTCCAGCAGTGCGAACAGTTCTTCCGTTACTTTCCGAAGTTCAAGCCGGATAAAGGCCTCAAGTGGTCGCATTACCGTTTCCTGCTGAGCGTCCCCGACGCGGTCCAGCGCCAGGCCTGGATCGAGCGCATTAAAAAAGAGAAGATCAACACCGACGATCTGCGCCTGATGCTGATGCCCGCCGGCGCGACCGATGACCTGCCGGAGTTCGACCTTAAAAAGCCAGCGCGCGGCAAGCTTTATACCTACCGGCTCCTGCGCGCCGATGACATCGAGAATTTCGACGTACCTTGGTTTGTGGATTTGGGCTTCGCCGGATGCGTGGAAGCCCCCGTCTCAAAGGCTGTGCTCGATAACAAGTATCTTTATACCTCTGAAAAAGTGGACGGAGTTTACCGGCTTAAGGTGACCAACGCCAGGGTAAGCGACCTTTTTACCTTCCGTGGCAAACTGCGCCGGGTGATTGACGCGGACACTCTGCTTTTGCTGATTGATCAGGGTTTCGGAAAGTGGATCGTCCAGCGCCTGCGCCTCAACGGCATCGACGCGCCCGAGATCGACACCTTGGCCGGCCGGCGCGCCAAGAAATGGATCGAAAACGAGCTCAAGGACGCCGAGAACCTGGTGATCAAGACCTACAAGACCGACAAGTGGGACCGTTATCTTGTCGACGTTTTCTACTCGCCCAAAGAAAAAGACCTGCACCGCATCGCCGCCGAAGGCCTTTGGCTCAACGGCCGCATGGTCGAAGCGGGTGTGGCAAAGATATGGAAGGAATAACAACCCTCGGCAGAATTAAGGTTGTGTTACAAGCCCCAGGATTACCCGGACCAGAAAATTGGCACAAATTAGGCACCCCCAGGACATCTTTAAAGATTAACTGATTAAATTTCAAATAGTTATGTATCAATTCTTTCAGATCAGTAGTCTGAAGGTCGGGAATGATGGTGGAGACTAAAGTAATCGGACTCTATGGAAAAGTTGCTAAAAGTTGAGGATGTCTGCGATTCGCTCCAGGTAAGCCGAAGCACGGTTTACGAGTGGACACATACAAACTTTATCCCACACTACAAACTTCCCAAGGGGGTAAGATTGCGCGAATCAGAAATAAATCTGTGGATTAAACGACGAAAGGTTAAAGGGAGGAATAGTAACCTTTGTTTTTGTAGAAATTTAATTATATATTGAAATTAAGGGGCTTCTCGATTATACTTGAAAAGCCATGAAAAAGCCTAATCCTACGCATTTAGCAATGGTTATCTGTGATGCCGTAATTGACGATAGAACGACTGGAAAGAAATCTTTAATAGGGATATTTAATAATATTAATGCAAGCAATGTGCCTTGTATTCATCCGAGATTAAATGTTTTTGTGGTATTAACTGAGGGGCATGGTGATTATAAGATGCAATTACGCTGTTTAAAAGTTAATGATGAAGCTGAAATTCTAAAAATGGAAGGCCAAGTTTCTTTTAGCGATCCAAGACAAATAGTCGAATTTAATTGTGAAATAGCTGGTCTTAAATTTCCCGATTATGGAGATTATAGATTTGAAGTTTTGTTCGATGGAAATCCAATTGTTGCAAGAAAGTTCCAAGTCTCTAAAAGGTAATTAAAAATTAATATGACAAAAACAATCGATAAAGAAAAATTACTTATTTTTCATTCGGGTCTAACTAATTTTAAAGAGACGTCGGATAAGTTTATGCTTTTTACAATAAATTTGTTTCCTTATGAAGCAACAGATAATGAAATTTTAGAATTATCAGATAAGTTGGGTGTATACTCATTTCTCAAGGATGACAGTGAGGATATTTATTCATTATCCGACGGGAGCCCCTTGGGGTGAGAAGAGGAGATATAGTTTTAATTACTTTTCCTTTTTCAGATTTAAAAGGAATTAAGGTTAGACCCGCCATTGTAATTTCTTCCGATACTTATAACCAAAAAAGTCAAGATGCTTTATTTATGTTGGTGTCCTCAAATGTAGTCAGCCCCCGCCCAACTGATTATCTGATTTCTACTGGCCATCCTGATTTTAAACAAACAGGGTTAAGACAGTCATCAGTAGTAAAAGTCGATAAGATCGTTAGCTTGTTGCAGGCTATAGCTCAACGACATTTAGGGGTACTGTCAAGGGATATGCAAAGTTCAATCGACAAGATCCTTATTAGTATTCTTGGGTTGAATTTAGTGCCCAAATAGTGCCTATCTTACCCAGATTCGCAAGCAAGTCGAAACAAACCTAAACATCCGGACAGCTTAAGTCATTGATAAATTAGACATTCCCGACGGAAACAACGCATTTTCAGTAAGTTAGAAGATTATATTCAGACGTATCCCGGCACCTCCACCCTCAAATTGGCACAAATCCGGCACATCAACCCTTCGTTGAATTAATAACCGACGAGACCCCAGCAAGTTATGTAAGTTTATAATCAGAGGTGGAACCTGAAGGGCAATCCTTTTCATTAAGAATCAGCCTCCTG
>CAYIMR010000008.1:0-22323 GCA_964364455.1 uncultured Planctomycetales bacterium | reverse complement strand
CCAAAGTCCTGCCAAACCGGTCTGTTGACCAGTTTTTAACGGAAACAGCCGGCATCTTCGAGTTCCCTGACAAGATCGGGAAAAGCGCGAGTCATTAAAGTGGAGGTGTTAAAGTGGAGGTTGACTGCTTCTCCCGTTTGTGTTACCTTATTTTTCTTCCTTCAGCAAGGCCAAGGAGCACAATGATCAAGGACCGTCTGGCAAAAGTCCATAAAGATATCGAGGCCGTCTGCAAACGCATCGGCCGCAATCCTAAAGAGATTATCCTCGTCGGCGCGACCAAATACGCGGACGCCGCCCAGATCAAGGAAGCCGTCACGGCCGGGCTCAAGCACATCGGAGAAAACCGCGTCCAGGACGCCCTGGAGAAGTTCGCCATTCTGGACCAAGAGCACGTCCACGCCACCCGGCACATGCTGGGACACCTGCAGACCAACAAGGCCGGGGACGCCGTCGAGATCTTCGATCTGATCCAATCCGTAGACAGCATCCGGCTGGCCGACGAGATCGAAAAACACGCCGTGAAACTCAACAAGATGGCGGAGGTCCTGGTGGAGGTCAACACCTCCGGTGAAGAGCAGAAATTTGGCGTCCATCTCAACGAAGTCCTGCCTTTGATCGAGGAGATCAGCCGCTGCGAACATATCCGCCTTTCGGGGCTGATGACTATGGCTCCCTACACCAAGGATCAAGGAGTGATCCGGAAGTGTTTCCGCGATCTGCGCGAACTTTTCGATGCCGTGGAAGACGAGTACGCCACCCATCCGCGCGTGGAGATGAAATATCTCTCGATGGGCATGACGGAGGATTATGCGGTCGCCATCGAAGAAGGCTCGAATATGGTGCGGATCGGGAGAGCAATATTTAAAGAATCGTGAAGCGTATCTCGTATCTCGTGAAGCGCTTCACTCTTCACGAGATACGAGCGACGAAACTGGAGCATAAAAATGACGAAAGTCGGTATCATCGGCGGTGGCAATATGGGCACGGCGATCCTTGCGGGGATCGGCCGCAAGTTTACCGTACGGATCTGCGAGCAGGATGCCAAGCGCGCCGGATTATTAAAGCGCCGCTTCGGCGTGAAGGCCGCGGATCTGACAACGGTTTCCGCCGGATCGCGTATTATTATCCTCGCCGTCAAGCCGCAGAATTTTGACGAAGTCCTGGGCCGGCTGCGCGGCCGTGTACGCCAGGATCAGTTGATCATATCGATCGCCGCGGGAATTACTTGCCGTTATATCGAACAACGTTTAGGACAAAGAATTCGTGTAGTACGCACGATGCCGAATCTTCCGGCGCAAGTCGGCGAGGCTGTTACGGGAATTTGCCCGGGCAAGTTTGCGACATCAGCGGACGTGAAGGCGGCCCAGCAGATCTTTAATTGTATCGGGAAAACGGTTATTGTCGATGAACGCTTAATGGACGCGATCACCGCTGTCTCAGGCAGCGGGCCGGGATACATTTTTTATTTTGCCGAATGTCTGGAAAAAGCGGCACGGTCGCTGGGATTAAACCCGACGATGGCGAGGGAATTGGTGACGCAGACATTGAAGGGAAGCGCCCGGCTTTTAGAGCAATCCGGCGAAGGCGCGGATGTCCTGCGCGGCCGCGTGACCTCCAAAGGCGGCACGACGCAGGCGGCGTTGGCGGTTCTTCAGAAGCATAAGATGGAAAAGATTCTTCAGCAGGCGCTGGCGGCGGCGAAGAAAAGGGCGAAAGCACTGTCAAAATAAGGGAAGAGGTCACAAGGACACCAAGTCACCCGTTAATGGTGACGGGTGACCTTGTGACTGGTGACCATCAGAAGGAATTTAAATGTCAAAGATTGGTATCATCGGCGGCAGCGGTCTTTATAAAATGGAAGGCCTCCAGGATAGCGAGGAGCTGATGGTCTGGGACACGCCTTTTGGGCCGCCCTCGGATCATTTCATGAAAGGCGAAATTGACGGCGTGGAAGTTGTTTTTGTCGCCCGCCACGGCCGCGGACATCACATCTCCCCTAGCGAAATAAATTACCGGGCGAATATTTTTGAGCTCAAGCGTCTTGGGGTGGAGGCGATCATTTCTGTTTCGGCCTGCGGGAGCATGAAAGAAGAGATCAGGCCGATGGATTTCGTGGTGCCGGACCAATTTATCGATCGCACCAACAAAGCGCGGGAATCGAGTTTTTTTACCGGCGGCATCGTCGCGCACGTTTCCATGGCGGATCCGGTTTCTCCGGAGTTGACAAATGTTTTGGTCGGCTGTTGCAAAGAGTTTGGCGCCACGGTCCATCCCAGGGGAACATATCTGAATATGGAAGGTCCGCAGTTCTCCACGAAGGCCGAATCCAACCTTTACCGCAGCTGGGGCGTTGACATCATCGGCATGACGAACATGGTGGAAGCGAAACTCGCCCGCGAGGCGGAAATCGCGTATGCTTCGTTGTGCGCGGTGACGGACTACGACTGCTGGCACCCCGGGCACGAAAGCGTCACCGTGGACATGGTTATCGCGTATTTGAATAAAAATATCGAGACGGCCAAGAAGATCATCCGCCTGACCGTGCCGCGTGTGGGGAAGATCCAGCAATTCGCCGTCCAGGACGCCTTGAAACACGCCATCATGACCGACCCGGCCAAGATCCCGGAACAGAAAAAGAGAGAATTGGGAATTATTATTGGGAAATACATTAAATAGTTGATAGGTGGTAGTTGATAGGTTTTAGTGGCTGATGTGCCGATAAATCTATCACCTATAACCTATCACCTGACACCTAAATCATGGATTATCAGAAGACCCTTAATTTACCTAACACGCCGTTCGCCATGAAGGCGGGGTTGGCGCAAAAAGAACCAGCCTATTTAGAGAAGTGGCAGAAGGAGTCTCTGCAGGCCAGGATCCGCGCGAAGGGCAAGGGCCAAAAACGCTTTATCCTCCACGACGGCCCGCCGTACGCCAACGGCGACATCCACATCGGCCACGCGCTCAACAAAGTCCTCAAGGACATGATCGTCAAGTTCAAGACCATGCAGGGGCTCGACAGCCTGTACGTGCCCGGCTGGGATTGTCATGGACTTCCTATCGAGCATCAGCTCTTCAAAGAATTAAAACAGAAAAAAGGCGGGATCGATTGCGTGGACTTTCGCAAGAAGGCGTACGCCTACGCGATGAAATACGTCGATATCCAGAGAACGGAGTTCAAACGCCTCGGCGTTTTCGGCGAATGGGATAATCCATACTTGACCTTGAGTCGCGATTACGAATACTGGATTTTAAAATCGCTGGCTACATTGCATGTCAAAGGGTACGTTTACCGCGGACTCAAACCCGTCAACTGGTGTTTCCAATGCGAGACCGCGCTCGCCGAGGCGGAAGTCGAGCACGAAGATCATACTTCGCCGTCGGTTTACGTGAAATTCAAGGTTAATAACGTTGAGAAGGCTTTGGGCAAGAAACTTTCCAAGCCGTTGTGTTTGCTGGTCTGGACAACGACCCCTTGGACGCTGTTGGCTAACGTCGCGGTCGCGGTGCACCCCCAATATCATTATGATGTTGTCGATATGGGTGATGAGTATTTGATCATCGAGGAATCTTTGCGGTCTAAAGTATTGGAGAAGGCTGGAAAATCTGGTAAAAGTGAATTCAAAGTGACCCCAAAAGAATTAATCGCCATGACGTATGACCATCCTTTTGGTATTCGTCCGAACTGCCGTGTCGTCACCGCGGATTACGTTACCAAAGAAGATGGTACGGGTCTGGTGCACACAGCGCCAGGGCACGGGCAGGACGATTTTCAGACGGGGCTTAAGTATGGATTAGAGGTCCTCATGCCTGTCAATGACAGCGGTGTGTACACCAAAGACGCCGGCCCGTATGCCGGCGAGCATGTGTTCAAGGCCAACGAAAAGATCATCGAAGAATTGAAAGCGAAAGGTGTTTTGTTCGCCAGCGAGAACGTGACGCATTCGTATCCGCATTGCTGGCGCTGCAAAAAGCCGATCATTTTTCGCGCCACGAAGCAGTGGTTTTTAAAAATTGATCACGACAAATTGCGTGAACGTCTTCAGAAAGCTATCGAGAACGACGTTCAGTGGATCCCGCCCAGCGGCAAGGAGCGCATCGCGGCCATGGTGGCCGGGCGTCCGGACTGGTGTCTGTCGCGCCAGCGGTATTGGGGCGTGCCGATCCCCGCGCTCGTTTGTCGCGGATGTAAGGACGAACATAAATTATTTGCCGAGGTCATCGAACATTTCGCGAAGATCGTTCAGAAAGAGGGGACCGACGCGTGGTTTGAAAAAGACATCAAACAACTTATTCCCGCCGGATTTCGGTGCCCAGATTGCGGTGGAAGCGATTTTAAGAAAACGCAGGACATTCTGGACGTCTGGTTCGATTCCGGGGTGAGTCATCAAGCGGTCGTTAAAGCCATGATGGGTATGGATCTTCCCATCGACCTTTATCTCGAAGGTTCCGACCAGCACCGCGGCTGGTTTCAGTCGTCGCTCATCCCCGCGGTCGCGATGGAAGGCAAGCCGCCCTTTAAAGGCGTTTTGACGCACGGTTTTGTAGTCGATGGAGCGGGGCGCAAGATGTCCAAGTCATTAGGCAACGTTATTTCACCTTTGGATCTGATGAAAAATAGCGGCGCCGATATCGTTCGCCTGTGGGTTGCCTCGAGTTCTTATGAAGAAGATATCCGGATCTCCAAAGAGATCCTGGAACGCCTGACGGATTCTTATCGCAAGATCCGCAATACCTTCCGTTATCTTTTAGGGAACCTTTATGATTTCGACCCGGCCCGAAACGTACTGGCGTACAATCAGTTGCTTGATCTGGACCGCTGGGCGTTGGGCCGTCTTTACGCGACGATGGCTGAGCTAAAGGCTTCTTTTGAACGTTATGAGTTCGCGAAGGTCACAAAATTGATTTATACTTTTTACAACGAGGATCTGTCCAGTTTTTATCTTGACATCCTAAAAGATCGGCTGTATACTTCTGCCGCAAATTCACCAGAAAGACGAAGCGCGCAGACAGTTCTTTATCATATCCTTAATTATCTGGTCCGGGCGCTCGCGCCGGTGTTGAGTTTCACGGCGGAGGAGATCTATGAAGCCATGCCCAAAGACGCCGGCACAAGATCAGTTGCCAGCGTTCATTTGTTGGATTGGCTGGTCGCGCCGGAAGACTGGAATAATAAGGAAATTGAGGAAAAATTTGAACGGTTGGTGGCGATAAGGCCCGTTGTCCTTAAAGCCATCGAGGAAAAACGCAAAGCCGGAGAGGTGGGAAGTTCGCTGGAAGCGAAGATCCTCATCAAAACCGCCAGTCAAAGTGAATACGATTACCTCAGGAAGCACGAAGACACGCTTCCCTCGGTATTTATTGTTTCCCAGGCCGCCGCCGAACATGTTGCTAACGGCACGCTGGAAATTGTCGTTCAAAAAGCCGACGGTCACAAGTGCGGCCGCTGCTGGAATTACCGCACCGATGTCGGCAATGACCCTGAACATCCGGGTTTATGCGGACGTTGCACAGCAAACGTAAAGGAGTACGCGCATGACGCAGACAAAGTTGGATAAAAAGAAACTGGAGAATTACAAAAAACTTCTTTTGAAGCTCAAAGAGGATTTTTTGTATGACATTAATAATATCGCGCAGGGGCATAACGGCGGCGCGGACAGCGAGTCGCGGGATGTTTCTGGCCACGTGCAGCATATGGCCGATGTCGCCACCGATATGTATGACCGGGAATTCAGTCTGGGGTTGGCTTCCAATGAACGGGAAGTCCTCCAGAAAGTCGACGTCGCGTTAAAGAAGATCAAAGACAAGAGCTATGGTTTTTGTGTTGAGTGCTCCAAGCCGATCCTCGAAGCGCGTTTAAGGGCCCTTCCTTACGTTGAAACCTGTTTGAAGTGTCAGGAAAAAATCGAATCCGAATGAAGATGAGGGATCTGAAACGATCTCAATGGAGCGTTTCGCTGGCGTTACTCGTCACTTTCGCCGTTATTTTCTTTGACCGTATCACGAAGTTGTTTTTCGTTGGACTGCTGGGCTTAGGCGAATCTTTCCCACTGATTCCTCACGTTTTTCACGCGACCCTCGTTCACAATACCGGTATCGCTTTCGGCTTTTTCCGCGACCAGGGCATTGTCTTTATCATCATTCCCGTCATCGCGATTATCCTTTTGATCTTTAACGTTTATTATTATCGCCAGAACAATGAAGTCCTCAACCGACGTTACGTGATCGCCTTTTCCCTGATCTTGGGAGGGGCGATGGGGAATCTGTTCGACCGGATCGTGTATGGGTACGTGATCGATTTCATCGATCTTCGCGTCTGGCCGGTCTTTAACGTCGCCGACAGCGCGATCACCATCGGCGCCGTGATCATCGCCTGGCAATGTTTTCAGTTGTCAGAGAAGTAGGGAACGGCTTAAAACCGTTCCCTGCGATTACATTATGTTCCCCATCATCTGCCAATTCGGTCCCGTCACTGTTTATTCCTATGGCTTCATGCTGGCCGTCGCCGCCTTGGTGTGCACTTTTCTGGCCTCGCGCGACGCGAAAAAGATCGGCATTCCGCCCGGGGTTATCCCTGATTTTATTTTTTGGACGGTTGTCGCGGGGATTTTAGGCGCGCGGCTTTTTTATATCCTTTTGAATTATCGTTTTTTTATGGATCACCCGCTGGAGATCGTCATGATCCAGAACGGAGGCCTGGCCTGGCATGGCGGATTGATCGCGGCAACAGTTGTCGCTATCCGGTTTATCCGAAAAAAGGGGCTGCCGTTAGCGACGATGCTTGATCTGATCGCGCCTTACGCCGCGCTGGGGGAATCGATCGGCCGGATCGGATGTTTTTTGAACGGCTGTTGTTTTGGACGGGAAATCGCGTGGGGAGTTTATTTTCCTGTTCATGACGCGCGTCTTCATCCTACCCAGCTTTACGCGATGGCTGGGCTGTTCATCCTTTTTTTCATCTTGCGGCATTATCGTAAAATCGTCCAAATTCCTGGGGACGTTTTTGTCCTGTATCTTTTCGGGGCTTCATTGTTAAGGGTCATCATCGAATTCTTCCGTGCCGACCATTACGTCCTGGTCTTGGGATTAAGCGTTTATCAATGGGTCTGCGTCGGCCTGATCGCGGTCGCCGTTTATGCCCACCTACGCCTTAAAAGTCGAACCCGAACACGATCGTGAGCGTCTGGACGTCTATCTGACGCAGGCGCTCCCCGATATCCCCTCGCGCAGCTTTGTCCAGAAACTTCTGGAGGCCGGGTCCGTCCTCGTGAACAAAAAGCAAGCCAATGCCCATTACAAAGTGCGCGTGGGTGATAATATCAACGTGGACGTCGCGGCCGAACTTTTGGACCCGCACCCTGTTCCCCCCGAGAATATCCCCCTGGATATTTTTTATGAAGACGAATTCTTGCTGGTCGTCAATAAACCGGCCGGCATGCTCGTTCATCCGGCGCAGGGGTATTATTCCGGGACACTGGTCAACGCGCTTTTGTTCCATTGCCGTCAGCTTTCGGATTTTAATACGGCGCTGCGCCCGGGGATCGTGCACCGTCTGGACAAGGAAACCTCGGGGCTGATGATCGCGGTCAAGGACAACCAGACGCACGCGCAGCTCGCCCGCCAGTTCCAGAAGCATAAAGTGAAAAAACAATACATCGCGCTGGTTGAAGGCGAGGTGGAGTTTGACGAAGGCATCATCGACGCGCCTCTGGGCCGGCATTCTATCCATCATGACCTGCGGGATGTCCAGTACAATGACGCGGCCAAAGACGCTGTCACGTTCTATCGTGTGATCAAGCGACATAAAGGCGTCACGCTGGTTTCTCTTTTCCCCAAAACCGGCCGGACGCACCAGTTGCGCGTGCATATGAACCATATCCATCATCCGATCCTGGGTGACGCGAAATACGGGCGCAAGGGAAGTTTTCCTCGGCTGGCCTTACACGCCCAAGCGATCGGGTTTGAACATCCGCATTGGAAGTGTTTTCTGGAGTTTTCCTGCCGGCCGCCGGGAGAATTTTTGAAAAAAGTAGGGTTGTGACAGAAACAGGAAAATCAAATTCTCAGCTTTACTTGTTTGCCTTTTTACATATAATGTAAAATGTAAAGGGAAACCTACCAATAACTTAAGAGGGAAGACAAAACTATGGATATAAACAGAAACTCCTCCGGTAAAGTTCTTGTCATTTTTCTCGTTATTTTTGTCATCCTTTCGCTTTCGCTCGCCGGTCTCGCCATGTTTTTTTTAAGTAAGGAGAAAGAGAGAAGAATATCCACGGAAACCGCCCTGCAGCAGAGTGTTGCCAGCGCTACGAAGCTTGAGGCCAAGCTGCAGGACGCCATCAAACAGGGATTTCTGTTGCAGGAAAAAAATAAAGAGGCTGATGAGAAGATCAACGGCCTTCTGGATGAATTGGAATTGCAAGAAGGTATCCGCGAAGAATTAAAGAAAGAAAATCAGGCGCTTAAAGAAAAGTTTGAGAAAGAAACCAAGGTCAAGGCGGAGTTGCAGGAAAAGCTGGCCAGCAATGCCGAGGCGGCACAAAGGTTACCCGAACTGGAGGCACAACTACAGACCGAGCAAGGTGCCCGTCAGGAACTCGAGCAAAAATTGAGCGCGGTCGAAGAGCGCGCGAAAACGCTGGAAGAGGCCTTGGCCAAAATGCAACAGCAAGGCGTCGAGTCGCCGGCCCCGGTTCCGGTGGAAGCGGCTCCGGAAGCAGAGGAACCTCAACAGCAAGAAACACCCGTTATTAAAAAAGAAAGTTCCGAGAATAAAGAGGAGATCCTGCTGGAAAAGATCGTGGTCGCTCCCGCGAAAGCAGCCCCGGAGGGCCGTGTTGTCATGGTCGATACAGAAACGGAATTTGTTATTGTTAACCTTGGTGCCAACCACGGCATCAAGGAGGAACAGGTTTTGGCCGTTTCCCGCGGGAAAGACCAGCTTGGAGAGATCAAAGTCACCCGCGTCCAGCCGGAGATGTCCGCTGCTGATTTTATCCCGCCTTTGACAAGCCGGCAGATCCGCAAAGACGATTCTGTCGTTATCAAATGATCCTTCAGGTTGAACCCACATCCGCCCTGCGTGGAGCCGTGCGGCTTCCCGCTTCCAAATCCCATTCTATCCGCGCGTTTTTGATCGCTTCGTGCGGCGGCACTTCGCGGATCCGGTATCCATCGGATTGCGACGACGCGAAGGCCGCCATAAGGGTCGCGCGTGAATTAGGCGCGGCCGTGACGCGCCTGGGATCCGGCGCGTGGCAGGTCACAGCCAATGCCCATCCGCCCAGATTGTCTTATATCAATGTTCGGGAATCCGGTACCGTTTTGCGGCTTCTTTTGCCTCTGGTCGCGTTGCATGGTTCGAAAGCTATGATCATTGGGGAAGGAACACTTAAAGGACGGCCCAATCTTTTTTTGACGCGCGCGTTGCGCGCCATGGGCGTACGCATCCATGGAACAGGAAAAAATGAAAGCGTGCCAATACGTTTGACCGGAGGAATTTTTCGCGGTGGCGATGTCCGTATTGATGGCAGTCTTAGCTCCCAATTTATATCCGCGTTGTTGATCGCTTGTCCGCAACTGGATCATCCCACACGTTTGCTGGTCGAGGGCGGGAAAATGGTTTCCGCCGATTACATTACGATGACCCGGCAGGTGCTGGCCCAAAGCGGGGTGCGTATCCGTTCAAAAGGGATGCACCGGTATTTTATCGACGGCAATCAGAAGTTTAAAGGATTAAAGAATTTCTTGGTCCCTTCGGATTATGGACTGGCCGCCTTTTTGCTGGCCGCGGCGCTTCTTAACCGTTCCGATGTCGTGTTAAGCGGGATTTTGCGCGACGACCTGGTTCAGGCGGACCGGCATATCCTGCCGCTATTGACCAGGATGGGCGCGCGGTTTCAAAAAATGTCCAAAGCAATACGGATTAAAGGGCCGTCGCCTCTTAAAGGCGGCAATTTTTCTTTAAAGGATTGCCCGGACTTGGTACCGATCATGGCGGTCATCGCGCTTTTCGCGCGCGGGAAAACCCGCTTGTATAATATCGGCCACGCGCGCGCCAAGGAATCCGACCGGATCGGTGATTTGACCCATGAGTTACGTAAGATCGGGGCCCGTATCGAAGAGAAAAAGGACGAAATGATTGTTCATCCGCAACCAAAATATCGGACAGATTGCCTGTTGGATCCTCATTGCGACCACCGTTTGGCCATGGCCTTTGCTGTCTTAGGGACAAAAGTCGGTGCGCGCATTAAAGATATTGAGTGCACGGCCAAGTCCTATCCGGGATTTGTGCGGGATTTTCGATCCATCGGAGCCAAAGTTTCGTTAGATTAAAAATATATAAATATATATAAATATATGCAAATAGTCGTTGACAGCATTTTTCTTTTCATATATTATTCACCTAAAGCAATCCCGCGCGGGATTATCTTATCTTAAAGGAAGTACACATGTTACAAAAACTCGTAAAACTTGCCTCCAAAGCCTTTAATTGTTTCATCGGATTATTTTCCAATGATATCGGCATCGACCTCGGCACGTCCACGACGTTAGTGTATGTCAAGGGTGAAGGGGTTGTCCTTTGTGAACCGTCAGTTGTTTCCATTGAAAAGGACACCAACCGGGTGATCGCCGTTGGCGAAGAGGCCAAAAGGATGTTGGGTCGTACACCAGGGAATATTGTCGCGATCCGGCCCATGAAAGACGGCGTTATCTCCGATTTTGAAATCACCGAGGCGATGTTGAAATATTTCATCAAAAAGGTACATAAGCGTCGGGTATTGGTGCGTCCCGCCATGGTGATCGCGATACCATCCGGCATTACCGCCGTTGAAAAAAGGGCGGTCAAGGATGCGGCCGAGCGCGCCGGCGCCAGATCGGTTGTCCTGATTGAGGAACCCAAGGCGGCGGCCATCGGCGTCGGTTTGCCCGTCGAAGAACCCGCGGGCAACATGATCATTGATATCGGAGGCGGTACGACCGAATTTGCCGTTATCTCTCTGGGAGGGCTCGTTTTTTCCAAATCGATCCGTATTGCCGGCGATGAAATGGACGGCGCCATCATCGAATATCTGCGCAAGACCTATAATTTGATGATCGGGGAAAGGACGGCGGAAGAGATCAAGATCCGCATCGGCTCCGCTTTTCCCCTGGAAGAAGAACTCCAGATGGACACCCGTGGCCGGGATTTGATTTCCGGATTGCCTAAAACGATTTCCATTACATCCGTTGAAATCCGCGAGGCGTTGCATGATCCCGTGCAGACCATCGTGGACGCTTCCAAAACAACGCTTGAACAAACCCCTCCGGAACTTGCGGCGGATCTGATCGACCGCGGCATCGTCATGGCCGGGGGCGGATCGCTTTTGCGTGGCCTTGACAAGAGGATCGCCGAGGAAACTGGCTTGCCCGTGCACATCGCGGATGATCCTTTGACGGCTGTCGTTATGGGAACCGGCCAGGTGTTGAACATGTCCAGCCGTCTGAAACGGCGCATTGTGGTAGAAACCAAGTTGGATTTCTAAACATAAAACCCGTTTTATTTACCCCCAAAGATATGCGTGTTTAGAAGAACTCCAAAGAATTTAATTTACATTTCTGTTCTGGTTGTCCCTTTCCTCGTATTCTTCTTTCGTTCCGACGTGTTGACCCCGCTGAAATTCACGCTTGTCCGGGCTTTGAACGTCCCCATCGAGATAGTATCTTTCCCGTTCTACGAAGCCAAAAAGATCCTTTTTTATCATCGTACTTTCAATGAATATCAGCGTCTGCGGGGAGAAGTCAACGTGCTCAAGGCGCGGTTGGTCGGTTTGGATGAACTCGTCGCCGAAAACATGCGGCTGGAACGGTTGTTGACATTTAAGCGAAGCCTGGTCTATTCATCCGTGACGGCCAGCGTGATCGGCCGGGATCCTTCCGGGTGGAGTTCGTCGATGATCATCGATCGGGGCAAGGAAGACGGTATCCGTCAGGGAATGCCCGTCATCAACACCCTGGGCGTCGTTGGGAAGATCGCCGAGGTGAGCGAAGGAAATTCCAAAGTCGTTCTTTTGACGGACCCGCAATTTAGCGTGGCGGCGCTTGTCCAGGGTTCCCGGGAGATCGGTCTCGTGACCGGTTCCCTGCAGGGGGAGATCTGCCGCATGCGGTTCATCAGTTCCGACGCGCAGATTAGCGTCGGCGATAAAGTCATCACGTCCAAGCTAAGCACTTCTTTCCCGGAGGGGTTATTGATCGGCGAGGTCGTCCGGATCATCGGGAACCCACAAGAACCATCCATCGAATGCATCATAAAACCGTTTGTTGTCTTGTCGCAGGTTGAAGAAGTCCTCGTCATCCTACAATAGTTATGGGTAAAGTCGCCGTCATAACATTTTTTGTCGTCGTCGCGTTCGTCATTGAATTTTTGCTGTTTCACCTCTTTGGCCGATGGGCCACTCCGGATCTGGAATTGCTCCTGGTCATGTTCTTCAACATGTATTTCGGCATCCGCTACGGCCTTGTGACCGCGGTATTGGCGGGGACCATCCGTGATAGTTTCAGCATAGGGACTCTGGGTGTTAATGTCTGTTCTTTTATCGTTGCGGCGTATATGACCACGATCCTCAAACAGTATATCTATCATATGGGTTCAAGGCTCTCGCGCTATATCCTGATTTTTCTTATCATTGTCATTAACGCGGTCGTCCATTATTATTTATACAGGGCTTTGGTGGGGACGCTTTCCCCGGGGCAGGTGTTCAGGTTCGTTTTTCTCCCGGAGGCCGTAGTGACATTACTCGTCGCGCCTTTTGTGTTCGAAGGATTGAAAAAATGCGTCTCAAGATTATTCGCCTGATTACCGGTGGTCTTTTCGGGTTCATTGTGGCCGGGTTGTTCTATATCCAGGTCATCCAGGGGGAATATTTTTTTCGTTTGAGCGTCAATAACCGCATCCGGGTCGTCCCGATGGAGGGATGGCGTGGACAGATCAAAGACCGCAGCGGCAAAGTGTTGGCCGATAACCGCCTTTCATACGATGTCATGGTTACTCCCCAGGAGATCGATGACCGGGTGGCGTTGTTCCGTTTTTTAGGCCAAACGCTGGGCGTCAACGAACAGGCGATCGCGCGAAGATATGGAAGGAAAAAGAACGCGCCTTTCGCTCCGGTCGTTATCGCGCAGGATGTTTCCAAGGAAGAGGCCATAATCATTGAAGAGAACAAGTATCGTTTTCCCAGCTTGTTCGTTCAGGAAAGCTACCGGAGGTTTTATCCTTTGGGGGAGAACAGTGCCCATGTCCTGGGGTATGTCGGGAAAATGAGCGTGGCCCAGCGGGATCGGTTCAGGGAATACGGGTATTCCATGGAAAGCGTGGTTGGATATTCTGGCGTGGAAGAATATTACGATAATTATTTAAGGGGCAAAGAAGGGGGGTTGCAGATCGAGGTCAACAGCCGCGGGCAGCAGGTGAGGCTCTTAGGAGTCCGGGAGTCCCAGAAAGGGCAGGATATTACACTGACCATCGACAGTGAGGTTCAGCAAGACGCTCTTGAACTTCTGGCCGACAGGGTCGGTGTCGTGATCGTCATGGATATGGACAGCGGGGAGATCCTGGGGATGACCAGTTCCCCCGGGTTTGACCCGAACATCTTCGTGGGTAGCCGTGATCCTGGCGAAATCAACCGGATCTTTGCCGATCCGCTGGCGCCTGCCATCAACCGTGCCATCACGGGGCTGTTCCCGCCAGGGTCTGTTTTCAAAGTGATCATGGCTATCGCCGGATTGGATACGAAAAAGATCATACCAAGCACCAGTTTTGTCTGTCCGGGATTTTATCAGCTTAGAAGAGCGGTATTCCGGTGTACCCATGTGCACGGCACGCAGGATCTCATTGGCGCCTTGGCCCATTCCTGTAATGTGTATTTCTATAACGTGGGATTATTGTTGGGAGTAGATACGATCAATCATTACGCGCGGCTTATGGGCTTGGGAGAGAAAATTTCTATCGATCTGCCCTATGAGCAAAGCGGTTCCATTCCCAGCCGGGAACAGAGACGTTTGGAGGGTAGAGGCGGATGGCATGCCGGCGATACCTTGAATTTTTCCATCGGGCAGGGCGAGGTCCAGGTGACGCCTTTGCAGCTGATCCGGTTGATGACGCTGGTAGCGCGTAACGGTTGGATTGTCCAGCCGCACGTGATCAAGGCCATCGGAGGGACGGCCGTCGACAAATTCACTGATGAACGCAAGGTCAAAATTGATGAGGAAGTTCTCGAGACGGTCCGCAAAGGTTTACGAGGTGCTGTTGTTGATGCGGAGGGGACCGCGCGTGTTATTGGGGATTTACCGGATCTTTACGTCGCCGGGAAAACGGGGACCGCGCAGACATCGGGCGGTAAAAAGAACCATGCCTGGTTCGCAGGGTACGCCAAAGGGGAAGTCCGCAATATCGCGTTTTGCGTTTTGCTTGAGCATGGGGGCTCGAGCCACAATGCCTGTTTGCTCGCCAAGGATCTGTTTATGCGCATGAAAGAGAAAAAGATACTTTAGAGATATTCCTATGGGCCGCGACCTGGAAAAGAAGATTTGGCTGTATACGATCAGTATCATGATCATCGGGCTGATCGCGCTTTATAGTGCCTCGTTCGAGAATGTCCGCGTTTCCCGTCAGGTCTTTTATGATCAGCTCGGCTGCGCGGTCCTTGGCCTCATTTTGATGTATGTGATCAGCCGGATCGATTACCGTCATTTTTATGATTTCGCTTATATTATTTACGCGTTGAATGTCCTTTTATTGTTTTTTGTCCTGGTCAGCGGGCGCCATGCTCTGGGCGCGCGGCGCTGGATAGATATCGCGGGGATCAATTTCCAGCCTTCCGAAGTGACGAAGATAGCCGTCATCTTTTTACTGGCACGGTATTTTAGCAAGCGGCGTCCGCGGTTCCTTTTCGACATCATCGGGAAAATGGAAGTCATTTTAATGGAGATCATATTCCCGCTTTTTTGGGTGGGTTTATCGTTGGGCCTGATCTTCAAGCAGCCTGACTTAGGCACAGCGATCGTGGTCTTTGGGATCTTTGTGACCATGCTTTTTGCCGGTGGACTTAAGGCACGTTATGTCCTTGGTTTTCTGGGTGTGGTCGTGGCGATGGTCCCTTTCGGGTGGCATTTTTTGAAACCTTATCAAAAGGACCGCTTGCTGGTTTTTCTTAATCCCAACATTGATCCCTTAGGGGCCGGTTATACGGTGATCCAATCGAAGATCGCCGTTGGTTCCGGGCAAATTTTCGGGAAAGGCTGGTTCGCCGGCACCCAGACCCAGTTGAATTTCCTGCCCGAACGGCACACGGATTTTATTTTTTCCGTTATCGGAGAAGAGTGGGGACTCGTGGGCGCCCTCACGCTGATTTATTGCTATTATCAACTGATCAATTGCGGATTGGATGTCGCCCAGCAAATTAAAGACAAATTCGCCATGCTGGTGGCGGTCGGGGTGGTTTCGATCCTGACCCTTCAGGTCGTGATTAATGTCGGCATGGTCATGGGATTGTTTCCCGTGGTAGGCTTGACCCTGCCGCTGGTCAGTTATGGACGCACTTCGTTTCTGGCCTTTACTATTATGATCGGTTTTTTGCTGGGATTAAATAAGCGCCGAACGGTATTTTAACCGAATTTATAATTGTGCAGTTGATATGTGTATAGTAGAATTAACCGATATGAAAAATTTTAAGAAAACAACCACCAAGCAACTGGGCGAGCTCCTGATCGAACAGGAAGTCATCAATCATGAGCAGTTGGACCTTGTCCTCGACTATCAGGACAAGAACGGCGGTCTGCTGGGAGAGATCCTTGTTCAGATGAAGTTCACGACGGAAAAAGACATCGCGCAGGCACTGACGTGTCAATACGGGTTCCCCTATCTGCCTTTGGCGAACTATGAGATCGATCCGGAAGTGATCAATGCGGTCCCGGAGAGTCTCTGCCGTAAATTTTGCCTTATCCCCATCGATAAGATCGGTAAAAGCCTCACGCTGGCGATGGCCAATCCGCTCAATTTTCAGGCGACCGAGGATGTCGAACTGATCACCGGATGTACCGTCCAGGTTTTCATCAGCACAACGACCGAAGTAAAGCAGTCCATTGATAAATATTATTCTAAAGCCGGTTAATGCCTCCTGAAGTAACCTTGACGTTTAGTTTCCTATGGCATCCCTAAAAGACCGTATCAAAGAGATCCTCATCCGCGACAAGCTCATTTCCAGGGAAGACCTGCAGAGTGCTCTGGACGAGCAGAAGAAAACCGGTGAAGAATTGAACAAGATCCTCATCCGCTTGAAATTGATCGATGAGGATATGCTGACGCATCTTTTGAGCCAGGACCTTGGCTATCCGCTCATCAGTATTTCCCGTTTGAAGATCGCCCCCGAACTTATCAAGATCATCCCCAAGGATATTGCCGTGAAATACCAGATCATGCCGATCTCCGTCATGGGTGACCGCCTGACGCTGGCGATGGCCGACCCGTTGAATATTTTTGCCATCGATAACATCAAGGCCTTGACGGGATATACCATCAGCCCGATCATCAGCAAGACGAAAGATATCGAGAAGACCATCGAGAAATATTACGGCCGGCAGGAGGGGTTTGTCACTCCGAGTGAAAGCTTCGAGGCTATCATCAGGGACATCAAAGATACGGGGGAACTGGAACTGGTCAAAGAGGCGGTCGATCAGTCCGGCGTTGAACAGCTGGGCGAGGAAGCCCCGATCATCAAGTTGACGGACACGATCATCCAGCAGGCGGTTTTGTCCAAGGCCAGCGACGTTTTTATCGAACCGATGGAAAAATCCGTGCGCGTGCGTTACCGCATCGATGGGGTGATCCGTGAGATCGACCGGATGACGAAGGTCTTGCTTCTTCCGATCGTCTCCAGGATCAAGGTCATCGCCACGTTGGATATCTCCGAACATCGCCTCCCGCAGGATGGGCGTTTCAAGACCATTATCGGCGGCGGTCGCGAAGTGGATTTTCGCGTCAACGTGCTGCCCACCATTTTGGGAGAGAAGGTCGTTTTGCGCGTTCTCGACCAGGATGCTTCGGTCCTGAACATCGAAACTCTCGGGTTTGAGCCTGAGTCCTTAAAGCGCCTGCGCGAATGCGCGGTGAAACCCCATGGGCTCATCCTGGCCTGCGGCCCCACGGGAAGCGGCAAAACCACCACACTTTATTCGATCCTCAAATACCTCGATTCGCCGGGCAAGAACATCGTGACGGTCGAGGATCCGGTCGAATACCAGATGAAGGGGATCAACCAGGTCAACATCAGACCATCCGTGGGATTGACATTCCCGGCCTCGCTTCGTTCCATTCTGCGTCAGGATCCCAATATCATCATGATCGGAGAGATCCGCGACACCGAGACGCTCGACATCGCCGTCAAGGCGGCTTTGACGGGACATATGGTGTTAAGTTCTTTGCATACCACGACCGCGGCCGGGTCCATCGTCCGCATGGAGAACATGGGTATTGAGCCGTTCTTGATCAGCTCTTCGGTCTTGGCGATCGTTGCCCAAAGGCTCCTGCGCAAGATCTGTTCATATTGCAAGGAGCCGCAGGTCATTTCGCGTCTGATCGCCGAACGCGTCGGGTTGCTGAAGATAATCCATACCAATAAAGAGGTCGAGTTATTCCGTGGAAAGGGGTGCAAGCGTTGCTTTCATACGGGATATAAGGGGCGGGTGGGCATTACCGAGATTCTCACCTTTTCATCTCAAATTAAGGAGCTTGTCTTGGCCAGGGCGGGGGAGGCCAAGATCAAGGGAGCGGCGCGCGCCGAAGGAATGAAGACCATGCGCGAGGATGGTTTAGCTAAGGCCGTCGCCGGATTAACGACCCTGGAAGAGATTTTAAGGGTCACGGCCGCGGATGAATAATTATGCCGGAAACGCTCAAAGATAAAGTCTTAAAAAGCCTCATCCAGTCCCAACAGCTCAAGCAAAAGGACATCGATGAGGCCATCGCTTTGCAGAAGAAAAAAGGCATCAGCCTGGATAAGGCCCTTATCCAGAAAGGCCTGATCAGCGAGAAGGATTTGTTGGTTTTGCTCGTGCGTGAATTGAGCATCCCTTTTATCAATTTGGGTAAATACCGGATTGACCCGTCCTTAAAAGAGATCATCCCAGAACGCGTGGCCCGGCAATACCGCATCATCCCGCTTTCTTCATTGGAAAATTCCGTCACCGTCGCTATCGCGGATCCGCTGAACGTCTTTGCCATCGATGATCTTAAGCACATCACCGGTAAAGATATTGAGATCGTCATGAGCACCAGCGAGGACATTGTCCGCACCATCGACCAATATTATGGCGTGCAGACCGCGGCGACGGTCTCCGACATCAGTAAAGATATTGATGTGGGCGATTTTGAGATCGTCAGCGAACGCGAAAAAGGCGAGAACCTGGACACGATCGTTGATGAAAGCGAAAAGGCTCCTATCATCCGGATGGTCAACCTTATTATCAAAGAGGCATTGCGCCAGAGAGCCTCCGATATCCATGTCGAGCCGATGGTCGATCATGTGCGCGTACGCTATCGTATCGACGGTGTTTTAAGGGATATCCTCGAGATCCCGAAGGAAAACCAGAACGCGGTGACGGTCCGCATTAAGATCATGTCCCGGCTGGACATCACCTCCATCCATGTGCCCCAGGACGGGCGTTTTAAATTGAAAGTTGGCAGCAAGGAAGTGGATTTTCGCGTATCCATTCTTCCCATAACGTTCGGACACAAGATCGTCATGCGTATTCTGGATAGAGAGGACCTGTCCATCGGACTGGGCGGGTTGGGGTTCACCGAGAAACACGTGAAGATCATGGAAGAGGCGATCAAAAGGCCGTTTGGCATGATACTGATCACCGGTCCGACGGGAAGCGGAAAATCGACGACGCTGTACTCCATACTCAACACGCTTAATACCGTTGACCGGAATGTTGTTACCGTTGAAGATCCAGTCGAATATCTGGTTGACGGGCTGACGCAAATTCATACCAACGCGGAGATCGGGCTCACTTTTGCCGAAGGGTTACGGGCCATTTTGCGCCAGAGTCCGGATGTGGTGATGATCGGCGAGATCCGGGACAATGAGACCGCCGATATCTCGATTAAAGCTTCTTTGACGGGACAATTGGTCCTTTCCACGCTGCACACCAACGACGCGGCCGGCGCCCTGACGCGTTTGATCGACATGGGGGTGGAACCGTTCTTGGTCGCTTCCAGTTTGATCATGGTCAGCGCCCAGCGCCTCTGCCGGAGGATATGTGACCAATGCAAACAGCCCGTGGATATCCCCCAAGAGGTCCTCAAGGAACTGGACTATCGTTTCAAGCCTGGAGTCGTTTTTTACGCCGGCAAAGGTTGCAAGGGCTGCCTGAACACGGGTTATCGCGGACGTATGGGCATTACCGAGGTTTTAGAGATCGACGATACGGTGCGTGACATGTTGCTTAACGGAAAATCTTCCGCGGACATAAAAAAGTACGCGCGTGACAAAAAAGGGATGGAGACGCTTTGGGAAGACGCGATGGAAAAATGCGTCAACGGGTTGACCACGCTTGAGGAAGTCTTGCGGGTGACGACCAGCGAATAATTCCGGCGGGATGGATTTTTTTTCTTCGAAGAAGTGTGCAAAATAACGAATTTAATGTTACAATAAAACCAATCTTTCAGGCCGTGAACGTTGGAGAACAATGAGTATGTCGGAAGAGGGTAAAAACATCCTATGTAAAAAGCGCTTCTTGGGGGAGATCCTGCTTGAACGCAAAAAGATCGCGCCTAACCAATTAGAGTTGGCCTTGCGCACCCAGAGACGTGAAGGGGGCTATCTAGGGGAAATTTTGGTCAAGCTTGGATTCATTGAGGAGCAGGAAGTCATCGCCGCCCTGGTCATTCAATGCCACCTTCCTTACATTGCTGTCGATCGGTATGAGATCAACCGTGATGTGGCCGCGCTTGTCCCTAAAGAGCTGGCCTGCCGGCACTGCATTATGCCCCTGGATCGGGTCGGTGATGTTTTGAGTCTTGTAATGCTGGATCCTCTGGATATGGACATAAGGGCCGATGTCGGGCAGCGTACCAATTGCCGGGTGGCGCCTTTTATTTCTACCCGCCGGGAAATTGAAAAAGCGATCAGCCAATGCTATCGCTAAGATCTCGCAGGGAACATTGTCGCGAAAGTCTCTGAAGCATGTCCACGTTTAAATACGTCGTCAAAAATAAAGATTCCCGCACTATCGCCGGCAAGATCGCGGCCGAGAGCAAGACTGCCGTTATTGAAGAGTTGCGTAAACGGGAATTTGTTATTATTTCGATCGATGAGATCAAAGAAGCCGCGACTAAACAAAAGGCGTTTCGCAGCAAAAAAGTCAAGGCTGATGAAATTGTCATTTTTTCCCGCCAGCTAGCCACTATGGTTGATGCCGGGATCCCGATCGTGCAGGGGATCGACGCCTTGCAGGAGCAGGTCACGCATCCCACCTTCAAGCGAGTTCTGGTCAGTATCCGCGATGATATTCAGCACGGCAACAGCCTTTCGGCGGCGTTCGCCAAACACCCGGCCGTTTTTGACACCCTTTACGTCAATATGATCAAGGTTGGGGAAACGGGCGGCGTGCTCAGCAAGATCCTGGACCGCATTTCGTTTTATTTGGAAAAAACATTGCGCCTCAAACGCAAGGTCCAATCCGCCCTGATCTATCCGATCGTCGTTGTGTGCATGGCCATTATCATTACGGTAATCCTGTTGGTCAAGGTTGTCCCGACATTCGCGGGAATTTACGCGTCGTTTAACCGCGAACTCCCGGCCATGACGCAGCTGCTTATTACTATCAGCGATATTCTTAGACACTACTTATTATTCCTTATTGGAGGTGTTATCGCCATTGCCGCAGGCCTCAAGCAGTGGCACAAAACGCCGCAAGGGGCGTTGATCATAGACCGCAGCGTTTTGCGCTTGCCCATTTTCGGGGATCTGTTGCGCAAGGTCGCCATCAGCCGGTTCAGCCGGACGCTGGCGACCTTGATCCAAAGCGGCGTCCCGATCCTGGAATCGCTCGAGATCGTCGGGAAGACCATCGGCAACCGCCTGCT
The DNA here is from genome assembly GCA_964364455.1 of uncultured Planctomycetales bacterium. Taxonomy (GTDB): domain Bacteria; phylum Omnitrophota; class Gorgyraeia; order Zapsychrales; family Zapsychraceae; genus UBA10015. Next base: position 1,190 of record CAYIMR010000008.1, on the reverse strand, counting down.
GGAATTGGTCGTCGAGGATGTGAAGACCAGTGTGCGTGGAGGGGAAAGTCTCGCCGCGCCCTTGAGCAAAAGTGGTGTGTTCCCGCCCATGGTGACCCGTATGATCGGCATCGGGGAAAAATCCGGGCAGATGGAGAAAATGCTCTTAAAGATCGCCGAATTCTATGATGACCAGGTCGACGCGGCCGTGGATGGTCTGACAAGCATTATCGAACCCTTGATCATCGGGTTTTTAGGCATCGTGATCGGATTTATCGTTATCGCCCTGTTTTTGCCGATCATTACGATCACTCAAATCCTCTAATGATGAAGAAAATATTTATAATTCTTTTCGTCTGCGCGTGCGCGGCGTCTTTTTCCTTTGCCCAGCCTTCCAAAGACGGCGCGCTCGACGATATGGTTTACGTGAGCCTTGAAGGATTGAAAAACAGCTATCAGAAACTTTCTGAGCAGAATCGTCTTTTAGCTTCCGAGATCGAAGGTTACCGCGAGCATATCCGATCTTTACAACGGGAACTGGATTCCTTTGGGCCTCAAAGAATGGAATCGTCCGTCACACGCGGTGGTGAGGAAAAGGCAGGAGGTATGTTCCCGGAGGCAATCGATCGTCAGGAGATTGAACTATTGACGGGTAAATTAGACGCCACCTCTGAACAAGCGATCGAAAAGGAGTTTCAGCAGAAAAAAAGCGAATTGGAGAGGGCTTTGGAGCAAAGCAGGAAAAATCTGCGCGCGGCGCGATTGGAGGCGGATAAGATCAAAGAAAATTCGGCCGGGGGTGCTTCGGCTATAGCTCAACTGAAAGCAAGGCAGGCGCAATTACGACGGCAGATTGCCGACCGGCAATCCAGCCTGGATCTTGGGGCGTCCAGAGCGTACGTCCGGCAGCTGGATAAAGAAATCGCGAAATTGAAATCGCGGCAGAGAGAATTGGGGAAAAAACTGTCCCCTGCCCCTGACGAGGAATCCGCGGATATTAGCAGGTTTACTGAAGAGACTTTTCAGTTACGCCGGAGGTTTGTCGCCCTGCACGACGAAAATATGCGTCTTAAAAAGGAATTGTTCCGTTTCGGAACCATCGGTGTGCCCCCCCAGCCCTAACTGTTTGGGATGCTTTTTCTTCAGGTCGATTCTTCCAGCGATTAAGAACCAATAATCTTCGCACTGGAAGAAGAGTCGTAAGAGAGTAA
>CAYIMR010000007.1:0-27619 GCA_964364455.1 uncultured Planctomycetales bacterium | reverse complement strand
TGCAGTTTTAAATATTTGGCCAGATCTTCCACATCTAATAAATTTTTCATAGACTCAGGAACGTCGTTGCGCAGGTTTAATCTTAACTAATTTTCATTAGACTATAATGGATTTACTTTGTCAAACGATTTACAAGCAATTTTGTCGCGAGGGACGGGGATTTCGAGAGGAACAATAAGCCGGGGGCCGTTGAGAATGGCTTTAATATGTAACAGTAATATCAAGCTTATTTGTATTATACCCCCCGAGGCCCGGGCCGCTGAGATTCGCGATAACCGTGAACGGGATGCCGTCAAGGGTTTCGGCATAAGTGATAACATTACCCGGCGAGGACGTCCATTGGTTGGCGTACAGAAAGGGGATCGCGCCCAAGGCGAGGTATTCCGCCTGGACATGTTTGACCTCGCCGGCCGTGCGCGTGACTTGGGTCACATTCAAGCTGACGATGCTGACCGTCAGGGCCATCATAACAATGATGATCATCAAAACGGTCACAAAAACCACGCCACGCTCATTTTGTCTCAATTGACGCAACATGATGCTTTCTCCTATCCTTGGGACGGTGTGTCGCCTCCCCTCAGGGAGCCTACTCGACAATATAACTTTTGCATCTTGGACACATAACAACGTCACCCTGCTTATCGTTTATAAACACGTAGGTACAATATGGACACTGTTGCACCTGCTCAACGCTATCGGCCGCGGCCTTTTCTTTGCCCCCATGGAAATTATAAAATATCCATAGCACAAAAACAATGGTTAAAGAAATAGATAGAAAAATCGCTATTGCCAAAACAATGTCGACGTGGATCATCGGGGTTCCCGAGGGAACAGTCCCAAGGGCTTATAAGGCGCTATCTCGTGATCTGCCTCTAAAGAATCGGCAACGGATCCTGTTTGCTCTTGCTTGACATCCTCCGGTATATCGAAAAGCGACTTCGTGACGATCTTTTCCCGCGTCCCAACGGACCCGGGAGAAACGGGCTGGCGGGGCGCGCCCTCAATGAACCGGCGCCCGACGCTTTGAGAATGGAAAAGAAGCTCTCCGGCCCCTCTCCCTCCAGCCCCTCTCCCCGAGGGAGAGGGGCTGGAGGGGTCCGCAGAAAAAGACAAGGCTTGGTCTATCTTCTCCCGGGGCTGAGAAATATCTCCAAGATCCTGCTCCTTAAAGATCAGCCCTAAAAAAATAAACGACGGCTTAAAACTCACGCGAGACAATGGCAGGGTAAATATAAAAGTGTTCAGGACAATCAGATGGATCCCCAATGAAAGAAATAATGCTTTAATTGGAAGGCCTCGCGCGCAGACACACAACTGTTTCATAGGTCCTGGTTGGTGGCTATATGGATACGTTCAATTCCCAAATTCCGGCACAGGTCCCACACGTCGACAACACGCCCGACCGAGGCCCTGCGGTCGGATCTGATCAGCAAGGGTTTGGCCTGATGATCGGACTCTTGCAATTTCCGGCTCAACTCCTTAAGCGTGACCACTGTTCCGTTGAGATAAATAACGTTTTCGCCGGTAATCGTCACAACGACATTCTGATCCTGGATCATGTCGCTGGTCACCACCTTGGGCAGCTTCACATTGATACTGGATTGGAACGTGAACGATGAAGCGAACATAAAGAAGATAAGCAACAAAAAGAAACAATCGATCATCGGGGCGATATGGATCGGGCGCAAACCATATTCGAGTTTATTGTGTCTTTTAAATTTCATGCCCCGGCACCCTCTTCAAGTGGTTTGTTCGGAGAAGTGGCCCGCCCCCAATAAAACACCGGTCTCGGCCATATGGCACATACAATCAGCCAGCTCGGTCGCCGCCCTTTCCATTCCCAGGGTCAGTCGATTAATGCGGCTCACGCAAAAGTTATACGCTACAAAAGCCGGGATGGCCACCATCAATCCGGCCACTGTGGTGATGAGGGCCTCGCCAATTCCCCCTGCCAAGTCACCGGCGGTAACGAGATTCAAAGATGCCGCCCTCACCTGGATCGTATGAAAGCAGGTCATCATTCCGGTCACGGTCCCCAAAAATCCCAAAAGAGGTAAAACATGCGCGATCGTCGCCAGGGCCCCCAGCCGGCTTTCCAGCTTTGGGATCTCCCGAAGGCCGGCATCCTCCATACTTTCCTTGATCTCTTCCCGCGGCGCGCCAAATTTCAGGACGCCCACCCTCAGGATCTTCGCGACGGGTGAAGGGTCGGCATCGCACAACTGGATAGCTTCTTTGATCTTATTGTCCTTAATGAGATCGAACACCTTCGTCTTTAATTGCGATTCGTTGGTCTGGATCGTTGAAAAGTGGAGCAATTTTTCAATAACGATCCCCAAGGCGAACAAAGAACACAGCAAAATGGGGGCCATCAGCGGACCGCCCGTTTTGATGAGTTCCCACGCGTTCATTCCCCATACGCCTTCCATGTTCCCCTCCCCGGTTCGATCCGTTACAGCTTGCGAAAGATATGTTCGTTGATCCAGTCCAACCGCTCCTGGGCGAATTTCAATTCTACGGTCTTATATTGGATGATCTTTTGATAGACCGTCTTCGCATCATCCCATTTTTCGCTGCCCTCAAAAATGCGCGCCACCCTTAAATACGCCTTGACGATCCAGGCCGTTTCCTGTGGGTATAAATACGCCAATTTCAGATATTCTTCAACAGCTTTATCCGATTGATTGGAGAGCTCGCAGAGATCGCCGATGGCAAATTGCAGCTCGACCTCCTTGACTTCTCCAAATCCCTTTGGAGCGCTTAAGGCGCTCTGGTAGGCCTCAATGGCTTTCGCATGGTCCTGATTCTTCCGGTAGACCTCGGCCATCTTGAGGAAAGCGTCGCGCCTGAATTCCGGCGAGGTCTTGATGATCTCCTGATAAGTTTCCAAAGCGGATGTCGGGTCAAGCTCCCGGGAAAGGATATCGGCGATGGCCAGGCGGGCCTTGGCATATAATTCTCCATCGCCGCGGCTATTCACCCGTTTGTACGCCCCGATGGCCTGATCATATTGCCCCTTGGCCTGGAAGGCCTGCCCCAGCGCGTATAAGATCAAACCAAATTTTGGACTCCCGGGAAAACCTTCAATGAATTTTTGATAATAAACAATGGCCGTGTCGTAATCGGCTGATTCAATATAATGGTTCCCCAGCCAAACAATCGCTTCCTGGGCGATCACCGTCTGCGGGTACGCGGCGATAAGATTGGTAAACCGTTGAATGGCCTCTTGAATATTACCGATTTTATAGTAACATTTGGCTATGCTCATCTCAACGTTTTTTATCATCGTCGCTTCATTCGGATAATCTTTGATAATGACCTGAAAGGTCTTTAACGCGTTCGCGTGATCCTGCAGGTTAAAATAGGACAGTCCCAGGATATAGTGGGCCTCGGCCGTGAATGGATTTTCCTTGATAACGGCGCCGATAAATCGGGTGATCTGGTCCCGGGCGGCGTTCCAATCGCTTTTTTTAAAATACGCGAGCGCCAGGTAATAATCGACATCGGTCAAATATTTGCTTTTGGGAAAATTGGTCTTTAGGCTGCGCAGTGATAACGTGGCGGCGTCGATCTTTTCGTCCTTCAATAACGCGATGCCCTGGCGGTACTGGACATAATCAGTGTACGGGCTCTCCGGATAATCCCGGAGAATTTCATCATATACTTCCACCGATTTCTCAAGCTGTCCAATGTCCTGATAAGCGTCGCCAATCTGGGTCAGGGCGCTGATCTTCACGGTCTTGTTGGTCGTCGTATTCTTGATGAGCTCAAAATTTTTGATCGATTCATCAATATTGCCTCTTTTAAGATGCGACCAGGCCAGTCCGAAATAGGCCTTTTCCAGGATATCGACATTGTCTTTCTGCGCGGTGAACTGGTTGATGATCCCCTGATAGGAATCGATGGCGTTGCCGTAATCTTCCCGCAAATAATAAATATTCGCCTGGCCCAGATAAGCGTCGCTTAGTTTTTTGCTGGCAGGAAATTTTTCAATGAGCTCGGCATAAGATTTAAGCGCCTCCGGGTATTCCCCAATTTCAGAGTACAGGCTTGCCCGGCCCAAGAGAACGTCATCGGAAAGGATCCCTTGCTCGCGGGCGTAAGAATAAGCCTGGTCAAAATACTGCTGGGCCAGTTTGAATTTTTCCAATTTCAGGTAACTCCATCCGAGGCTCACCTTGGCCATAAGGGTCAATTTATGATCAAAGGCGAGTTCTTTCGCCTTGGCGTAATAGGTCACCGCCGTCAAAAAATCTTCCAGATAATACGCGGACTCGCCCATGTAAAAATAGGCCTCGGCCTGATGGGTCGACTGCGGATAGCGCCCGATATAATCCTTGAAATACCCGACGCTGTCTTTATATTGCTGCCGCTGGAACGCTATTTCGCCGATCTTGAAATGGGCCTCTTCCGCCAGCTGATGCGCCGGAAATCTCTGGATGAGTTCCACGAACACTTTTTGCGCTTTCTCCAGCTGGTTTTGCTCAAAATAGACCCAACCAAGCGAATAATACGCTTGCGGTGTATAAATGGAATCCACGTACAGCTTGATCAATTGACTATATTGCTCCTCAGCCTGGGCGTAATCGCCGCCTTTAAGGTACGTTTCTCCCAGCCAAAATAACGTGGCATCCTTGAACGCGGATTCCTTGAGCAGGTCATGAAAAATATTGTAAGCTTTGAGATATTGTCCCTTGAAGAAATAGCATTGGCCTAAAAGGAGATTGGATTCCACGCGCCGGTCGGTTTGGGGGAACTGTTCCTGGAGCTGCTGGATATAGCGCATGGCGACGTCGTAAAAACCGTCTTCGAAGGCTTTTTGCGCGACGAGGAAAAGTTCTTTTTCGCTAGGCTGGGCAAAGCCTGGAACTGCCATCGCTGCCAAAAAGAGGATCCCGGCAGAAAAGGCGCCAAGAATACGCGGATTACTATAAAAACGCTTAAACATTAAGGGGCATTATAACAGGTTTATTTAAGATATTCTTTCAAATATTTTGCCGTATACGATCCCTTGTGCCTGATGAGTTCCTCGGGGGCCCCACCAAAAACCAGAGTCCCGCCTTTATCCCCGCCTTCCGGTCCAAGGTCAATGATGTAATCGGCGTTCTTGATGACTTCCATGTTATGCTCGATGACCAGAACGGTGTTGCCCTTTTCCACCAACCGCTGCAGGACCTGCAAAAGCTTATCCACATCGGCGAAGTGCAATCCCGTGGTCGGTTCATCCAGAATATAAAACGTGTTCCCCGTTGCGACCTTGCATAATTCACTGGCCAGCTTGACCCGCTGCGCCTCTCCACCGGAAAGTGTCGTGGCGGACTGCCCCAACCGCACGTAACCGAGGCCGACATCGTTGAGCGTTTGCAGGGTTTTCTGTATCCGGGGAATATTTTCAAACAACTTCATGCTCTCTTCCACGGACAGGTTCAAGACGTCCGCGATATTTTTTCCTTTGAATTCAATGGCCAGCGTCTGTTCCGTGAACCGCTTGCCCTGGCAGGTTTCGCACGTCACGTACACATCAGGCAAGAAATGCATCTCGATCTTTAAAATGCCGTCACCCTGACAGGCCTCACAGCGTCCGCCTTTGACATTAAAACTAAACCGTCCGGATCTGTACCCGCGGATCTTCGCCTCAGGCAAACGGCTGAAGATATCCCGAATATGACTGAACATTCCCGTATAAGTGGCCGGATTCGACCGCGGCGTTCGGCCGATCGGCGATTGGTCCACAACGATCACCTTGTCGATATACTCTATTCCCTCGATCCGCCTGTGTTTTCCCGGTTTCTCCCGGGCGCGATAAATTTTCTGGGCAAGGGCGTTAAACAAAACATCGTTGACCAAAGTCGACTTACCCGACCCCGAAACGCCGGTCACGCAGACAAATCTTCCTAACGGGATGCGGACGTCGATATTTTTCAGATTATTTTCCTGCGCTCCGACAACCTTTAAATATTTTGTTCCTTCCAGACTACGCCGGCGCGAAGGCGCGTGGACATGAAAACGCCCGCTTAGATATTGTCCCGTAAGAGATTTCGCGGATTTCAGCAATCCCGTCACAGTCCCCGCGTAAACAACCTCACCGCCATGCTCCCCTGCCCCCGGCCCGAGGTCGATAATATAATCGGCGCTACGGATGGTCGCCTCATCGTGTTCAACGACGATCAAGGTATTCCCGATATCCCGCAAAGCCTGCAAGGTCGATAAAAGCCGCTCATTGTCCCGCTGATGAAGTCCGATGCTTGGTTCATCCAGAATGTAAACGACTCCCACCAGCCCTGAGCCGACCTGGGTGGCCAGCCGGATCCGCTCGGCCTCCCCGCCCGAGAGCGTGGAGCTCTTGCGATCAAGCGTCAGATATTCCAGCCCGACATCGATACAAAAATCCAGCCGCCGCCGGATTTCCTTCAAGATCGCCTCGCTGATCAAAATTTTTTCCTTCGCGAGTTTCAAGGAAGAAAAAAATACTTTCGCCTGTGTGATGGATAATGCCGTTGCCTGGGCGATGTTCTGCCCGTTGATCTTTACGGCCAGGGATTCGTCCTTGAGCCGCGCGCCCTTGCAGGCCGGACACGGCAAAACCGACATGTAACGGGAAATTTCATCTTTGAGCCAATCGCTGTCGGTTTCACGGAACATCCGCTCAAGATACGGGACAACACCTTCATAAGGCTTGCCCCAGATCTCGTCGTTCGAACCATAAAATATAATATCTCTCATTTTCTTTGCCAGTTGCGCGAAAGGCTCGTACGCATCGATGCGGTGGCGCGCGGCAAATTCGCGCATGACGGCACGGTAATACATAAGATAGCCCCGGCGCCCTTTTTGCGCCGGAGCGATCGCGTTGATCCACGGTTTGCTCTGGTCCGGCACGAGAAGTTCCACATCGATCTCCATGCGCGTTCCCAATCCGTTGCAGGTCGGACACGCTCCATACGGCGAATTAAAAGAAAAATTGCGCGGCTCAATCTCGGGGATGCTGATCCCGCAATCGATGCAGGCGTAATTCTCGCTGAATATCCTTTCAGGGTGTTTCGCAAGGCTTCCGTGGGAGCCTTGCGAACCCTGGAAATCCACGATCAAAAGGCCCTGGCCGATCCCAAGGGCGGTCTCCACCGAATCGGTCAGCCGCTTTTTAATATCCGCCCGGACGCTCAAACGGTCGATCACGACCTCGATATCATGGACCTTATACTTGTCCAGTTTGATCGGATCCTCAACGCCGTAGATCTTCCCATCAACACGCAATCGCGCGAATCCCGCCTTCGCCACCTTAGCGCCCATATCGCGGTATTCGCCTTTGCGCCCGCGGATCAGTGGAGCTAAAAGTGTAATGGACGTCGCTTCTTCAAAACCCATGATCTGCCCGACGATCTCGGGGACCGTCTGGCGTTCGATGGGCTTGTCGCATTTATAACAGTACGGGGTGCCCACGCGGGCGAAAAGAAGCCGCAGATAGTCGTAAATTTCCGTTTGGGTGGCGACCGTTGAACGAGGATTACGGCTGGTCGTCTTTTGTTCGATAGAGATCGTTGGAGAAAGTCCAGAGATATGCTCGACATCGGGTTTCTGGAGCTGCTCGAGGAACTGCCGGGCGTAGGCCGAAAGGCTCTCAACATAACGACGTTGGCCCTCGGCATAGATCGTGTCAAAAGCCAAAGAAGATTTCCCGGAACCACTTAATCCTGTGACCACGATAAATTTGTTGCGGGGGATCTTCAGGTCGATGTTCTTGAGATTGTGCTCTTTGGCGCCGCGGATAATGATGTAATCAGATTTCATAGCAATAATAAGGCAGCCCTTCACTCCCTCACTAACGTTCGGTCGTTCAGGGTGGGTTTTCGCCATTTCCGTTTATATCGAAAAATGGCGAAAAACCAAAATCGCCATGCCCCGAGGATGTCTTCCCGAGACATGGCGACGTTGGAAAAAACGTTACACTATTTTCTTTTTGCTGCTTTTTTCTTTTTGCCTCCACGGACCATCTTGGCGCAAGAAATGTCACCATGCTTGTCGATGAAGTAGAGGTATCCCCCCACCTTCTTGATGCCGACCTTGGCGACCTTCTTTGTCTGCCCGCCTTTTTTGCTGCCGCGGGCCATCTTCGCGCAGGACACGTCGCCGTGCTTGTCCACAAAGTAGAGGTACCCCTTTTCCTTCTTAACGCCTACTTTCGCTACTTTCTGAGCCATTGACTCACCTCCTTTTTTATTGAACTACGGTTTTAAGTCCCTATCCCTGTCCCTTGACAGAATTGTTTCAAAGTCTGCTTGCCGGAGAGGACCGCCAAATAACTTGTCTTGGGGTTTTCCGGGGAGACCACATTATCGGTACGCGTCACAATGCGCCCGAAATCGCCGATGATCTCTATCTCATGTGAATTACTCTTGTATTCTGGTGACGTCATGATGCAAACGGTGATCTTGTCTTTTGCCTGCGAAGCAAGTGCGAGTGTCGCAGCCACGTTGATATTTTGCGGGAAGAATTTGACCGCGGAATCCACGTTCCCCTTAAAAAGAACTGTTTCTTTCTTGAGGGCGGCAAGATCGATGCCTTTTCGGACAAGATACGGATTATTGGCAAATCCATTCAAAGGTTTTCTGGTCGTAAGGCTGATCTTGTGGATGCGTGCCAAGCTAGCGGATTTGATGGCGTCAATGCCGGCGATCGCGCCGGAGGGGATCAGAAGATGACAACCGCGCTTGCGGGCCAAACTGAAAAGGTCTTGAGCGTCCAGCAGTTTTCCCACGCTCATCGCGATGACATTTCGTTTCTGCAGGAGAGCCCCCCGGACGATTTCTCTGGTACTACTGGCGTTAACGGCTTCGATCATCAGGTCGCAGCTTTTCAAAAGCGCTTTTAACGAATCTTTTCCTATCGGGCCAGCGGAAAGTTCTCGTCGCAACTTCTCAACCCTTTCATATTGAATATCATAAAGACCCGTCAATTGGCAATCTTTTTTTAATTCTTTTGAGATATAGCGCGCGATCCCTCCGCCGATGGCGCCGCAACCTACGATCCCGATCTTCAATCTGCGCTTTCGATAAGACATTACGCCTGCCTGTCCGGCAGGCAGGCCTGCACGATAATATTGTCGATCAAACGCGTTTTGCCGAACCACACGGCAAGCGCGACAATCGCTTTTCCTTGAATTCTTTTAAGCGGCATGAGCGTATCCGCGTCTACACATTCAATGTAGTCGATCCGTCCCGAACTCTCTCGCGCGATGCGTGAACGTATCCTGCTGATGATCGCGCTCGCCAAACGATTTCCCGCGGCCACGCTTTGCCGGGCTTCTCTTAATGAACGGTACAACACTGCAGCCTCTTTACGCTGACTCACCGATAAATACTGATTACGTGAACTCATCGCCAGGCCGTCAGCCTCACGAACCGTCGGACAGATCTTCACGGTGACGGGAAAATTCAAATCACGGGTCATCCGCGTCAAGACGGCCGCCTGCTGGACGTCTTTCTGCCCCAGATACAAAACGTCCGGCATCACGATATTCAACAATTTTCCAACGACCGTCGTGACCCCTCTAAAATGTCCGGGGCGGGATCTGCCGCACAACCCTTGTGTCATCCGCTCCACTTCAATATATGTCAAATACCCCTCAGGATACATCTCTTTTCCCGACGGCATAAACAGTATATCAACCTTTTCCTTCTTTGCCAGCATTTTATCAGCGCGTTCCCGACGGGGATATTTCGCGAAATCTTCCATCGGGGCGAATTGTTTCGGATTGACAAAAATACTCAAGACGACAATATCGTTTTCCCGTCGGCAACGGCGCAGGAGCGAACGATGACCATCGTGCAGCGCGCCCATCGTGGGGACAAAACCAACGGTCTTACCGGCAGCTTTTGCTTTCTTCATGAGTTGTTGGATGGATCTAACGGATCTTATGACGCGCATTGAATGCTTCTTCCAGTAAGCCGGGTTCGATTTCCCTTAAAGGTTCCAGGACAAACGCTCGTTCAAACATTCGAGGATGCGGAATTTTCAATTGCGGTGTATCGATGACCAGACGGTCATACAAAAGAATGTCCAGATCGATCGTGCGCGGGCCATTGGCAACGTCTCTGACCCGGCCCAGTTGTTTCTCGACGGACTGACACACGAGGAATAATTCCAATGGAGATAATTCGGTCGAGACTTTTACGACTGCGTTCAGGAATTTATCTTGTGGCGGGCCGCCGACCGGATCGGTTTCGATGATCGTGGATTGTTTGAGCACCGAAACGCCCTTTTCCTGCAGCGCGGCGACAGCGCGAGTAATACAGGAAACACGGTCACCCAGATTCGAACCCAATGCGATATAAGCGATGGACAAAATTATAAGACCTTTTTGAGTCGATCCACGGCTTCGTGGAGACGTTCTTTGGGCACGGTCAGCGCCATGCGAATATAGCCTTCGCCGGCTTCTCCAAAACCGTTGCCCGGCGTGACAACGATGTCCGCCTTGTCCAAAAATGCCTTGGACGTTTCCATAGAACCGGAAAACCCTTTGGGGATCTTGGCCCAGACATAGTACGCGGCCTTGGGCGGCGTGATCTTCCAGCCGATGGCGCGCAAACCGTTGATCAACAAATCCCGACGCTCCTGATAAAGATTGCGCATTTCTTCAATGGCCGACGTCGGCATTTTTAGCGCAGAAATCGCCGCGACCTGGATCGCCGGAAAGATCCCGGAATCGTAATTCGTTTTAACCTTGCCGAGCGCGGCAATAAGCGTGGGATTCCCGCACGCCCAACCAATACGCCAGCCGGTCATATAATATGTTTTAGAGAATGAATGGAACTCGATCGCCACGTCCTTCGCGCCTTCGATCTCCAAAATGCTGACCGGCTTTTCACCATCAAAATAAACTTCCGAATAAGCCATGTCGGAGACGATGATGAATCCCTTGCTGCGCGCCAGATCGACTAAACCCTGATAGAACTCACGCGTGGCGGTTGTGGCCGTCGGATTATTCGGATAATTGACGACCATCATTTTCAGGTCTTTGATCTTCTCGACTTTGGAGAGATCAGGCAAAAATCCCTGGCTCGCCTTCAAAGGTACGGACACGATCTTCGCGCCCGCGAACAAAAGCGTTGGCCGGTACGCGGGATACGCGGGGTCGGTCAGCGCCACTTTGTCTTTCGGATTAATGATGCCCAACGGTAAATGAGCGAGGCCTTCTTTGGAGCCAATCAAGGGATAAATTTCTGTATCCGAATTGAGCGCCACATTGAATCGTCCCTGGAACCAGCGGGCGATCTCCTGGCGCAGCGCGGGCAGTCCCGCATCAAGGGCGTAATGATGATTATTCCCGTCATCCAGCGCCTTTTTCATCGCGTCGATGATCGGCTGATGCGTCGGGTAATCGGGATCGCCAATGCCCAGATTAATGACATCCCGCCCTTGCGCCATGGCTGCTCTCTTAGCCTTATCGATCTCAACGAATAAATACGGCGGCAATTCCTTTAACCGGTCGGCAAATTCGATGTTGATGGACATGCATACTCCTCAAATTGCGTCTACAGGCTTCCGCCTGTAGAATTAATTCCCCACGCGGAAGCGTGGGGTTCTTAGCCTAACCCAAAATATCCTGCATATTGTACAAACCTTTTTTCTTGGTATCGAGGAATTTGGCGGCGACGAGAGATCCTTTGGCAAAGATATCGCGGTTTTTGGCGTGGTGCGAAATGGTGATGACGTCCTCCGCGCTTTCAAAGAACACGGAATGGTCGCCCACGATCTCGCCTTCGCGGATGGATTTGATGTCCGCGACCTTGACTCCCGAGGCGGCCTCCACGATGTCGGCCAAAATTTTGGCGGTCCCCGAAGGCGCGTCTTTCTTGTGGATATGATGCGCTTCCGTCATTTTGACGGTGTAGCCTTTGACCGCCTTTTGGGCAGCGAGCTCGGCTAACTTAAAAACGATATTCACACCCACGGACATATTCGACGAAAAAACAATGGGGATCTTGCGCGAGGCTTTCTTGATCTGCCGCACCTGGGCCGGAGTGAACCCCGTTGTGCCGATGACCATTTTCACCTTATGCTGGACGCAGGCCTTAAGGTGCTCGATCGTGGCTTCGGGGGTGGTAAATTCGATCAAAACGTCGCAGCCTTTGAGCCCCGCCGGCTGTGTTTGAATGGGGATCCCGTTGACGGTTTCATGGACTTTTGGATTTTCCGCGTGTTCCAGAAGCGTTTTGACGGCGAACTTGCGGTCGGCGAAAGCCAGCTGCGCGACGCGCGCGCCCATCCGGCCCTGACATCCGCTGATAGCTAATTTGATCATACGAGCTGACCTTTCAGCAATCCATAATTGTGGAGCGCTATCTTTAGCTTCTCGATGTCGGCCTCGTCCATTTCACACAACGGAAGCCGCATTTCAGATGAGCACATACCCAAGAGCTCCATCGCTTTCTTGACGGGGATCGGATTGGTCTCGATGAAGATCGCTTTGATGAGCGGGATCATTTTATCATTGATCTCGGAGGCCTTCGCCTTGTTGCCCGCATTAAAAGCCGTGACCAGCGCGGCCACGTCCTTCGGGATAATGTTGGCAACAACCGAAATGACGCCTACGCCGCCAATTTCCAGGACTGGAAGCGTCAGGGCATCATCACCGGAGAAAATAAGAAATTTGTCCCCGCAGGCGCGACGCACGTCCTTGATCTGCTGGAGATTGCCGGAAGCTTCTTTGACGCCAACGATATTTTTGCAATCGCGGGCCAGACGGGCGACCGTGTCGGTCTCGATATTGCGGGCCGTTCTTCCTTCTATATTGTAAAGAATGATGGGGATCTTCACGCTGTCAGCGACCGCTTTAAAATGCAGATACAACCCCTTCTGTGTCGGCTTATTATAGTAGGGCGTGACGACCAGCGCGCCGTCCGCGCCGGCTTTTTCCGCGTGCTGGGTGAGCGCGACCGCCTCGGCCGTCGCATTCGAACCTGTCCCGGCAATAACGGGGACGCGCTTTTTGACCGTGGCCACACAAGTTTCGACAACAAGATTATGCTCTTCATGGGTCAAGGTCGGCGATTCGCCGGTTGTCCCGCACGGGACGATCCCCTGGATCCCGTTTTTTATCTGAAATTCAATAAGCTCTTTGAACTTAGGGATATCGACCTGACCATTTTTAAATGGTGTCACGATGGCGACGATGGAACCTCTAAACATAATATTCCCCCCTTGCTATGAATTTGGCACTGCCTTTAAGCCAGACATTCGAAACCACGCCCGCCTTGATATCGAACCGCACTTCCAATATTTCTCCGCTGGCCGTGCGGACGTTCATGCCCGCCGCCTTTTTATCGTTCACGCCGGGGTTGGCTTTCAAATACGCGACAATGGCCACCGCCACACTTCCCGTCCCGCAAGCTTTTGTTTCATCTTCTACGCCGCGCTCATACGTGCGCGCATTGACCAGGCGCTCATTGACCTGTTCCACAAAATTTACGTTTGTGCCCCGTGGCTCAAACCGCTCATGATGGCGGATGACCCAGCCGATCCCTGCCACGTCAATGCCCTCAAGTCCGTCCACGAACACGATCGCATGCGGCACGCCGGTATCGATATAGCTGACGCGCATCCCGCGGCCATTGACTGTGAGCGGAATATCGGCCTGATAACCGGTCGGCGCGCTTAACTGGACGCACGCGACTTCGCCAATCGCCGTCGCGGAAATAATTCCCGCCAGCGTTTCGACAGTGAACAATTTCTTCCGCAGCTTTTTGTTACGGACGATATACGCGGCGATGCAACGCGCGCCGTTCCCGCACATCTCGGCCTCCGAGCCGTCGGGGTTGATGATCCGCATTTTGTAATCGGCCTTCGAAGATTTATCCAGAATCAAAAGTCCGTCGGCGCCGATTCCCTGAGTACGGTCGCACGCCTTCATGGCGAGCTTCTTGTAATTTAATCCCGGCGCGGCGTCAATGACGATAAAATCATTCCCCGCCCCTGCCATTTTTGTAAAATTTATTTTTTTCATAGGAACGATGGAACTGTTTCCCCTCGCATCAAATCTTCAAAAGTTTCCCGTTGTTTGGCGACCTCAAACTGGTCGCCTTTGACCATGACTTCCGGCGGCCGGCCGCGGACATTGTAATTACTGGCCATCACATAGCCGTAAGCGCCGGCGCTCATTACGGCCAGCAAATCGCCATTTTTTAACACCGGAAACATCCGGTCCTTGGCAAAAAAATCCGCGCTTTCGCAAATTGGTCCGACGATATCCATCTTCACTTTACGACCCTTAGTTTCAATGACCGAAACGATCTCGTGATACGCGTCGTAGAGCGCCGGACGAATCAGGTCGTTCATCCCCGCGTCAACGATCAGAAATTTCTTGAAGCCGTTATCCTTCATATACAAAACTCGAGTGACCAGGATGCCGGCGTTGCCTACGATAAATCGACCCGGCTCCATGATAATCTTTAAACCGGTTTTCTGCAA
This sequence comes from uncultured Planctomycetales bacterium, assembly GCA_964364455.1. Classification (GTDB taxonomy): domain Bacteria; phylum Omnitrophota; class Gorgyraeia; order Zapsychrales; family Zapsychraceae; genus UBA10015. The sequence continues at coordinate 13,156 of CAYIMR010000007.1, read as the reverse complement.
GTGCGGCAAAACCGCGTCGGCAAAATCCTGCGCCGTCTGCGGCTGTTCGTCCTTGTAAATGATCCCCATCCCGCCGCCGATGTCGAGATATTCCAGAACCACGCCATCTTTTTTCAAAACATCCAGAAATTCCAGGACCTTGGTCATCGCCTTGAGAAACGGCGCGCGTGTCGTGATCTGTGACCCAATATGAATATGCAAACCGCTTAACTGCACGTTTGGATACTTCGCGGCGGATCGCAAAATCTTGCGCGCCGTTTGCAGATCAATGCCGAACTTATTTTTCAGCGTTCCGGTGGTGATCTTCACGTGCGTCAAGGCCTTGACGTCAGGGTTGATCCGTAACGCGACTTTGGGTTTCTTATTCATTTTTCCGGCGATACGATGAATTTCCTCCAATTCCGGCAGAGATTCCACGTTAAATAAAAGGATCCCCGCGTTGATCGCGTCGGTGATCTCTTCCTCGGTTTTGCCAACGGAAGCGAAAACGATCTTATCTGGGGCAACGCCGGTACGCAGCGCCTTTTTCAACTCGCCGCCGGAGACGATGTCAAACCCCGCGTCCAGATTGGCCAAAGTCTTCAGCACGGCCAGGTTATCGTTGGACTTCATCGCGAAACAGATCAACGGCTTGACCGGCGCGAAGGCCTTCTGGATCTTCGTGAAATGATCCCTGACCGTATTATGACTGTAAAGATAAAACGGCGTGCCCACTTTGGCGGCGACATCTCTCACCTTCACCTCTTCGCAATGCAATTCACCATTTTTAAATTTAAAATCATGCATATCTTACGCCTTCATTTCTTCCTGCGGACTGATTTTTTAGATTCCACCGAAGTCTTTGGGTTGATCAATTGATTTATAATGTTTGTCGTTAAGAGTGGGTGGAATGCTTTCAACGTCGCATCATCAAGGGAACGAAGTTCAACATTATTTTTAAGCTTATATTGGATCAATTCCCCAATGATCGTGTGCGCTTCTTTAAACGGCACTTTATTCTGAACCAGATAATCGGAGATGTCCGTGGCATACAGAGATTCATCCTCGAGTTGTTTTTTGATATTCTCTTCCTTGAACTTCACATTTTTAAACAGCTCAGTGAGAACCTTCAACTCTTTTTGCACAATTTCAAAGGAATCAAAAAGCGGCTCTTTATCATGCTGCATGTCGCGGTTGTAACTTAACGGCAATCCCTTCATCGTCACCAAAACATTGACAAGATTCCCGTACAACCGCCCGGTATACCCTCGCACTAGCTCAAGGACATCAGGATTCTTCTTCTGCGGCATCAAGGAACTTCCCGTGCAGAAAGCGTCATCAATCTCGATAAAATCGAATTCTTTCGTGGACCAGAGAATCATGTCTTCCGCAATCCGGGACAAGTGCATCTGCAGTATTGATAACGCGCTCAATACCTCAATAACAAAATCCCTGTCGCTGACCGTATCAATAGAGTTCTCCGTGGGCCGAATGGCATCATGATCGTATTTTTCCGATTGAATAAAAGTTCCGGCGATCGCTCCGGATCCCATCGTCAAATGTGCCGCTATGCTGTTTTCATAGACCGTGGCAAGCCGCTGACCATCGCGATGGAGCATCTGCGAATAAGCAGAAAAGTGATCATAAAGCCTCACGGGAATAGCGTGTTGAAGATGAGTGTATCCAGGGACGTAAATATCCTTATTTTTTTCCGCTAAACTAAATAAGCTTTTATTGATGTCAAGTATTGCCAGGACCGTTGACCAAATCTGGTCGATGCAATATAACCTCACATCAAAAACCACTTGGTCATTACGTGACCGGCAGGTATGCAACTTAAAAGCGACTTTCCCCATCTTTTGTTCAAGCAAGTGCTGAATATACGAATGAACATCCTCAAAAGACGGATCGATCTTAAATGACCCGCCTTCGATGGATTTCAATATCGCCTTAAGGCCTTGGGCAAGCTTGTTATGTTCGGCAATACTCAGCAATTTTGCGCGCTTCAGGGTCGCAATATGATTAAGCGAACCAATGCAATCATATTTTGCCAATTTCTGATCAAAATGAATGGACTTGGTAAACTCTTCAACGAGTTTATTGGTTGCTTTGCTGAATCGTCCGCCCCATAATTTACTCATAATTGCACCATCCTTAAAATGGTAGTCCCCAAAGCTTAATAAATCCTTCGGCTAACTTCTGATCAAACACATCTTTCTTGCCGTAGGTTGCCAGTTCTTCTTTGTAGCGTGAATATTTCGATTTGCGTCCAACGACCGTGCAATTGCCTTTATACAATTTCAACCGCACCGTGCCGCTCACACGTTCCTGGGTTTTGTTAAAATAAGCGTCCAGTTGTTTCTTCATAGGCGTTTCCCACAATCCATAATAGATCAATTCGGCGTATTTTTGAGAGACCGGATTTTTATAATGCGACGTCTCACGGTCCAGAACCAAAGCTTCAAGCTCCTGACGTGCCGTATGGATCAGCGTTGCGGCCGGGTTCTCGTAAATCTCTCGGGATTTAATTCCCACGAGCCGGTTCTCAACCACGTCCACGCGGCCAATGCCGTTTTTACCGCCAAGCTTGTTGAGCCCTTCGATCAATGCCAGAGGCTTTAACGCCTTGCCGTTGATCTTAACCGGGAGCCCTTTCGCGAACTCCACCTCGATATACGTCGGTTTGTTCGGCGCTTGCAAGGGACTGACCGTCAGCTTATAAATTTCCTCGGGCGGCTCGATCCACGGGTCTTCCAACACGCCGCACTCGATACTGCGGCCGTACAAATTAATATCCACACTATACGGACTTTTCTTGGTCACATCAATGGGGATATTGTTCTCCTGCGCGTACTCGATCTCCTCTTCCCGCGTCTTGAATTCCCAGATGCGCACCGGAGCGATGATCTCCAACCGCGGATTAAGGAGCCGCGCCGTCACCTCAAAACGCACCTGGTCATTGCCTTTGCCCGTGCAGCCGTGGGCGATCGTGTCCGCCTTTTCCAGGTTGGCGATCCGCACCTGATGCTTGGCGATCAATGGCCGCGAAAGCGCCGTCGCTAAATAGTATTTATTCTCATAAACCGCGCCCGCTTTGATCGCGGGAAACACGTAGTCCCGGATAAATTCTTCTTTAAGATCCACCACATGGACTTTGGACGCGCCGGTTTTTAACGCGCGCTTTTTGATAATATCAAAATTTTCATTCTGCCCGACGTCCGCGATGAACGCGACGACATCATAATCACGGTCTTGTAACCATTTGATCGCGCAAGATGTATCCAACCCACCTGAATATGCCAACACAACTTTTTTCATGAAATACTCCCTCTTAAATTAACTGCCACTTTTCTGAATTAAAAATGCCATGATCGCTTTTTGCACGTGCAAACGATTCTCGGCCTGGCCAAAGACGATCGAATGGCTGCCGTCGATGACATCAGCGGTCACTTCCTGGCCGCGGTGCGCCGGCAGACAATGCATAAAAGCAAAATCCTTCTTGGCCCCTTTGACGAGATTGCCGTTGATCTGAAATCCCTTGAAATCCTTCAGCCGCTTGGCGGCCTGTTTTTCCTGCCCCATGCTCACCCACACGTCGGAATAGATCACGTCCGCCCCGGTGACCGCTTCTTTCGGTGAATGCGTCAGGAAGATCCGGGCCGCGGTTTCCTGCGCGAACGCTTTGGCCAATTTTAAAACCTCCTTATCCGGCGCGTACTTCTTCGGGGTAGCGATATGCATATGGATCCCCATCTTGGCGCAGCCGATCAAAAGCGAATGGCAGACGTTGTTATTCCCGTCGCCCACGTACGCCAAAACAATCCCCTTTGTCTTCCCGAATTTTTCCTCAATGGAAAAAATATCGGTCAGCGCCTGGCAGGGATGCTGCATGTCCGAGAGGCCGTTAATGACCGGTACGGAAGCATACTTTGCCAGATCCACAATATCCTGATGCGTGAACGTGCGGGCCACGATGCCTTCCAGGTATCGGGAAAGCGTCTTGGCCACGTCCGCCGTCGATTCGCGTACGCCGAGATTGATCTCATCGGGGCCGAGATAAACACAGTTCCCGCCCAGCTGAAAGACCCCCACCTCGAAGGAAACGCGCGTGCGGTTCGACGGTTTCTGGAATACCAGCCCGACCGACTTTCCGCGCAGATGCTCGCCCCAATAACTGCGGTCACGTTTTAATTTAGCGGCCAATTCAAAAAGCACGGCCATCTCCGCCCGCGTCCAATCGTCCAAACTGATAAAGTCACGTTTCATAAGGCCACCTCACTCAGGGCTTTTTCCAGGATATGGACCGCTTTATCGATCTGCTTTTTCGTGACATTGAGCGCCGGCATGATCCGCAAAATATTTCCTTGCGTGCAATTGATGATGAGGCCATGACGCAGGCACGCCTCAAATATCCCCTTGCCTTCAATGTCCAACTGGATGCCGATCATCAATCCCAGACCGCGCACTTCCTGAATGCACTTGAATTTTCCCTTCAACTCGTTGAGCCGCGCGATCAAATACGGCCCCATTTTCTTGACGTTGCCAAGCATTTTGTCCGCGAAGATCGCCTTGAATGTTCCCAATGATGCCTTGCTTATCAACGGACTGCCGCCGAAAGTCGAGGCGTGCATCCCGGGCTGAAATACGTCAGCGATGGAACGCTTGACGACCAACGCCCCGATGGGCAACCCGCCGCCGAGCGCTTTGGCCAGGATCATCAGGTCCGGCTCGATCCCGTAATGCTTGAACCCGAATATCTCGCCGGTACGCCCCATTCCGGTCTGTACCTCATCAAGAATGAGCAAAATATCTTTTTGCGTGCACAGTTCGCGGATCTGACGAATGTATTCTTTTCCGGCAATATTGATACCGCCTTCGCCCTGGACCAGTTCCAGCATAATGGCGATCGTGTTATCATTGACCGCCGCCTTTACCGCGTCGATATCGTTAAAGGGGATTGTTTTGAACCCCGGAGGAAGCGGGTGAAATCCATTCTGATACTTCGCCTGTCCCGTCGCGGCGAGCGCTCCCATCGTGCGGCCGTGAAACGAATTGGCCATCGTGATAATTTCGTGGCGTTTGCCCTTGCCGTACGCGCGGGCGAATTTAATGGCCGCTTCGCAGCCTTCCGCGCCACTGTTGCAAAAAAATACTTTTCCAGGAAACGACCAGCGGATGATCTCCTTGGCCAGCTTGGCCTGGTTCGGATGATAAAAATTATTCGGGATATGGATCAACGTGCCGATCTGGTCGCGTACCGCGGACATCACTTTCGGATGGCAATGCCCAACGTTGTTAACCCCCCATCCGGGGAAAAAATCAAGATACTTCTTGCCCGTTATATCCACGAGCGTCATTCCCTTGCCCTTGACGAAAATGACCGGCGTGCGGGAATAGGTGGAGAGGATATATTCGTCGTAAGCTTGAAAAACTTCAGTTTTATTCATGTCGTCGTTCGTATCTCGTATCCCGTATCTCGCATTTTGTTACGAGCGACGAAATACGAGATACGAGATACTATTTTTTGACAATTTGCGTCCCGATACCGCGATCGGTAAAGATCTCCAGTAACAGCGCGTGCTGAATGCGCGCGTCGATAATGTGCGCCTTATGCACCCCGCCGGCCAACGCGGCTACGCACGAATTCACTTTGGGGATCATCCCCCCTTCAATGATCTTCTGTTCAATAAGGCTCGTTACCTCGTCCGCTGTAAGCGTGGAAAGCAGCGACCCCGGGTCCTCGATGTTACGCATAACTCCCTGCACATTCGTCAGCAGGACAAATTTTTCAGCCCTTAGCGACCCGGCGATGGCGCTGGCCACCTCATCAGCGTTGATATTATGCGGCTGTTTCTCCAGCGAAATTCCCATCGGAGAAACGACGGTGATGTATTCTTTATGCAAATGCTCCTCAAGGGTTTCTTTCTCAATACTAGTAATAGTGCCCACGTACCCCAGGTCTTTGGAAGCTTTCTTTTTCTCAACGTACACGATATTTTCTTCGCCCTTAAGGCCCGTTACCGCCCCTTTGAGTTCCTTGATCTCCTGGACAATACGCTTGTTTAATTTGCCGAGTTCTTCCTGAACGATCCTTAACGTCGCCTTGTCGGTCACCCGGATACCTTCGTGAAACTCCGTCTTGATGCCTTCCTCCTTCAGCCGGCTGGTGATATGCGGGCCGCCGCCGTGGACCAGCACGGTGCGGATCCCGACGTAACTTAAAAAAATGATGTCCTGGAAAATATTCTTCCGGATCGCGGGATCATCAAGAATACTTCCGCCATATTTAACGACGAATACCTTGCGGCGAAAGGCGTGAATATAAGGGATCGCCTCAATGAGGACCGCCGCTTTTTTAATAAAGTTTTCCATTAATTGTAGTCCCCATTGATCTTCACGTAGTCGTAGGAAAGATCGCACGTGTACACCGTGGCCGTGGCGCGTCCCTTGTTCAAACTGACCGTGATCATGATATTTTTGCGCGCGAAATCGCTGAACTTAATTTTCAAAGTATCCTCCGTGACGCCGGCGATCCCCAGCGACCCCACGGCGGCGGCCACGCGTCCCCAGTTCGGGTTGCTGCCAAACGCGGCCGTCTTGACCAGGACGGAATTGGCGACCGCCAGTCCCGCCTTCCGCGCCTGCGCGTGCGTTTTACCTCCCAAGATCCGGATGTCAATGAACTTGGTCGCCCCTTCGCCATCGATAACGATCTTCTTGGCCAGATCAAGGCACACATGCGACAACGCTTTTGTAAAGACGTCGAAATCTTTATCCGCCGTGACGATCCGTTTATTCCGGGCGAGCCCATTGGCCAGGACCACGGCCATATCGTTGGTGCTCATACAGCCATCGACCGTGATGCTGTTAAAGGATCGCTCGTTGGCATAACGAAGCGCTCTTTGAAGCATTGCCGCGCTGATCGACGCGTCGGTCGTGATGAACGCCAGCATGGTGGCCATGTCGGGCGCGATCATCCCCGAACCTTTGGCGCAGGCGCCGATCGTTACGGTCTTGCCGCCTAAATTGACCTGCACCGCGATCGTCTTCTCCTTCAAATCCGTCGTCAAGATCGCTTCCGCCGCTTTCTTTGCGCCTTGAGCATTCAATCCGTCCACTAAACCCTTCGCGGCATCTTGTATCTTTTCAAAAGGCAACGGCCGGCCGATGATCCCCGTTGAGGCAACAACGACACTTTCCTTGGGAATATCCAATAATTTTCCAATGATCTCCGTCGTGCGCTGGGCGCAAGTCATTCCGGCCTTACCGGTAAAACAGTTAGCATTCCCGCTGTTGGCGACGATCGCTTGCGCCTTATGACCGCGCAAATGTTTCTGGCTGACCAGTAACGGCGCGGCCTTGACGGAATTTTTCGTATACACCGCGGCACTGAACGCCGGGACATCGCTGACAATAAGCGCCAGATCGCGCTTGCCCGAACGTTTGATCCCCGCCGCGACACCATTGGCCTTGAATCCCTTTGGGGCCGTAACTCCGCCATTTTTGAGAATCTTCACTGCATCTTTTCCCATTTTAGTCGTAAGCAAAAACTTTGATATTTTTTGGCTTACCACTTACGACTTACCACTTACCACTAAATAAGTCCTTCCTTCTCATCGAACCCGCACATGATGTTCATGTTCTGGACGGCTTGTCCCGACGCGCCTTTGTACAAATTATCGATCGCGCTGGTCACCACGACCAGACGGCCATCCTGACTGACCGCAAAGCCGATATCGCAGTAATTCGTCCCGACAACGTTTTTAAGTTCCGGCTGCTGGCCCGGCTCAAGGATACGCACAAAAACTTCCTTCTTATAAAAACGCGTATACATTTTATGCACGGCGGCGAGCGTCGTCTTCGCGCGCAAACGCACATAAATAGTTTCCAGGATCCCGCAATTGACAGGCAACAGATGCGGGACAAAATCCAGCGTGAATTTTTTTCCCGCGATCTTCGATAAATACAATTCCATCTCGGGGACATGCTGGTGATTGAGCGGCTTGTACGCCTTGAAATTTTCGTTCACTTCGCCGAAGCTCAAGGGCAGTTTGGCCTTGCGCCCGGCGCCGGTCACACCGGATTTAGCGTCGATGGCGATCGATTCAATGGACTTGGCCGAGGTGGTCGTCAATGGCGCCAACGCCAAGAGCGCTGCCGTCGGATAACAGCCAGGATTGGAGATCAATTTCGCTTTGCGGATATCTTCGCGGTAAAATTCGGGAAGCCCGTAAACGGCTTTGGCGAGATTGGCAGCATCGGCATGTTCGGCGCCGTACCACTTTTTATATTCCGCGGCCTTCTTGAGACGATAATCGCCGCTTAGATCAATAACACGCACGCCCGCGGCCAGCAGTTTCGGCGTGATCTGCATCGAGGCTGTGTGCGGAACAGCAAGAAAGATCACTTCACAAAGCTTAATAGCTTTTGCCGCGTCAAAAGGCTCACACACCAACTGCGTCCGGCCGGCCAATTTCGGCCAGATTTCGCTTATCTTCCCTTGCGTATTATTCGCGCTGACGTAACTGACGCGCACTTTGGGGTGATTTAAAAGCAGTTCCAGCGCCACCCCTCCGGAGTACCCGCTGATCCCTACGATCCCGACATTTATCGCGTTAACTTCGCTACCCATAATGTCCTAACCTGCTTTCCTCGTTAAACTTAGAATCTCCCGTCGAAGAATAGAGATGTATATTAAAATAAAAAACCTATCTCGTCAACTCTTTTATAGAGGGAGATAGGTTCGAAATTGCCTTAAGAATTGTTTACTGCCTGCTTACCGCTTGACCCACTGGAATTTCTTACGCGCTCCCTTTTGGCCCGGCTTTTTTCTTTCCTTCATTCTGGGATCTCTGCTTAAGAAATTCGACTTTTTGAGCACAGTTTTTGTTTCCGGGTCGCAAAGGGCCAAGGCGCGGGACAATCCCAGGCGTAAAGCGCCCACTTGTCCGGTCATTCCGCCGCCTTTTACTTGGACGGAAAGGTCAAATTTACCGAAAGTATTGGTAGATTTTAACGGCTCCACAACGATAAGACGGTCCGTTTCGCGGGTAAAGTATTGCTCGAAGGGACGATTGTTGACCGTGATCGTTCCCGGCCCCGGGCTCAACTGCACACGGGCGACCGAGGTCTTGCGCCTTCCTGTTGCCGAATATTTTACGACTTCTACCATGACTTGCTCTCTCCGTATGTGGTGTTATGTTTCACATGACACAATGCTATCAAATTTCGAGTGCTATCGGCTTCTGCGCCTGATGCGGGTGTTTGTCCCCGACATAGATCCATAATTTCGTTTTGATCTTGTTCCCCAGAGCGCCCGAGGGGATCATCCGGGTGATCGCCAACTGCAACACTTTCGCCGGCCGGGTCGCAATCAACTCCTCAAAACGCACCACCCTGCGCCCGCCGTGAAACCCGGTGTAATACTGGTACTCTTTGTCCTTATATTTTTTGCCCGTAACGCGCACCTTTTCAGCGTTGATGATGATGACCTGGTCCCCGGTGTCCACGTGAGGCGTGTAGATGGCCTTGTGCTTACCACGCAATATTGAGGCAGCCTTGGTGGCGATTTTCCCGAGGGTCTTGTCCGCGGCGTCGATCACGTAGCATTTGCGCGTGATCTTCTCCGGGTTGGCCATATATGTTCCCTGTGACATTATTCTAACCTCCTGAAAATTTTTCAGTCACCCCGGCTGCGGCCGGGGTTTTTCCTCCACTTTCCCAATAATACGAGTTCTTTGGTAGTGGAGGAAAAAGTATACCATTTTCTCTTCGACTGTCAATGATAAATTTTAGTGTAGCGGTCCACCAGCTCACGGATCATTCTTTGGTATTTTGCCCCCTGCTTCTGGGCCTTGCGTTTGAAGAAATCCAGGCTGGATTTTGTCAAAGAAAGGGTCACCTTGACAGTTTCTTCGGGCATGACCAGCTGTTCCGGAGGCGGGAGGAAATCTTCAACACGCGTGAGTTTGCCAACGGGCATGTCGCTCTTATTGCTCTTCTTCATAATAACAGGCTCCTTTTCGCCAATACCCGGCACCGATAATGCGGATAACTCCCTCGCGATAAACAAAGCGCACCGTTAGGATCCTGCCGGCCACCTTTCCGATGCAAAAATACCGCTCTTCCGCCTGACTGTGTTTGCTGTCGGTAAAAACCTTGCGGCGCGGGTCCTGGAAGGCCAAAGACGCCGTGCGAAAATCCACGCCATGTTTCTGGACATTGCCCCGTTCTTTGCGCGGGTCCCAGGCAAAACCGCTTGTCCTTCTTTGGATCATTTTAAGGATACCCCATCAATGGTGATCTGTCAATATAATAAGCCATATTATTATATGGCTGTGGAATGAAGACGACTTCCGGCAGGGGGAATCGGGCGGTGGTAGAAACTGAAATTACCGAGGGGGATGGGAAACGTGCTTATTCTATCAAATCGGAAATACTTGTCAATGCTGGCGTTCAGAGCATGCCAGAACAGATTAGAACCGGCGTCAAATTGTCACCAATTCTTCAAAAGGGCGCTGTCCCCTTTGCCCATTTACCCTTCCCGCCCTTCTTGGGCGGGGACGGCGGGCGGTTAGGATCCCGGGCTTGCTTCTCCAGGTACAGCAGTTTCCCGCAATACTGGCAGGCAATGGCGTATTTGTCGATCTCTTGTTCGCATCCCTGACACTTTTTCATCGCGTTTCCTCAATGAACCCCCTACCTTCGTTAGGGAAAGGGGCGAAATTGATCCCTCAATTGAGCTTCTACCTTTATTATGAAAGGAAGCTCAATTGAGTATACGTAGAAAATTTTTTCGTTTCACTCAAAAATTTTCAGGCGCTTATACGAGAGATGACCTTTTAATTCAGATTACGGTGCGTGTCTGCCGATTGGCAATTCACAGTATCCGACCCAAACTACAGTACGATGATACAATGAGTTAATAACCACATCAGTCAAAATAAATGAGCCGTTGCTCTCATCTATGGTAATTGTTTCCACTCCCACTCCTTTTGGGCGAACCAAAATTATTTAGCTGCCATTTCTGGATGAAATTTGATACTGATAGGTATCATTCGTAACCTCATCAAACACCTCTGCGATACCAGCCCCTATCCGTATTTGGTATCCTCCACCTGTCGGTTGTTTCTGCATAGGATAATGTTCCAATTTCATTTCGATAATCTTTGCGACTGTTTTAAATTGGCACAACTGTAACAGTCCCGAATTGATTAAAATGACTATCGAATGTAAAGACTGTTGTGATAGCCAATCTTTCCATTATGATCTTGCAAGTACAATCAGTGAAACTCCAACCTTTATCTTGATAAGCTAAGAAAATTTGTTCAGCTTGGTAAAAATCTGTCTGCGTTATAAAAATCACGCTTGAAATCCAATTAGACTCACGAAAACCGCTTATTGCATTTATTGTCCAATCTTTATTTTTTGTCCTCGCCAAGATTAAAGTATAAAGTTCATCGATGATATAATCAGTTGTAATTATTTCCTGTCCTGAATTTTCTTTAATCCACCTTAAGGCTTTAATATGATTTATATCGGTTGGAATAATAAGTGCGGCCAAAGCCGAAGAATCAGCAAAAACCATAATCACTCATAAATTTCTTCGATTCCAGAAATATCCGTGTTTGGCTCAGGAGGGTAGGATTTTTCAAGTTCATTAATCAGAGCAAAGACTCTTTCAACAGATTCTTCTCTCCGGACTCCAAAATCACTCGATGAAGGAATACTAACTACGATAAAATTACAACTGGAAGTCGTAAAGGGGAGGGGTTCAAATTCGATCAGTTCTTGGTCTAAATTTTTCGTATCAATTACTTCTTTGATTTTATTCTCAGACAATTGTACATTCATATTATTTTCCCCCTCTTAACCACTTCACACATTCCTCACCAATTGCCCACATAAAGAAATTAAAACAATCCTCATTGAATTTTGCTAAGAAACGCGAAGTTTCTTCTTGGTTCTTAGCTCCCATGATATAACGATCAATATCAATTAAATAAAATTGTGATTTTTCCTGATCTCTCAATAACCCATGCTTTATCCCTAATTGCCCTGGTTCTTGAATAGTTTGCAATTCTTTAAAATCATGGGTAACAGGCTCCTGTATCAGACTATCAGAACCAATCAGGCCAATCAACTCTGGCTTTATCCATTTAGTCCAATCGGATATAGTACGAATATTAACTGCTCTAATTAAGTTATTATATCTTAATCCTATTCTTTCTGGTCGCGATGGCGCATAAGTCGTGACAAAAGCGTCATATATTTCTTCAAATTTTTTCCTGAACTCAGTAAAACTTTTATAGTTTTTAGTCTCTAATGCAATAAAAGCCGAATCGAGAGTAACTTGCCATAAATGATCTTCACTCAGGAAGCGCCAAGTATTCCCCAAACTTGTTCGCCTAAAATCACCTCCCCGCACTTCAACTTGTTCAGCCCGTTCCTTTTTTACTATGGGATATTGTTTTCTTATCTTATCTTGAAAATCTGCGGGTGGGGTATCAGAGGCAATTCGAAATATTGGTTGAACTTTAATCTGACAGATAACCGAGCTCAAAAAATTTCTTTTAAAAACTTCATGGTCACATGCAGGTATTTTAAAGGGCATGTCGAAAATCCTATAAATTGGGAATAATTTAAAGAGATAATTTGTTTATACTATACAATAAAAACTGTCTCTGAGGTTAAATTTCTTTATTTTCTTGGCGCAGACACTAATCAAATCCAATACTTCGTTTATACGAATTGCGTCCTTGACACTTATATTTTTTAACCCATTGCTCAATCTCTGAAATCTTAAAACGTAATCCTTTTGGAAACTTGTAATGTGGCATAATTTCAGCCTGACCTGCCCCTATTAGTTGTGATCTCGTTAAATTTGTTCGAATGGGTGACAGTCACTTTTCGGGGGACACTCATAATTGCCACTTCCTGTCCCCTGTTTGATGACTGTCACCTATGGCTCGCTCACCCAGAGCTGTCCCTTTCTGGGGACTGTCCCCTTCTGCTGCTTCTGCCTTCTGCCCCCCTTCTGCCCTTCTGCCTTCAGTGTCCCCGGGCTATTCCGCAGGCTATCCCAGGGGGACATGTACCGATCTAATTACACGTATCCGCGTATCCGGGGACGTGTACAGACTGGGTCAAATGCCAGTCAATAATTTTATAGATTCTC
>CAYIMR010000006.1:0-35009 GCA_964364455.1 uncultured Planctomycetales bacterium | reverse complement strand
AAAGCGCGTAAGGTGTCACCGGCGCTTCCATGCCGCCGGCGATAATAAAATCATTCTTGCCGCGGATGAGCGTCTTGGCCGCGTAGGCGATCGCCATCAAAGAGCTCGCCCGGTCGGCGACGACCGTCTTACTGTAGCCTTTGATCCCGTAATGAATGGAAACTTGTCCCTGCGGTGCGGCGGGAAACCAGGCGGAGGCCATAAAAGGGCTTACGCCCTCTCTTCCTTCTAGATACATGTCCCGCAATTCCGTTTCGGCATACAACCATCCGCCGATGGCGTTACCCATAAAAATTCCGGCACGTTCGAGATTTTCCTGCTGGAGATCTATTTTCGCGTCCTGCAGTGCCAGCTCGGAAGCAACGAGCGCCATGTGCGAAAACAGGTCGATCTTCTTCAAAAGCCGCGAGGAGACGTTGCTGTAGGCGTCGAGTTCACGCACATGGCCGGCGACATGCGACGGGTATTTTGAAGCGTCAAAACGGGTGATCTTCTCAACAGCCGACCGCCCGTGGCTGACGTTCGACCAAAATTTGCGTTTGTCCATTCCGCTGGGACTGACGATCCCGATTCCGGTGATTGCTATCTTATCCATTAATTGCACCTCCGCAAAACCATCGCGGAATGAATTCCGGAAAACCCACTGGAAGTTTTAAGCATGCAATTAATTCTTTTTTCGCGTGCCTTGTTGGGGATGTAATCCAGATCACACTGAGGATCGGGATTCTCCTGATTGATCGTCGGTGGCAGGATGTTGCGTTCAAAGATCATCGCCCCGATGGCCAGTTCGATGCCGTTGGCCCCGGCCAACGGATGCCCGATCATGGATTTCAAGGAACTGATCGGGACCTTGTACGCATAGTCGCCAAAAACCATTTTGTACGCGTTCGTTTCAAAAACATCGTTTTGCCGCGTCGAGGAACCGTGCGCGTTGATGTAATCGATTCCTTCTGGCTTGACCTTGGCATCCGCTAAAGCCAAACGAATACACGCCGCTTTGGCATCGCCTTCCGGCGGCAGATCGGTCATGTGATACGCGTTATTAGTCGTCCCGAATCCGACGATCTCGCAATAAATTCGCGCGCCGCGGCGTTTGGCGTGTTCTAATTCTTCCACGACCAAAAGCCCAGCCCCTTCGGAGATGACAAAACCGTTACGTTTGGCATCAAATGGCCGTGAGGCTTTTTCCGGATGATCATTATGCACGGAGAGAACATTAACCGTGTCAAACGCGCCGAAGGTGATCGGCGTGATCGGCGCTTCGCTGGCACCGGTGATCATGACGTCTACATCCCCGTCGGCAATGGCCTCAAAGGAAAACCCCACGGAATCCGTTCCCGCGGTACACCCGGTTGAGATCGTGTTGCACACGCCATGAAGGCCATATTTCGCGGAAATTTCGCTCGAGGGTGTATTAAACATTGCGGCGTCATAAAGATCCGGACGGACAATACTGGGGTCAATGGGTTTTTTGCCGCTGTCGGTGACCAGAGCGAACTCTTCTTCCATATACTTTGTCCCGCAGATGGCATTCGCCAGAGACACGCCCATGCGTCCGCGGTTAACTTTATTGAGATCGAGACCGGAATCGTCCAGCGCCATACGCGCGGCCACGACCGCGAACTGGACATAACGGTCCATGCGCATCGATTCATCCCAGCTCAATCCCAAAGCGACGGGATCAAAATCACGCACCTGCGCGGCGATCTTCGTATTGAACATCGAGACGTCGAATTCGGTCACCCGTTTGACCGCCGAGACGCCGCCGATCATATTTTTCCAGCACGCCTCTTTCCCGATACCGTTAGGCGAAATAATGCCGACTCCTGTGATTACGACACGTCGTGACATAATTTTCTAGACCCTTTCTCTAATTTAATTCAAAAGCTTCTTTTATCTCATCGATAGTAAAATATTTTTTCCGCTGCTCGACCTGGTGAACCATCTCGACAACCCGTGTATTTAGCGGAGCTTCTTCCTTAGGATTACGCACCATTTTTACGACTTGGCCGTTGATGTAATCGATCTCGCTCGCACGCCCGCGTATAATGCTTTGTAAAATCGAACCGTAAAGCGGTTCTTTGCTTAATGTCGTTAAAGTCTTATTGATAATTCCGGCTGCTTGTTCAAGCGGCATATTCGCCATTCCATAAATACGTTCCGCCGGGAATTGCGGCAGGGAAACCAGCTGGATGCCGCTTTTTTGCACGATTGCCAAGCCTTCTTTAAGAAGCAAAACGCTTAACCGGCACAAATCCGTATCGGCGAAAGTTTCCTGCATGGATCTTCCCGTCAGCGCCGGAATGCAATTGTTGAAATTCACAAGGAGCTTCAACCATTTCATCCCCGTAATATTGTCCGACACAACGGCACAGAACGCTTTTCCCAAGGCCTGCGCGATTCGTTGGGCATTCTCATCATTACCCGCGAAAGGTTTCCC
Source organism: uncultured Planctomycetales bacterium (assembly GCA_964364455.1). Lineage (GTDB taxonomy): Bacteria > Omnitrophota > Gorgyraeia > Zapsychrales > Zapsychraceae > UBA10015. The sequence goes on along the minus strand of CAYIMR010000006.1, from coordinate 32,569 downwards.
GATGATCCAATCGCCTTCGAAATTGAATACCGCCTGGCCCTGTTCGGTGTAGGTTGCCCCGAACATCACAATGCTGCTGTAAAGCCGGGCCTTGTCAAAATGCTTGGCAAGAATTGTATCGGACTGAACACCGTTCTGGGAGCTTAACACCAAACACTTCTTTAAAAATGCCTTGTTATGCGCGCACGCTTCTTCAATATCCTGCGTCTTGACCGTAAAAATGACCAGATCATATTCACGGTCCAGCCGTGCGAGTGCCTGGACAGGAAAAGTTTCCTCACCACGCGCGCCGACAACACGCAAACCGTTTTTTTGTATGGCCTCGACCTGGTCTTTGCGGCCGACAAGGACAATGTCCTCGCCCGCTTTAGCCAGATAAACGGCGACCACGGAACCGATCGCGCCGGCACCTATGATAGCAATAGTCATAGACTTTCCGTTTAGTTAGAAGTAAGAAGGGGGAAGTAAGAAGTAACAAAGATTTTGACCGCTGTCCAACATCTCTTCTTCTTGCCTCTTACTTCTCACTTCTTACTTTTTACTTTTACTTTTGTTCATGCTTCTTATAATCAAACCCCGCCTCCTGCAAAAGCCGGATCATCAGGCTGTAAAAAGCCATCGGCACCTCGGAGAAAAAGGCGCGGACAACGTCCTGTTCCCCTACCATATCGGCGCCGCGTTCGCGGGCCAGCATCGGCGCTTTCTTATCGACGACGATCTTGGCGATCTCCCGGTGGAACAAGGGAATTTTGGTGATCATCTTCTCGTATTTCTGGCGGGCGTTGGGCTCCCATTCAATTTTTGTCTGTGTCTGTGTCATTTTCTAATTCCTTGAATATTACGCATTCGCACCAACGCGTGAATTCGCCTCCCACTTGGAAATATTATCCATGAAGTCCTTCACGCAGAGTTTCACCTTGTCATCATAATTGCTGGAAAAAATCCGGTGGATGCGCTCCGGTTTGGAATAATACTCGCGCATGCACCAGGCGCCGAGGCGTCCGACTTCCGCAACCGTCAAATGGTCGGTCGGCACAACCGGGTGCTGAAAATCCCATTCCTTGAGATTGATCTTGTCCGGATCAAACCAGCCCTTCTTGATCCCGTATTTCCAGTCAGGGGAATTGGGAACCGGCGTCATATAATCCAAAGCGAAGATGTCCGGGTCGATCTCATCGGCGATCTGTAAACGCTTCTTGATTTTTTCCTCTGTGTCCTCTTTAAGGCCGATCAGGACGGTGCCCACACTCCCGATATCGTTCTCGCGTAAAATCCGGACGGTCTTCTTGATTTGCTCAATGGTGACCCCCTTGCCTTGTTTGGCGAGGGTCATGTCGTCTTCGACCTCAACGCCGGTCAAGGCCAGAAAGAGCCCGGCCTTCTTCATCAAAGGCAGGATGCCGTGCTGGCTGATCCACTGATCAGCCCGCCCCAGACAGACCCAGTCGATCTTATTGCCGCGCTTGATCTTTTCGTTGCAGAACTCAATCATGACCTGTGTGTCGGTGTTGAACGCGTCGTCCTGGAAAACAATGGTTGTAACGCCGTATTGCTTCTCTAAAATATCCAGTTCATCGACGATACGCTTGCCGCTTAATCCCCGCCACGACGTGAAATCCTTCGCGGCAGTGCGGCTGTCGTAAAGCGCCCATTCGTAACAGAAATGGCATTTGCCCGGACACCCGCGCGAGGTCATCAGCTCCGCGAACGGCTTCCAGTACGTGTGCCCAACGTACTTGTCCATCGGGAAAAGATCGTACGCTGGCATCGGCAGGACGTTCAAGTCCGGAATAAGGTCACGGTGCGGGCCGACCACGATCGTTCCGTCCTTGCGCCGCGACACGAGCCCGGGGATCTCCCTCTCATCTTTGGGGCTGCCGTTCATATTTTTAAGAAGATCTTCCATCGTCAGTTCGGCCTCCCCGATCATGATGTAATCAAGGGTTGGATTCAGGCGCATCTGGCGTTCCCAGTCGCCGGAATACCACAACCCGCCGGCAACGGTCTTGACCTGCGGCATGGCTTCCTTAATAAGCCGCAAGCCTTCGTTGAAATACCAGATGACCGCCGCGCCGCAGGTCGAGTGCAGAAGCTCGCCGACAAAAACCATGTCAGGCTTGGTGTCCTTGGCGTATTTGACCATTTCGTCCCAGTCCATCTCGAGCGCCCGGCAATCCAGCGCGTCGACCTCGGCGAGCTTTTTTTCACGCAGATACGCGGCGACTTGGGCATGCATCTGGTTGGCCGCCAAATGATACCCGTGCGAGTCCCAGGCTTTGAGTGGTGGTGTTAGAAAAAGTACTTTCATAATTTCCTCCATATTATCTTGTTTTATCTACAGGCTTCCGCCTGTAGGATTATTATTCCCCACGCAGAAGCGTGGGGTCCAGCGTTAGAACCACGATGTTACCAAAGATTTTCCCCCTGCCGTTTGGTCAATACAGACATGTTTACTTTGCATGTATTCCAAAAACCCTTCGACGCCCAGCTCGCGGCCGAAACCGCTTTGCTTGTACCCGCCGAAGGACGCCGCGTTGTAAAATCCGCCGTAGGTGTTGATCCAGACCGTGCCGCACTGAAGCTGTTTGGCCACGCGATCGGCCTTGGTCAGATCTTTGGTCCAGACGCACGATGCCAAGCCGTAAGCCGAATCATTGGCGATCGCGATGGCCTGCTGTTCATCTTTAAATTTCATGACAGCCAGAACCGGCCCGAAGATCTCCTCCTGGGCGACCTTCATGTTATTTGTGACATTTTCCAGGATCGTCGGCTCTAAATAAAATCCATTCTGTAGGGGCGTATCGCGGTACGCCCCTACATTGGGAATTTTCCCGCCGCAGGAAAGCTTGGCACCTTGCCCAACGGCTTCCTCAGTATACCTCAAGGCTTTCTGCTGCTGTTCTTTGCTGATGACCGGGCCGAATTCCGTCTGGTAATCCAGGGCGTTGCCGATCTTCAATCCTTTAGTCTTCTCAACCAAAAGCTTCATGAACTTCTCGTAAATGCTTTCCTCTAATAACAGCCGTGAGCCGGCCGTACACATCTGTCCCTGGTTCATAAAGATCGCTGACATCGTCCCGCCAACGGCCGTTTCCAGATCGCAATCGCCGAAAACAATGTTCGGGGATTTGCCGCCCAATTCCAGGCTTAACTTTTTGGTCGTCTGGCTGGCAAGGCGCATGATCTCTTGCCCGGTTTGCGTCCCGCCGGTAAAACTGACCATATCGATATTTTTGTCCGTGACCAGAAGCCGCGCGGCGTCTTTGTCGGTGGTGGTCACGACATTGAGAATTCCGGCCGGCAATCCGGATTCCTTAACAAGTTGCGCCAAACGCATGATCGACGCGCAGCCGATCGAGGACGGCTTGAACACAACGCTGTTACCAGCGATCAATGCCGGCGCGATCTTCCAGGCAGCCATAATAAGCGGATAATTCCAGGGAATTATGCAGGAAACAACGCCCATTGGTTCAAAGGTCGTTAAACTTTTGACCGGATCCGTAACGGAATTCTGCCGGTCTTTGGGCAGCGCCTCGAGACTGCCAAAATATTCGAAACAATCCGCCGCGGTCGGGACATCAATAAAGGAAGATTGCTTGAGCGTTTTTCCGATATTGACCGATTCCAGGTCCGCCAGCTCCTTGGCGTGCTTGCGTATCAGGGCGGCGATTTTCTTCAAATAAATGCCCCGCTCGGCAACACTCATGCCGCGCCAAGTCCCTTCATCAAATTTCTGACGCGCGTCAGAAATTGCCTTTTTGACATCTTCAGGACAAGCATCAGCGACACGGGCAAAGACCTCACCCGTGGAGGGATTGACCAGGTCAAAATATTTCCCGGAGGATGAACCGACAATCCCGCCGTTGATCAACAGGTCAAATTGCCTTAGTTGCGTATCGGATATAACCATCGTGTTATTATCCTTTCCCCCTTATTACTTTCTGGACCCATTTAAAAACTGCCTGAGAAATGCCTATAGCCCGGCGGTACTCTTCTTCTGTGACAGGATAGTAATCCCCGGGATAACGGGTCTGGATCGCATAATCAGAAAGCTCAAGCACATCCTCAACACATGGGGGAACAACGGTATATTTTTGTAACCGCTCAAGCAAAACACTGAACGAATGAACTTTGGGAAATTCATCACCGTAATGGATCAGCAGTGCCTTGATCGCCTTTTCCGCAGCTTGCTGCGCTTCAAAACAAAGATCTTCATAAACAACACCCTTGACATTTCCTCCTTTCGCCAAGCGAAGATTGCTTTCTGCTCTGACAAGCCAACCCTGACATTCTTTCCTATTCATAGAGGACTTTCCCTTCCCGGAGCGCCCAGGAATAAATCAAATAAGGATTATTTTTCTTCATACGCAGTTTGCCGGCTCCCACCACAATGACATCGACAGCTTGTTTTATCTTCTGAGCAAATAACGCCTTGTAGATGCGCTTTGACACCTCTCGCTCATTTCGGACACCCTTTTTGACAACCATAAAATCATAATCGCTGCCGCGGCCATAATCCTCCCTCGCCCGGGAACCAAAAAGAATAACTTTATCAGGATCCGCAGATTTTATAATCACATCAACAATCTTGTCGATAATGGTGCCCTTCACCGGACTCATAAGATCTGACTCCTTCTATCTCGAAAAAAATAAACCAATAGCCACGAAGCAAAAAAAACAAAAAAAGAACATGGCGTGCTTACAAGCTCGACTCTGGGTGCTCCCAACACCCTCGCCGAACCATTTCCTGGTTCCAACACAATAGTCACAGGGACAAATGACAAATAAGCAAGCAATAAAGCAGCGATTAGTATTACAATCTTTTGCTTCTTATTTGCTTTCTTGCGCGCTGCAGTGAATCCCCAAAACAAATACGACAACAAATACGACAAAGTCAACAAAGCCATATACTCATTCTCCTCTATTCCACCGGAACTTGCTGCCAAAGTTCAAAAACGCGGCTGCAAGGAGCCAGGCTTCGTTCAAAAACTTTCGTGTTTGAACTATGCCTGGCCTCATTCCAAGACACGAAGCCTGAGCCCGGCGCAGCCAAACACGATAAGTGTTTGGCGAAGACGGAACTCATTCCACTGGCACATACTGCCATAATTCAAAAAGTCGACTACAGGGAGCGTACCATTTCGAAATTTTCGCAAAGTCACCCCGCAAATTCATTTTCTTTTGAGTTGTCGCCACAAACGGATCGATCTCGCGGTTGAACACGGCCCGCCAGACACTCTCCGGCGCGGTGATCAGGAATTCGGCGTTGTCATCGTGCCCGACATTGGCGATGCGTCCGTCCTCGAACCGGAAACTATAGGTTTGCCCGGTCTCGTTTAATTTGACAGCCAGGTCCATCGTCATCTTGGTCTTCTCGCCGAGATATTTCATCTGGGCATCGTCATTGACAAGCTTGACGATGTCATTGATCTGTTCCTGGGAAAATAGCTTATATTTTTTGCCCCCAGCCTCCAGTCCCCTGTCCCCAGCGATCTGGTGACTGATGACTGGCGACTGGTGACTATATAGCCGGCTGATCGCATCCGTCTTAACCGCTTCCTCCAGCACCTGAATAAGCAGAAAGCAATCAAAAAGGGTATCACCTTTGGCAACGACGCCATGATTTCGCAAGGCAACGATATTATTCTTCTTAAAACCTTCGACCACAGGGACTACATCGGTCACCGCGGGCGTTGTTTGAGGGATTCCTTTGATCTCACCCAAGTAGAACTTCGCCTCAAATATCCTCGGCACAAATGTTTCATTCGCCAGAAAAAAGGCGTTCGCATACGTCGTATGCGTGTGGACGACCGCGCGCGCGTCCGGAAAATTTTTGTAAATTTCCGTATGCAACAATTTCTCGGTCGAGACGCTTCCCTCATCGAGCAATTGTCCATCAAGCTTCATCGCCAGGATATCTTTTGCCTCCAGATTACCCAGGCACGTCCCGTGGGCGGTGAGTAAAATAGTGTCTTTATCGATCCGGCGGCTGATATTACCGTTAAGGCCGCTGGCGAGTTCCTTGCGCCACAAAAGCTGGCCGATCGTGATCATTTCCTCTTTAAGATGTTGGAACTGGACTTTCATTGCTTGCGTATCTCCGTTATGTATTTTTTCGGCAACCATTCTACGAGCGGAACGTATCCCTTAATATTCTGCGGCGCCACTTTTATCCCCTTAAAATAGAAAATATCTTTCTGTCCGCCCATCAGCCGCGATTCTTTGCTCGCCGGATAAACATAGACCGGCACGTTGTGCCGCTTGGCCAATACCCCGACGATCAGACTTCCAATAGGACACAGCGCCCCTTGTTCATCTACTGTCTGACACGCGAGCCAGACCTCTTTGACCAGATTCCGGTAAAATAAAAACCCGGCCATGTTGTCCGCGATCAAGGTCGGCTTGATCTTGCGCCGCAACAGTTCCCGGCAGGTCGTCTGCGCGGATTCCAAACTTGGGCGTCCCTCCATCACGAACAATTCATTGCCGGTGCCGGATTTGACCCCGTCAAAGACGGACGGTTCAAAAATGCCGTGCAGTAAAACGACCGACCCCCGAACATCATCCAGGAACAGATCGCTCGCCGTTTTCTGGCTTTCATTACGTTGTGTCTCAAGCACGGACATTCTACTTCGCCTCAAAACTTTCGTTTGGAGGCTTCGTAGAATAGTTCTGCGTAGCTGAAACGTGAAAAGGTTTCAGCGAAGCACGAACATCGAGAGCAATGGCCTCCGTTACCAAATCATGCGGCACGACGTCAAATCCGGGATAAAAACCCGACACCACACCACTGACAGTTTTTTTCTTCAAATAGGTCAACAGTTCCTGCGGGTTACGGATCTCGACCGGAATATCCTTACCCGTTTTAATTTTATCCGACGGCTGGGTCAGCACGTAAAAAGGAATTTGAAATTCGTTTGCCAGAACCGCGATCTGGTATGTCCCGATCTTGTTGGCAAAATCCCCGTTGGCGCAGGAACGATCGGAGCCGACGATCACTTTATTGATCAGCTTATCCGCCATAACCGACCCGACCGCGTTATCGGCGATAAGCGTCACATCAGCGCCCATACGCTGCAATTCCCAGGCCGTCAATTTTGAGCCTTGAAAGTAAGGCCGCGTTTCGGTGGCGAAAAAATGAACGCGTTTGCCTTGCTTCTTCGCCAGATGCGCGGCCATGGCCAATTCGCCGCTGACGTTGCAGTGCGTCAAAACGCTGTCCCCGTCTTTAAGGACATCAGCGATCTTGCGCACCCGCTCCAACCGCCGGGCGCGGATGCCTTGAAGATATCCATTAATGCATTTGGGGACAAATAGCCGGATGTCCAAATTTTGCTCAATGGCCTGTTGTGCCCATCTGACGACGAGCGATGTGACCTCTTCAAAGGGAAACGTCGGGCGGCTTTTGCTCAACACGTCGGCGGTTTTTTGGATTTTATTTTGCAGGGAACGCAGATCTGCGTTCCCTGCATTACCGATTTCCAACACAAACGTCTGCATCACGACCAGAAATTGCCCGAAGGCCCGGGTCTTCATCTGACGGATGACATCAACGGCCTGCTTCGTATTCTTGACCTTGATGTAATGCAGTTTCTGCGGGATCAGCGTTTCATCCAGAACCAAAAGGACGTTGCCTTTGAGCTTGGCTGGCCAAAAAAGCGGCGATTCCTTTATATCGACGTTGGTGGTATCGCGCTTGTTCATGCCGTCTTTTGAGATAACTCCAATTCCTTGATAAGCGAAAGAGCGATGTCCACGATCGACCCCTCGGCCATGTAATACCCGGGGTTAAGGAATCCCATCTCGCCGGTGATGACGTTGTCGCTGACCGCCATCAGAACCGCCGCGGGGATCTTATAGTTCTGGCAGATCGTCAAGAATGCCGCCGTGACCATATCCACGGCAATCGCGCCCTGGCCGACCGCCTTGCCGACATTCTCCCGTGTTTCCTTCAAGATAACATCGGTCGTCCAGCAGCATCCCACATGCACCTTGCGGCCTAAAGCCAAGGGCGACTTTAAGGCTTTTTGCGTTAGTTCCGTCAATTCTCGAGTAAGCTGCGCGTCGGCCGTAGGGACGAAATCCTTCCCCACATAATATTGTGTCACACCCTCGCCTTTGAGCGCGGTCGTGGCAATGACCAGGTCCCCGACCTTGATATCCTCCCGCAAAGCCCCGCAGCTGCCAACGCGAATCATCGCTTTGACCTGCGCGTTGCACAAAATTTCCGTCGTGATGGCCGTATCCGCGGCGAAACGCCCGCCATTGATCGTGGTCAGAGGAATTCCGTCATACTGACCCGTATACATCGTGTATTCCATAAAAGTGAAATTTTTGACCGGATTCTTCATCTTCTTGACGATGGCATCCGCTCTTTCTTTCGGTCCCGGGACAAGAGCGTACTTCCCCACATCTTTCGGCCGCAACTGCACCATATTCATCAAGTCCTGTCCGGTCATGTGAACTTCTTTGCGCATTGTAGTCATTATTTTTCCTTTCTACTTAATTAATACCCGCTTTTCAACACCTCTTTATCTATTTTCCCTGTCCTGTTTTTAGGTAGCGTCGAACGTATTTCGATCGATTGCGGCACTTTAAAGTGTGCCAGGTGCTCACGGGCAAAATACCGTAAATCTTCCGCGCTTGTGCTGGCGTCCTCTCTAAGAACAACAAACGCCTTGACCGTCTCGCCGCGCAGCGAATCAGGCACACCGATCACGGCGGCTTCAGCGACCGCTTCATGTTTCTGCAGAGCCGTTTCCACTTCGGGAGCGTAAACGATCTGCCCCGCCACTTTGATCATTTCTTTTTTGCGACCGACGATATACAAAAATCCTTCCTTGTCAAAGCGCCCCAGATCGCCGGTATACAGCCAGCCGTTACGCTTGAGGGCGGCGGTCGCCTCCGGATCTTTGTAATAGCCTTCCATCACGATCCAACCGCGAATGACGATCTCCCCGATTTCTCCAACCGGAAGTTCACGATCGCTTTCATTAAATATTTTGATTTCGCAATTAGGGGCAGGTTTGCCGACACTGGCGATATTAGCACTGTTCAACGGCGTGACCGTGTTGGGCGGACACGTTTCCGTCATGCCCCAGCCGTTAAGCAACATGGCATTGGGACAATACTGGTGAAATCGGTTCATGATCTCTGGCGAGCTCGGCGCGCCGAAGACAACGACCCAGCGCAAGGACGAGAGGTCAAATTTGTCGATCTGCTTGAGCGTAAGCATGGCCATGTACATCGCCGGCACGATGTGAAAACAAGTTACTCGATACTTGGCAATATTCTCGAGGAATTCGTACGGATTGAACCGCTCCATCAACACGACGGTAATGCCAAAGTGGATACAATTCTGGATATAAATAAAGCCGCCGATATGGCTTAATGGAATGGCGGCTAATTTCACGTCCTTGTCGGTCAAGTCGACAAAATGCTTCATGGCCTCGGGTGAACCATCCAGATGTTTGCAATTAAGAAGGATCCCCTTCGGTTTTCCGGTCGTTCCCGAGGTGTACATGATCAGCGCCGGATCGCTGTCGTTTACAGACACCTCGGGCAGATCGGTGGCGGCCTTCGATATTAAATCGTCATATTGTAGAGGTTCAAGATTTTGAACCCCTACTGTTTCATCACATAAAATAACCGTCGCCAGACCAGGGATGGCTTTCTTAATATCGGCCAAAGAGATTTCATTTTTCGTTTTGGCAATGAGGATTTTGGCTCCGGAATGTTCAAGACAGGATGTCAATTCGTCCGTTTTCAGCATGAAATCCAGCGGTACTCCCACGCATCCCAGGTAAAAACAGGCAAGATAACTGTAAACGTATTCAGGGCAGTTGGGAAGATAGAAGGCGATCTTGTCGCCCTTTTGGGCGCCATTGGCGGCTAGCACGTTCGCCAAGCGCAAAGATGTTTCCCGTAATTGGGCAAATGAAATGGCTTCGCCCTTGAAAATGATCGCCGGTTTTTCAGAAAATTTCTTCGCCGTATTGTCTAAAACTTTCCTGATGTCCATAAAATCCCTCTGAGTATCCATAACTAGTAAAATTTTACTAGTCTGATTTTAATAAAATACCTAAATATGTCAAGGATTTTATTGGATAACTACGGGGGGCAACAGGATACAGAAGAAAAAGTATTTAAAGAAGCGTTTCCATGAGCCGGCCGATGGAGCGGATTTCGGCCTCGACTAAGTCCAAATCGTGATCCAGGATGACATTGACGTGCTTTTGCGAGGTCTTCATTGTATTCTGAAGCCCCTGGAGGTCACGGCGAATCCGTCGCAAGAAAAGAATTCTTCCGCGCAGCTGCCGCTTGGCGATCTTTTTTTCTACATAGGGAAGGAAATAAAGCGACAGATCGATGTTAAAATAGGGCCGCTCAATGGATAAAAAGCTCTCCGTAATAAGATGCTCGAATATCTTCTCCCCCTTGGGGGTCAAACTGTAGACGTATTTTTCCGGCCAGCGCCCTTCCCGGCCCACATCCTTTTTGATAAGGCCGAGCTTCTCCATCTTTTTTAACGGATAATAAATGGATTTGATCTTAAGACCGACAAAAGGAAAGAGTTCTTCTTCGATAAGACGCTTGATCTCGTAGCCGTGTTTAGGGCCATCCTTTAATAAACCCAAAAATAATAATTCATGTTCGATCATAAGGAGATCTCCCCGAAACGGATATCCCGGTAATGTTCCGTATATTCAATGATCTGGCTCATCATCTTGATGCAACGCGAGGGGTATTTGCCGACGGCCGTTTCGCCGGAGAGCATCACATAATCGGAACCGTCAAGGATCGCGTTTGCCACATCGGAAACCTCCGCGCGCGTCGGGCGCCCCTGCTCCATCATGCTATCTAACATTTGGGTCGCGGTGATCGAGAGCTTTTTTTTCCGATTGCAATGATGAATGAGATATTTCTGCAGGATGGGAACTTTATAGATCGGGAAAGATACCCCCAGATCTCCCCGGGCCACCATGATCCCGTCACAGACGTCGATAATGCTCTCAATATTACGTACCCCTTGCGGGCCTTCGATCTTGGCAATAATCTTGCAATCGGGCAATCGCGGCTTGACCATATCGACAATATGTAAAATATCTTTTTTGTTGCGGACAAACGACTGCGCGATCTTTTCAACCCGGTTTTTGATGCCAAATTCAATATCCTGCCGGTCCTTTTGCGTTAAAATATTGGACTGCAATTTCTGGTCGGGAATATTGACCCCTTTTCGTTCCGTTAAAGGGCCTCCCTGAATGACCTTTAACTTCAGCCGCTTTCCGCTATAGCCGACGACCTTTAACTGCAGCTTGCCGTCATCGATAAAAACCAAGGAGCCTTTCTCAATGGAGCGCACATCCTCCGAAAAATCAAACGGAATATGTTCCTCCGTCAGGATGGGATCAGCGGACATATACCAGGTCTCATTTTTTTGTAAAAGAACTTTCTTTTTGAAATGCCCGATCCTGATACGATAGCCTTCCAGGTCCTGCAAGATCGTGACGCGAAAATTTCTTTTCCGATTAACTTTGCGCACCAGGTCGATCATGGACTGGTGCTGGGCATGGGTGCCGTGGGAAAAATTCAGGCGGGCCACATCCATCCCCCGGGAGGCCATCTTGATGATCATTTCTTCGGATGAACTGGCAGGACCAAGGGTCCCGATGATTTTTGTATACCGCCTCATAACTGCGGGGTCTCGGCGAAACGCTTGTCGAGCGCGTTGAAAACAGCGTTGGCCACCCTTCGTTTGGCCGTGCCGCTTAGGGAAGATATTTCGATCTTGACCGCGGATGGGCCGGCTTCCTCAAAAAATATGCCGACCTCTGTCGTGTCCACATTGCCGGCTATTGCGATCACTACGATATGCTTTTGGCGAGAGTCTTTCAAAAAAACATCAAAAAATTTTCCATCCACGACGGGTTTCTGTTCCTGCGCGAGTTCCTGCCCAGCCTCAAGCTCTTTCCCCTCGTCAGCCTCTTTTTTTGCTTCTTCTTCCCGCTTTGCCTTGGCTTCCTGCTCTTCTTCGGTGCGCGCCAGGCCAAGAACCGCATCATAACACTCCGTAAAACTGCACGTATAGGTCTTGCTTAGGGCATCCGTGCGGGCACGTTCCAAGGCCGCGGTGGATGAACCCCAGACCTTTTTCGCTGTTTCCGTTACCTGGGCGCAACCCGAGACCAGCAAAAACAGACATCCCAGAAAAAAATAATTGATCAATCGAAACATAATGGAGGGTATTATATCAGAAGGTTACCAGTTTGTAACGCCGGATTTTGCCATCTCATCGATCTGGATCTTGAAATCTTCGCAGATTCTTTCCAGGCCCAGCGATTGGGCGCGTTCTTTGGTCAGCTCATACTGCAATAATTTTTCCTTTTCCAGCAAATAAGTGTTCATATCTTTGATCTTCGTGAAATCGCGTTCCAGGCCATCATGCGCTTGCAACAACTGCTCCCGCTCTTTTTTGAACTCGCCCACCTCAGCGAGCGCATGGGAAAGCTGTTTGTCCAAAAACTCCTGTTGGATCCGGTCGCTTTCGCTTCTTTGTATCTCAAGCCGATGCATCGCCTCATTGGCCTCGTTCAATTTTTGATTATTAATCTTCTGCATCAACTCGATATTGCCCCGTAAACGCTCGATCTGCTTCTGGCTTTCCTGGCCTTGCTCCAACAAGCTTTGATTTGCAGCCTTCAGCCGCGTTAAGGTATCGTTAAACTGCGCTTGCCGGTCGGCATCCGCCTGCCGTGCGGCGGCAAGCTCCGCCTCCAGTTCGCTCACTTTAGAAATGCTCTCCTGATCCTTCTTAAGCAATAATTCCTCTTTTTCCTGCGCCAGCCGCGCGATGTTCTTTTGGAAATCTTCGGCCTTTGAACCTTCTTGCGCCAGCAGAAGTTCGTACGCATTCCTGGCTGCCTCGATCTCAACGGTCAGCCGGCTGAAGTCGGCTTCACGCTCTTGCGCCTGTTTTCTTAATTTATTATTTTCATACGTCAACTGGGTGATTTTGTCCCGGTCCACGGCCGCCTTCCCCGCCATTGTTTCCTCCAGGGCGTGCAGCTGGATTTCCAGATCGGCAATCTTTCCCGGATACCCTTTGGGAATTTCCTGTTTTTGCGCGACAGGGGCGGTAGGAGGACTTTCGGGGATCGATTCCAGAGCGACCTTTTTCTCGTAAGAAGGCGCGCTGGTCCATGCCTTGAACTCTTCCAGATCAGCAATGGCGACAACGGCATCGTCGGGAGATCCAGACCAGCCGGTGATGACAAAAATCACCCCACTGACCAGTAACGCGACCGCCGTAAGTATCAATATGTAACTAAGCATTCTAAGGTTTCCTCATTCTTGATTTTTATCCTTCAGTCTGCGCTTCATCATGCTCGCTACGCAAGCATGATGAAGCCATGCTCGCGCAGACTGAAATCCCACGCCTGCTGGCGTGGGATTTCACCAATAACGATGATCTCTTAAATAACGGACGTAATCCGCGACAGCCTCTTTGAGCGGCGTAAAATGTTTTGTATAACCGCTTTTTCTTAGTTTAGTCATATCGGCCTGCGTAAAATACTGGTAACGCTTTTCCAGGCCCGCCGGCATTTCGACATATTGGAGGCTCGGTTTCTTGCCAACGGCGGCGAATAGCGCGCCGGCCAGCTCATTCCAGGTGGATGCCTTCCCTGTTCCCACGTTGAAGATCCCATTGACCTTCGGATGATCAAGAAAGAACAAGACGATATCCACGGCATCCTTCACGTAAATGAAATCCCTTTTCTGCTGGCCATCCTTGTAATCTTTCCGGTAAGACTTAAAAAGAACAATCTTGCCTTCTTCAGCCACACGCGGATAGGCCTTGGCCACGACGCTGCGCATATCCTCTTTATGGTATTCATTAGGCCCGAAAACATTAAAAAATTTCAATCCGGCCACTTTATCTTGCAAGCCTTGTTCCACGACCCACAGATCGAAATCCTGCTTGGACTGCCCGTAAAGGTTCAATGGTTTGCAACGCCGAATCGTGGCCTCATCGTCTTTATACCCAACGGAGCCGTCGCCATAGGTCGCGGCGGAACTGGCGTAAATAAAACGGACATTGTGTTTCAGCGCCCACTGAGCCAAAGAACGGGTGTATTCCAGATTATTCTCTTTAAAATATCGCGCGTCCTGCAACGTCGTCGAACTGCAGGCGCCCATGTGGATGATAGCTTCGGGTCGCCCTTTGACCTGATCCCTCAGGATCAGGTCAAGAAAATCCTTTTTGTCGTAATACTGCCGGTATTTCTTGTTCTGGAGATTCTTCTTCTTGGCTTCATCGAGTTCATCGACAAGAATCAAATCTTCCCGGCCGCGTTCATTAAGCCCTGCCACGATGCAGCTTCCGATAAAACCGGCCGCGCCGGTGACAACGATCACCTCAACGACTCCTCAATTCTCAGCGGAGCGGAGATACCGGCCGATATCTTTCCCGATGTCATAACCCAATCGCGCATGATTTTTTTCCCGCGCTGATGAACGCGCGCTGTGCGTAAAAACAAGAACAGTCGATTTGGATGCCGCGTCCACCATGCGCCCTTCAACGCTGACAGCATTTTGCGATGTCTGTAAAAGCCACCGGCTCCATTGGGACGGCTTTCCTGTTCCGGTCACATGTCCCGTAATGATCAACTCCGCTTCTCGCGCGTTCGCTTCATTGAGGATCTGGAAATGGCTTCCTTTCAGTTCATCGGCGATACCACTAACGATCATCAAAGCGATCTTATCAGAGCGCTCATCGGCGGCGACATTAGTTCCCACCCGAAAAGGGACAACGAGCACCTTGCCGCCTTTTTTCAACCGCTCGGCGTCAACGACCTTGCCCGTCTTGACGAAAGGATCCGCGCTCGCGGTTTCCCGCTTGCCGAGAGCATTCTCATTCCCGACGACATTCTTGGAAAGATCAAGCCACGCGCATCCCGAAATAAAAACCAGGATCACAAAAAACGCGGCAAAACGAAAATAATTCATCATTGAAGGAATTGTAACATAGCCTATAAGGCGCCTCAAGGAATTTCCCGGAAATTTAGGGCGGATTTTTTGTTTCGCGCAGAGGCGCGAAACAACCCTAAGCGACCGAACGCAAGCGAAGGAGCGAAGGGTTACCTTAAACTTGGCTAAAGGGTTAACCCCGAGTGGAGGTATGCGTAAGCTCGCGCAATCGCTGGACAACATCATGATCGATTGTGCTGGAAGACATGCGCCATTGCCAGTTCCCCCGCGTCGTCGCGGGTTTATTGAACCGGGCTTCCTGCCCGAGACCCAGCACATCCTGCATGGGCACGATGGCGGTATCGGCCTTGGACATCATGGCCAGCTCGATGAAGGCCCAATGAATCTCTTTCACGTCCACTTCATGACCGATATAAGTGAAAAAATTTTCCTTCTCTTTGGGGCCGGCTTCATTCTCAAACCATCCACGCACGGTATTGTTGTCATGCGTGCCCGTATAGACCACGCAATGCGGCTCGAAATTGTGCGGCAGATAAGGATGTTTTTCGAGATCTTCGCTAAAAGCAAAAAGCAGGACCTTCATCCCCGGCAAACCGTACATTTTCAGGATCTCCCGAACGTCATCGGTAATGATCCCCAGATCCTCGGCAATGATCGGCAACGGCTTGAACGTTCTTTGAAGCGTATCCAGGAAATCCCGCGTGGGCACCTCAACCCATTTCCCGCTGGAGGCCAGCGGCTCATGGGCCGGGATCTCCCAATACTGGACAAACCCGCGAAAATGATCGATACGCAGATAATCGTAAAGATGGAGATTGTGCCGGATACGCGCGATCCACCACGCGTATCCTGATGCTTTCAACCTCTCCCAATCGTATACCGGGTTTCCCCAGCGCTGGCCAGTTTCGCTGAAATAATCCGGCGGCACACCGGCTACACCCACGGGATGATGATGCGCGTCGATCTTGAAATTGTCCGCGTTGGCCCAGGCGTCGGCGCTGTCCCAGTTAACGTAGATCGGCATATCGCCGATGAGCTCAATGCCCCGCTGGCGGCAATACGCCCTTAACTTTTCCCATTGACGAAAGAACATAAACTGCAAAAATCCGGCCTTGTCGACCTGCTCCGCAAAGGCCGCCTCGAAATCACGTAAAGCCTCCCTGTCCCGGGCCTGAAGTTCCTCCGGCCAATCCGTCCAGATAATACCCCCCAGAGATTCCTGAATGGAAATAAATAACGCGTAATCCCGCATCCAGGCCTCATGTTTTTTTTGGAAGGCCAGAAATTCTTTATGCAATCGTTTATTATGCCGGAAACGCTGATAAGCTTTATCGAACAATTCGTTTTTGTACGCAGCCATCCGATCGTACTCCACCCGTACCGATGAAAAACTCGGCTTGCTCTGAAGATCCTCTTTAAGCAGCAAATCATCTTCGAGGAGTAACTCAGGGCTGATCAGCCAGGGATTACCGGCGAACGCGGAAAAACTGCTGTAAGGGGAATGTTGGTACGCGGAATCCGTCGGATTCAGCGGCAGGATCTGCCAGAGGCTTTGGCGCGCGGAAACTAAAAAATCGGCAAACCAATACGCGGCCGGCCCCAGGTCGCCGATGCCGAATTCCGAGGGCAAAGAGCTGATATGCAGTAATATACCGCTTCGTCGTTGCTCCATGGGTCTAAATACATCACACGACAAAAATATCGTAGAGGATCCCGGCCAGAAGGGACATGCCGCAACCATGAATAAGCTATTGCTTGGCGCCGCTTTTGTTCTCTGCCAGACTGACAATAGCCTCGATCAATTTCTTTCTCCGGAATTTGCGGGGCACCACATAGATGCCGTCTCCCTGGATCACCTCGCCGCCGCTAAGCGGCCGACCGAGTTTCTCGACACACCATTCCTGCAGCGTTGGGACATTCTTGCCCTTGAACTGGCCGGACCAATCCAGCCCCAATTTCACGACTGCCGTCGTTATCGGCACCCCGCCGCCCATCAGCCAACTCGGCCCATAGGGCTGGATATGATAAGATAACCGGTCGAATTCATCATCCACTTCACCGACAAGTTCTTCGATAATATCTTCCAGAGTGACCATGCCAAGGACATGGTCTTGCCCGGCCGTGACCAGCGCGATATGCGTCTTATCCTGGATCGTTTTTTCCATAGCCTCGGAGATCGTCATCTTCTCGTCCATGCGCAAGATCGGGCGCATGATCCCCTTAATGCCGGACTCTCCGGATCCCATCTTGAGGGCCACCACTATATCCTTGAAATTAATATACCCCTGGATCGTTTGCGGATCATTTTCAACAGCGCAAACAGGAAACCGCGTGTGCATATCAAGATGGGCTTTAAGAAATGCGTCCATCAGGCTGTTGCCCAGAGGAATGGTAAAAATATCCGAAGCGGGAATGATGATTTCCCTGACCCGGCGCGTGGACAACTGCGCCGCCGCCAGAATAATACGTTCTTCCCTTACTCCCAGGACCCGTGAGGCCTTGGCATGCGACGCGGCCGCCTTTAATTCATGCAGGCGCAAACGCTTGTCATCGCCCTCCGCTTCTTTGAATCTCTTGGACATCAGGCTCATGGTTTTCTTGACGGTCGTTTCGATAACATAGATGGCGGGATTAAACAGTAAAGCGAAAAATTTCATCAGCGGAGATAATGTCAGGATGACCCGTTCTTTATGTTTTAACGCGAACATTTTCGGCACGAGTTCACCGAACACGATGGTGACAAAGGTCAGCGGGATGATAAAAACGATCAGGGCAATGATCTCCGAAGCGAATTCGGAGAATCCCCATTGCGTGACAAGATACGGGGCAAAAACCTCCGCGACCCCCACGCCGCCCGTCGCGGCGGCCAGGGCGCCGACAAGGGTAATCCCCAGCTGAATGATCGCGAAGCTCGCCTCCATGCGGTCTTTCATGAAGGATGCTTCTCGCGCTCCTTTTTTGTGCTCCTCGACCAAAAATGCGATCCGCGCGCGGGATAAGGAAGCGAGCGCCATTTCGTAGGCCGCAAAGACGGCATTTAGCAGCAACATAACAAAAATAACGGTTAATTCGAATCCGAATATCATATAAGCAGGGTGCCCGCCAGAAAAGGCAGGTGGATATGGAAGCGCTTGGTCCCCGGAATCCAGAAAGATTTCGGGGACAAATACATCTGAACTTTGATTGTCATTGTTACTGAAAACAAGTTGGTTGTATTATACCGACCTTCGGGGGAATTTGCAAATCATCATTGGGAAGTTCACCCTTGCACAGGTTGGCCGCGGAGCTTGGCTTGGCGAGGTAATACCCTTGCCCCGCATCAACACCAAGCCCGATAAGGATGTCCAGATCTTCCTTGCGCTCGATACCCTCGGCCACGGAGAGGATGCCGTTTTCCTTGCAAAAAGCGACGATCAATTTGACGATACTGCGTTTAAAAGAATCTTTTCCCAGTTCGTGAACGATATGACGGTCGATCTTGACCACTTCTGGCTTTATTGCCACGATCGCTTCCAGGCTCGCGTATCCGCCGCCGACATCGTCCACCGCGAATTTAAAACCATACTCCCGGTAACGGGCCAAATATTCATAAAAAATCTTAAAATCCGAGATCGCCGAACGCTCGGTGATCTCCAAAATGACGTTGTTGACGTTGATCTGACTTTGTTCGAAAATGGATTTAATGACGGAAAATTTCTGGCCTTCGACCAGATACGGGTTACAGTTTAAGAACAACTTCTTATCCTCCAGGAATTTCCCAGCGCTGGCGACGGCCTTTTTCCAGGAGATCACTTCCAGCTCCTGGTAAAATCCGTACTGCAGGGCCAATTTGAAAAGAACTCCCGGATTGGAAAGTATGCTGTTTGTCGCCGGGCGGCCCAGAGCCTCGAATCCATACAATTGAAGCGGGTTAAGAAGAAAAACCGGCTGAAAAAACGGCACAATCAACTCTTCATCAACGATCTTCCGGATCTCGCAAATGATGAGCTCCTCCTCACGCGAGGCCAGCCGTCCGTTCTTAAGGATGGGGCCCCGGCGCATCACCGCCTCCATGCGCGCCACCAGTTCTTCGTGCTCGAAGGGCTTCGTCAGATAATCATCCGCCCCCAGATACAATCCTTCCACGATATCACCGGAGAGAATTCTTCCGCTTAAAATGATAATGGGAATTTGTTTGGTGACCTGGTCTTCTTTGAGCTTGCGGCAGATCTCAAAACCGCCGCTGTCAGGGAGGACAAGATCCAGCAGGATCAGATCGATCGTGCCGGTTATTTTCTCGAAGACTTCGCGGCCGGCATGGGCGATATCAACCTCATAACCGCGCGTTTCCAGCAGCATGGCCAGGGCCTGTGTTGCCAGGGGGTCGTCATCAACAAGCAAAATAGTTTTTTTGCTGCTGACTTTTTGGATCATTGTTTTTCCATTTTTCCTATTCCCGTCTGATGCAATCACTTACTATTTTTACTATACCGCATCATATTACGGATAGCGAACACAAAAAGCAAAAAACAGCTTTTTTTACGGAATGGTATAAATGACAAAAGTCTATATATCCCAATGAGTTGCATACCGTTGAGTCGAAAACCGAGAAAGCATTTTCAATTTTTGACGCTTTTCTTCCCGTGTCATGCCTCTGCTTGCTTAGTTGAAAGCCCTTTCCGCGCCAAAAGAAAATCAAATGGTCGTTTTACGAGAATATTCGGCGAACAAATACGAGATTTCATTCTCAACATAACGCGGCGAGCTTACTTCATGTTGAAAATAATCGACAAAAGGTGGGAAAAAAGTATCACAATCAAACGAATGAAGGATCTGGGTCAGATAGATCTTGCGGCACTCTTTCCGGACAATGACCTGCTCAAAGATCTGCGCGCCGCCGATCACATAAACAGACTCGATGGTCTTCGACAGCGCTCCTTTGACAAAAAGATCCAACGCCTGCTCAAGCCCATTAACGCGCAGGACGTCTTGCGGAAATTGTAAATTCTCATTACGTGTAATGACAACGTTAACGCGTTGGGGAAGCGGACGAAATTGCGCCGGCAGAGAATCCCAGGTTTTGCGTCCCATGATAACAGCGTTACGTTTACTTTTATCCTGGGTCCCGGTTGTGATCTCTTTGAAATGCTGCAGATCGCATTTCAAATGCCAAGGGAGTTTGCCCTCCCGGCCGATCCCCCGATTCTGATCCATGGCAACGACAATGCTAAAAGGCGTCATACGGCGATGGGGAATTTGATGAAGGCCTCGTGCTCATAGCCGACCAATTGGATGTCTTCAAGCCGGATCTCGAAAAACGGCTTTCGGGTAATCCGCAACTGCGGCAGTGGTTTTGGAATTCTTTTGAGCTGTTCTTTTAATCCATCCGCATGGTTCAAATAAATATGCGTGTCCCCCAAGGTATGGACAAAAATGCCTGGTGTCAGATCGCATTCCTGCGCCATCATCGCCAACAAAAGCGCGTAACTGGCGATGTTGAAAGGAACCCCTAGCGCCACATCAGCGGAACGCTGATAAAGCTGGCAATCCAACCGTCCCTGGGACACGTAAAATTGAAAGAACGCGTGGCACGGCGGCAAGGCCATCCTGTCGATGTCCGCCACGTTCCAGGAGCTGACGATGATGCGCCGGGAACTCGGATTCGTTTTGATCAAATGAATGGCGTTGTGAATCTGATCGATATATTCTTTCCGGTAGGCTTGCGCGCGCGCGTCCCAGACGAACTTTTCCCACTTGCGCCATTGGTATCCGTAAACCGGGCCCAGCTCGCCTTGTTCATCCGCCCAGGCGTTCCAGATAGGTGTATATTGTTTCAGTCCATCGTTGATGTTGGTGGAACCCTTCAGGAACCACAGTAATTCCCGGACAACGGCCTCGAACAAAACCTTCTTGGTCGTAAGAAGGGGAAACCCTTCACGCAGATCATATTTAGCCTGATACCCAAAAACGGAAATAGTGCCCGTTCCGGTGCGGTCTTCCTTGCGCTCCCCGTGATTCAGGATATGTTTGACCAGATCCAAATATTGTTTCATATTCCCTCTCTAGCTTCTGGGACGCTGCCACATCCTGGTATTATACTCACCGACCATGCGCTGGGTATTAAAAAACGCGCTCTCTTTGACGCAATTGATCATCTTGTCAATCCACGGACTTTGGATATTAACTTCCATATCTTTATAAGTTTTATAATACAATTTCATCACTTCCCGTAAAACACCATAAAGCGCCGTTGAGTCTTCATCGAGGCGTAAATGTTTTTCGTCACCGATCTCCGGCCCCGCGTGCTGATACCCGAATATCCAGCCGATGTCGCTGCCGGCGGCCTCCACCACCCAGCCATCAAGTGTGGTGACCTGCAAAACACCGTTAAGGATCGCCTTCATGCCGCTTGTGCCTGACGCTTCAAAAGGCGGCAGCGGGTTGTTGAGCCAGACATCCACCGAGTTCGTCAGAAGTTTACCGAAATACGTGTCATAATTCTCCAGGATCATGACCCGGATCACGTTACGGTGGGAATTGAGCATATCGATGTGGTCCAGGATCTCATCGATATGCGCGGCGCCGATGTCATCGTTGGGATGGGCCTTGCCGGAGAGGATGATCTGCACGGGGCCGACCTCATTCGCCAATTTGAGGATTTCCTGCGCGTTATGAAAGATCAGGGCCGGACGCTTGTATCCCGCGATCCGGCGCGCCCAGCCGATCGTGAACACGTTGTCCTTTAATTTCCAGCGTTCCAGAACACCGGCCAAATTCTTTTTGTTGGCCTGGTGGGCCAGAAAAATATCCCGGCGAAATTCTTCATTGCCGCGCAGCTCAACGACTTTTGCCAGATTCTCGGGATGGTTGCGCCAATCGCCGAAGGTGGATACATGCCGGTCAAAAAGCCCCGCGAAGCTTTCCGAAATCCACGTGTGGATGTGGATCCCGTTGGTGATAGCCTGGATTTTTGGCGCGAAATCGGGGAACTGCAGGCGCGTGATCTCGCCGTGTTTTTGCGCGACGGCATTGACCTGCTGGCAATTGTTCAAACACATGAACGTCAGATTGATCTGGGACGATGAAGGCGACTCCTTGCCGAATAATTCGCAGGCCTGCGTGTATGCCTCGGGGAGTATCCGGCCGACGTCTTCAATCCGAAACCGGTCATGCCCCGCGGCGACCGGCGTATGACAGGTATAAATGAAATGTTCGCGCCAACGCGCCATTTCGGACTTATCCAGCAAGTTCACGTATTTTTCAACGATGGCCAAAGCCGCGTGGCCTTCGTTCAAATGATAACAATCCACCGTGTACCCCAGATTAACCAGGGCTTTCATACCGCCGATCCCCAGGATGGCGCGCTGAAAAATTTTCCACCAAACATCATCACTGCGGTAAAGCTGATCGGTCAATCGGCGCAAGTTCGGCGCGTTTTGTTCGCAATTGGAATCCAGCAAAATGATCGGACAGGCCTTGGTCTTGTCGTGGCTGTACACATAATATTTCCACAAACGCAGATGCAGCGGCCCTTCCTTCGTATCGATCGTGACGGTGTTCTTCAGCGGGATAAGGCCGGGATAATTGTACGGGTCCCAGGTCAACGCCTCGGGGATCTGTCCGTGCTTGTACCAGAATTTCTGTTTAAAATATCCTTTGTTCCATAAAATACCGGCGCCCACGACCGAAAACCCGAGATCGGCCGCGCTTTTCATGGTGTCGCCGGCCAAAACCCCAAGTCCCCCGCCGTAAATGGGGATATCGAGCATCTTGTCGATCTGGATCTTGAACAAATAATCGCACAACCAGTAATTGGAGAAAACCTCGTGGGTGAAGAACTGATTTTCTTCGGGGATAGGCCGGCTTAATTTAAAAGTATTATAAATGCTCGGCGCGATGCCGAATTCCATGGAAAAGTAACCGATGCTCTTGACGCGGGGGTCCAGGAGATCGCTTTCGACCTTCAGGGCCGGGGCCATCGGGAAACCAAAATAATGTTCCGGGTCAATGTCAGCGGAATAATTTTTATCGAATCCGTCAACGGCGGCGATAAAGTTCTTATAGTTCGTGGATTGTTCGGTCATGATGGGCATTATTTATCCCGGTTGAACGTGCCGCTTTTGCCGCCGCTTTTATGCAGCAATTGGATCCTGGAGATCACCATCGCGTGATCGGCCCATTTCATCATGTCGTAGATCGTCAAGGCCGCCGCGCACACGGCCGTCAACGCCTCCATCTCGACACCCGTGCGGCCCCGGCAAACGACCTGCGAGGTTATCTCGATCGCGTGATCGCTTTCGCGCGGTTCAAACGCGATCGTCACCTGGCTTAATTCCAAAAGATGACATAACGGGACAATACCCGGCGTCGATTTGGCCGCCATGACACCTGCGATCCGCGCGGTTTCAAAAACGTCCCCTTTCGGGGACCCCCTGGTCATCAACGCCCGGAAGGCTTTTGGCCCCATTAAAATTCTGGCCGTGGCTTTCGCGGTCCGCCTGGTCACCGCCTTGGCGCTGATATCCACCATACCAAATGCTTTTACAGTCTGTCGTTTTTTCAACTCGTTCCCTCGATAAATGCGATAAATGCAATGAAGGGCATTATACCATGCCGACAATTATTTCATTGTCTAAAAACTTTAACTTCGCACATTATATATCCTGCTCCAACCCCCGCGCATCTATTTTTCGGCGCGCCGTCTTTTTCGAAGAACGATAATGTTTCTGCTTGAGGATCTCCTCTTTGAGCGCCGTGGTGCGTTTGCGCCGCTGCCGCCTTTCTTTTTCCCTCTGCTGGATGAACTTCAGCCGCTCGGCTTTTCTTTGCTGCTCGATCTTCTCCAGAATAAGCCGGCGCGCCTTATGCCGGTTCAGATTCTGCGAGCGCTCTTCCTGGCATTTGACCCGAATACCGGTCGGCACGTGAAATAAAACGACGCACGTCGAGGTCTTGTTGACGTTCTGTCCGCCGGGCCCGGAGGCGCGGACAAACGCCTCCTTGATATCTTTTTCATAAACGCCCAATTGGCGCATCCGCCGCTTTAACTCATTTTCCTTTCTCGTTTCCAGCACTGCTATTTCCTTTCATGCTTTTTATACAACACAGCAGGGGTGTATGGCTCCGACGTTCGCTCTGCTCGGCCGGGACCCCGGCCGATGAGGTTGGCGCGTCGGGACCATACGCCCCTACATCTTCTCAATGCGTACGATGTGTTTGCCCCCCACGCCCTGCAATTCTTCCAGCCGGTATGGCTGGCCCTCTACGATGCGCTTAAGATCGCGAACATTGCCGTCTTTGACGATCGCGTAAGTGAGAGGCTGTGTCTTGAGAAAATCAAGCACCTTTTGGTCGGTATTTAAAAAAAGAACCGGGTGCGGGCTGAAGAAACCTTCACCGTTAATGTCGATGACGGCCATCTCGCGGTCGGTGTAAAAACGGATGCCGCGGACATAAAATTTACTGGCCAGAACCGTTGAACCGGAATGGTCAACAGTCTTGAAAATATCCGTGATATCTTTACAGGAAACCCAGGGCTCGGCGGACGGGCGTGCCAAAAGCAGCATAACAAGCAAGGCCACCGTCATTCCCGCGTGCGCGAGAAGCATCTTGAAATATTCCCGCTTGCGGTTAAATACAAAAATACAAATAGCGGTGACGGTCAGCATGACCGCGGCAGCGTAAACCGGCGCGGGATGAATAACGAAATCTTTATATGTGCTTGCGGCGATCCCGCCGCCTAAGATGACTGTCACAAGAAAGACAAAAAAAACATGCCCGCACCGGTTCAACGCTTGCGCGCGCCCGGTGTCCTCGGCCTGACGCAAAGCACGGTCCAGATAATACGCGATCAGGACAGCGATGGCGGGGAAAACCGGAAAGACATAGCTGGCCAATTTGGAGTGCGCCGGCTGGACGCAAATGTACACGCCGACGATCCATGCCAGAAGAAAAAACAGTTTATCGCGATCGGGGAGCTTTTCCCTGAATTGCCGCCATATTAGCCGCGCCGCCGGAGGCCAAAAGAAACTCCACGGCAAAATACCCCCAAACATAAGTCCCAAATAGAAATACCAGTTGTCCAATCGCGCGTGCTCCGCTTCCAATATCCGGCGGATATGCACGTTATGGACGTACTCCTGGACAAATCCCTGGCCGTACCATTGATACATTAATATGTGCCACGGCAGGGCGATGAGCAACAAAACGCATAACCCCAGCCACGCTCCCCGCGTTTTAAGAAAAGCCATGTCCTTTTTGTACAATAAAAAGATCAAAATGGCCGCGCCCGGAAAAATGACCCCTAAAATACCTTTCGTCAATACCGCGAAACCTGCCGCGGCCCCGGCGAGGATGGTCCACCTGTCCGCCGACGCGGGATATTTATATGCCGCGTAAAGCAGGCTGATCGTCGCGGTCACCAGAACAGAAAAGACCATGTCGGTCAAGACCGCCCGGGCCAAGGCCAAATAGATAAAACTGCTCGCCAGGATCAGCCCGGAGAGAAACGCGAGGCGCTTGCGCTCAAAAAGCATCCAGGCTATCCAATAGGTCACGGCCACTCCGAGGATGGCAAAGAAGGCGGGCCAGAACCGTGCCATAAACGGCGTGATGCCGAACAATTTGATGTTCACCGCCAACAGCCAGAAGAAGAAAATCGGCTTCTCGAATTGCGGCGCGTCAAAGATCATCGGCGTCAGCCAGCTGTTGTGCTGGACCATCTCCTTGGCGCTTTGGACGTAAAAAACTTCATCCGGGTGCGTGAGGCTGACGAAACCGTTACCCATCATCAAAAGAACATACGCCGCGGCCATAAGGATGCCGAGCAGTTTTTTGTGGCTTATCGCTTCAAGATGATCATGCTTCATGCATCAGCTCCTCGACAGTGACAAAAGAAAATCCTTTTCCCTTCAAAGTTTTAATGAGAAGCGCCACCGCCTGGACAGTCTGGCTGCGGTCGCCCCTCTCTCGCGCGAAAATATTTCCGCTATCGTGGAAAAGAAGGATATCCCCGCCGCGCGCGCGCGCGGCCAGATAACGGACGATATGCCGGTGGGGAAAACCCGCCCAATCCTTGGAATTGAGCGACCACAAGACAACCGCGTATCCCATCGATCTTATTTTTTCTTTGGTCGAATCACGCAGCCATGCCTTGGGGGGACGGAACATGGTGGTTGCTTCTCCGGTGACCTCGCGGATGACGTGTTCCGTGTATTTGATCTCTTCTTCGATCTCCGCGGGCGTGTAATACAAGATGACGCTGTGGGCGTATCCGTGATTACCGATCCCATGTCCTTCACGGGCGACGCGGCGCGCGATGTCCGGATATTTCTGGACATGATGGCCGACCATGAAAAACGTGGCCTTCACATCCTCTTTTTTAAGCTCATCAAGGATTTTGGGGGTCCAGACGGGCGAAGGGCCGTCGTCAAAGGTCAGGGCGACGATCTTTTTTGAAGTCCGGACGCGATAGGTTGTCCCCTGACGCGTTAAAACGGCCTGATCAAAAAAAACACAGAAACATCCGAAAAGAAAAAGTCCCCCCGGGACAAACCACAGCAATGTCAACAGCATTGAAAGCTTATCTCCCCATTAAAGATCCCCCTTTCAATTTTTATAGAACATCAATCGGGGGATGACTACTCGATCAACGATGGGTCGTAGTCTTCCGGCTTTTCGAACCCCAGCAAATTCAAGAGCGTCGCCGCAATGTTGGAAAGGCCACGCTGTGAAAGGTTGGCTATTTTGTATTCCCCATGATAACCGGCATCAACGATGGCGCACGGGACGGGATTCAGGGAATGCGCCGTGCAGACGATCTTTTTCCCGTCTTTAAGGGTGTACATCTCATCGGCATTGCCATGATCCGCCAGGACCAGGGTGATCCCGCCGAGTTCATCAACCACTTTGATCAGTTTCTCAGTGCATTCATCCACCGCCTCGACGGAAGCAATGATGGCTTTTTCCACACCCGTGTGCCCGACCATGTCGCCGTTTGGGAAATTAATACGGCCGAAGCGGTAGCGGCCGCTGCGCAAAAGCTCGATGGTCTTGTCAGTGATTTCATAGGCCTTCATCTTCGGCGTCTTGTCGAACTGGATCCTGTCGGAGGGGATCTCCACGTAAGTTTCCAGGTCCTTATTGACATATCCGGAATTGTTCCCGTTCCAAAAGTAAGTCACGTGGCCGTACTTCTGGGTCTCGGAAACAGCGAAGGCGGTGATGCCGTTGGCGCACATATATTCGCTGACGGCGCGCTCAATTTGCGGCGGCTCGACCAGATAATGCCTGGGGATGTGGAGATCTCCGTCGTACTCCATCATGCCGGCAAAAAGGACATCCGGCACGCGCTGACGGTCAAACTTGTCGAAACCGTCCTTTTGTTCGAACGCCATCGTGAGTTCGATGGCCCTGTCCCCGCGAAAATTGAAAAGGACAACCGCGTCGCCGTCTTCGATGGTGCCGATAGGCACGACAGGCTTGTCGTTGTCAGCGATGACAAAAGATTCCAGATATTGATCGGTAATTTGGGGATCTTCGCGGTAATATGTTCCAATGGCCTCTGCCGCCGAAGCGAACATACGCGCCTTACCCAGCACGTGCGCGTCCCAGCCGCGTTTGACGATCGTCCAGTCGGCATTATACCGGTCCATGGTCGTTATCATGCGCCCGCCGCCAGAGGCGATACGGTAATCCACGCCGTATTGCTTTTTCAGTTCTGTTAAAAGTTGTTCGGTCTTTTCAATATATTGCAGGGCGGATTTTTCATGAACATCGCGGCCGTCCGTCAACGCGTGGATCCTGACCCGCTTGACCCCGTCTTTGGCCGATTGGCGCAAGAGCGCGTAGAGATGCTCCGTATGCGCGTGGACGTTCCCGTCGGATAATAACCCGATCAGATGAAAGGTGCCTGACGGCTTACCGTCCGAGTAGGTCCCGCTCCGCGGGACAGGCGGTCCCGATGGTTTAACCCGCGCGATGAGATCCTTCCACAACGGCGTGCGAAATATACTGCCGTTTTCAATCGCCTTCGAAACCAAAGCCGCCCCCTGCTCAAAGACCCGCCCGGCGCCCAACGCGTTGTGCCCGACTTCGCTGTTTCCCATATCACTGTCGGAAGGCATCCCCACCGCTTTACCATGGGCCTTGAGCGTGGTGTATAAGGGGCTCTTCATCAGCCGGTCCAGACACGGTGTCCTGGCCATAAAGACCCCATCGCTGGCGTCACGCTTGCCGATCCCCACTCCATCGAGGATGATCAACAAAAGCGGCCCTTTGCGTCCATGAAATTCAGTCAATTTCTTCAGTGACAATTGCTTAGACATACACCCTTCTTTCATCGGTTAACCCAGAATCCACTTTTACGAAACGAGGGATATTGTACACAAAAATACCTGAATTTTAAACCTTTTTTAGGGAAAGCATTAAAGGGAATGGTACGTTATGGTACGTTGGGGAAGGCGGCTTATCCGCAGGGTTGGAATACCAGCCGGGCCCGCACACCGGGATGGTCCGTGATGTTCTCGATGGCGACAATACCATTATGGTTTTCCATGATGCTTTTGGTGATGGACAATCCCAGTCCAACGCCGCCGAAGTCGCGTTTGGTCGTAAAAAACGGCTCAAAGATCTTTTGCAGGTGCTCCGGAAGGATACCGTTACCGCTATCCTCCACATCGCACATGATCACGGTATCACCCGCTTTGAATTTGCTCTTGTCCAGATTATACGAACGGCAGTGGTCCTCCGAGATCGTCTGACAATACGTTTTCAATTCAAGGATACCCCCTTGCGGGGACGCGTGGACCGCGTTGAGCATGAGATTGACAAGGACCTGCTCAATACGGTTGCGGTCGATATTGACCTGCGGAATGCTCTGGTCGAAGCGTCCGACGACCTGAATGTGTTTTTTATGGAACTCATGCCGGATGAGCGATAAACTTTTCTCAATGATCTCGTTTAAATTTTCCGGCTTTTTGCTCGAAGAGACAGAGCTCTTCCCGGCAAAATTCAACAGTTCGTTGACGATCCCATTGGCTTTTTGGACGGCTTCCTTGATATTCGTTAACGCGATCTGGATCTTGGCAGGGTCGCCGGAGAGGATTTGTCCCTGCCTGTCCGGCAGGCAGGCCTGCAAAAATGTTGTGTCATAACTTATCGTGGCCAGGGGGTTCCTGATCTCATGGGCGATGCCGCTGGCGATCTCCCCGATGACCTTCATCTTCTCCATCTCCAGGAGCTGTGACTGTGTTTCCTGGAGCCGCTGATAGGCCGCGGTCAATTCGCGCTCCAGACGTTTGCGCTCCAGGGCGTAATGCAACGCCTTGTGAAGCACATAGGCCGTATATTTCCCCTTGACCAAAAAATCCTGCGCCCCATAACTGAGCGTATTGATCCCCAATTCATCTTCATAGGCTCCGGTGTTGATGACGATGGTCACATCGGGATACTTGGCGCTCAACGACGTCAAGGTATCTTTCCCTTCGCTGTCCGGGAGGTTCAAGTCCAAAATGACCACATCGAAAGAATGTTGCTCAAGAAGCTGGATGGCCCCGGCTAAAGTTTCCGCGCTTTTAAGGAGAGAAATGGGATGGGAAAATTCATGGAGCATGGTCTCGAGGATCCGGCGGTCGATCGCGTTATCCTCAACCACCAGGATTTTCAAGGGTTGCGTAAATTTGGGAGAAGTCTTGTTCATAGGCTGATACTGCAATGATACAATACTTCCACCATGATGTCAAACCAGCTTATACAACTTGTCCCCGACTTTTGCCCCACGCTCGACTTTCAATCCGATCAACTGCCCGCGACGGGCACAGCGGACATCCACACTTTCGATCTGCATGGAACGTATGATCTGCACAAAATTCGTGGTTTTACCCTGAATACGGACATTGTCCCCCACGGCAAGATTTCCCTTGGTCATTTTTATGACGGCCACCTGGATCTTTGAAAAAAAATGGGTTATTTCACCTGCCGGCTGGCCCGGCGGTTGAGCTTTACCGGAAGGAGATTTACTGCGGGAGGCGGAAACAGTCGCGGGAGCTTGAGAACGAAGCAATCTTTTAACGGAAGGAACGTTTTGTTTCTTCTTGATCTTTTTCCTGGAAGGACGCGTCGCACGGGATCTCCCCAAAGATTTGCGCCGGACGCGGGGCAATGCTTTTCTTTTGACTTTTCGCTTTGCTTTCCGTTGCTGTTTTTTCCTTCTCCCCCCCGGGAGCCTTCGGCCAAATAATTTCCGAAGGGAAGAAAAGATTTTTTTCAAAACGGCCATAGATGGGGTCCCGGGAGATCACATCGTTATCTTGTCGGCGATCGGAGAAATGACGGGAAACCGGATCAACCGTCCCTGAAGAACGGCCAGGATGCCGATGAAGGCGAATACCCCCAGGACGAACATCCCCAGGCGAAGCAACCACGTCCCTAAAAGGATCGACACGATCATGACCGCCACCTGGCCGATAAAAATAACAAGGCCCTGTTTGCTGTGCGCGAGGACGAAGGAATTGTCTTTTTTGAGGATCAACGGGATGATGCACAGGATGGACAGATACGACAAAACGGCGAAACTTTTCCCCTCAAGGATGTGGGGATCCTCCTGCGGGTTGAACTGCAGGGTTCTCTTAGCCATTGCCGATAGGCTCCCTCTGGCTGGTAGGTCCCCGGAGGGGAGAGGCCGTGACCTCGATCAGGGAATTGATGTCCCCGAAAGAGTTTCTCTCTTTATTGGGATTGCGGGAATCTTCTTTCCAGACGCCATCGACGATAAACTGGTATTTATAAACACCCGGCTTAAGCGCGAGGACGGCTTCCCACTTCCCGTTGGCCTGCGTGAGACGGCAATGGTCATCCAAAGACCAGTCGTTAAAACTTCCCGTCACGAAAACGGACTTCGCGGCGGCGGCGTCATAGCTAAAGCGCACCGGGAACAACTGCTGGACATCCTTGACTTCCTGTTTGATGAACTTTTCCATCTTCGCCGAGAATGCTTTTGGCTCGACGCTGGCCCCGCCAAGGGCGGGGCTGGCGGCCGCTGGTGCCGGAACCGGCGGCGGACTGGCCGACGCTTCGGCAACGGAGAGCTGCTTTTTCTCCGCGCAAATGATCTCTTTGGAAAGCGTGAAATAATCCTTGGTGCCGCGGCTGTATTTGTCGTAAACGGCGACGGTCTGTCCCAGCACGACGGATTCTTTGAGCTTTACGTTGGTGTGGACGATCGTGTCAAAAAGCAATCCGCTGAATTTCTGCCGGAAGGTTTCCAGCATCGCGAAGGAATGCCGCAGGCGCGAATCGAACATCGTGATCAAGACCCGGCACTGGATCGAGTGGTTCAGCCGATCGCGCACGAGGTTGACAATATCCAACAAATGCTCGACACCCTGAATGGAAAAACGGCTGGTCTCAACCGGAATAATGAGCTCATCGCTGGCGCGTAACGCGTTGACCGTCAAAATGCCGAGGCTCGGCGCGCAATCGATCAGAATATAATCATAATTTTCTTTGATCGCCGCGATCACCTCGGACAATTTCAATTCCCGCCCGATCTCATCGGCCAGCTCCTGCTCCAGCGTACCGACGAGAATATTGGACGGAACAATGTCAAAACTGTTCTCAACGCGCTTGATGATATTCTCCAGCCGCAATTTGCGCGGCGTCAGCCGGGAGATAACGTTATAAATGCTGTCCTGGCTTTCGACGTTGAGCCCCAGCGAGGCGTGCGCCTGCGGGTCCAGGTCGATCAAAAGGACCCTGCGCCCGTTCCGGCCCAATGCCGCGGCCAGGTTGATGGCCGTCGTCGTCTTGCCGCAGCCTCCTTTTTGATTGGCAATAGCGATAATTCTCATACTTTAGACCCCCTTCTCTCCAGAAAAACAAATGTTGTCAATGAGAATAATACCTTCTTTTTTTCCAACGTTCCAGGATTCCAGGACAAATGAAACAGTCTTGAGGTTTGTCCAATCGGTGATCTGTTTAAATTGATGCAAAGGGATCCGAAAATCCTGCCAAGAATAATCGATGCCCTGGACGTAATACGAGGCCGTTTCATTCTTATGGTTCTCCACCACGACTTTGACGATCGAAGGGTTCCCCGGGTCTTTGGCGCGGATGGAAAACTGCAGATTTTTATACCGGCTGGCATCGATCGCCGGCGCGGACAAGAGAAGCGTTTTGACCGGCGAAAAATCTTCGTCAAAATTGTATTCCAGCCGCACCAGCCCGTTGTACAAAGCGAAAAGGACGTTGCCGCGCAGCGACGACTGCCGCGTCAAAAACGCGGTCAGGCCGTAGAAGACGCTGGAAAAGATCATCAACGTAATGAGGACATTGATCACCAACCAGGCGTGAAAATGCTTCTTCTTGCGGGGCTCGGCTTCCTTGCGCTTGCCGAGGTAAACTTGCGCTAAATGGTCGTAAATCTCGTCGCGTGTCATGATCGGATACAGATAAAAATCTATTTTTATTATTATATTAAACTTATACTACCAGATTCAAAAAGAAATCAAAATATTATTTAATCTTTTTTAGGTACGTTGAGCAGCCTCATGCTTTTTAAAATGCCGTCCACGGCACGGCGTGGATGTTACTTGCCAAAGGATAA
>CAYIMR010000005.1:35483-41223 GCA_964364455.1 uncultured Planctomycetales bacterium | reverse complement strand
ATAAAAAACCCCGTTCCCTGACGGGAAAACGGGGTTGAGTTTCCCATAATTATGCGTTCATACGATTACTTAACGTTAAAGACTTCACTTTCCCACCGCGACTTGAGTTTCGGATTGTCGATCCAGGACAGAATGTATTTCGCATATTCCCCGCCAGTAGCACCCGTGTCGCGTCCGGTGATCGTCATTTTCTTCTCAAACTGGCCGCAGACCTCCAGGGCCATCTCGACGTTCTGGGCCTTTTGCGGATACCCGATATGACGTAACAGCATCGCGCAGGCCCGGATCATCGAGGAAGGATCGGCGTATTGTGCCCGGCATTCCTTAACCATGCGCGGCGCGCTGCCGTGAATGGCCTCGAACATCGCCCAGCGCGTGCCGATATTAGCACTGCCCGCGGTGCCCACCCCGCCTTGCAATTGCGCGGCTTCATCAGTCAAAATGTCCCCATAAAGATTGGGCATGACCATAACCTTGAAATCCTTGCGCCGGGCCGGGTCGATCAATTTGGCGGTCATGATATCGATATACCATTCGTCGCACTGGATCTTCGGGTATTCCTTCGCGATGCGCTTGGCCGCGCGAGAAAATCGTCCGTCGGTCGTCTTGATGACGTTGGATTTTGTGATGACCGTCACGCGGTCGATATTGTTTTTCCTGGCGTAATCGAAAGCCATGCGGATGATGCGCTCGGAACCCTGTTCGGTCGCGACGGTAAAATCCACGCTTAGATCCTCGGTGACATCGAAACCTTTGGAGCCCAGGATGTACGCGCCTTCGGTATTTTCCCGGAAAAAGCACCAATCGACACCTTCGCGCGGGATCTTCACCGGCCGGACGTTGGCAAAAAGATCCAGCGCGCGGCGCATGGCCACATTCGCGCTTTCGATATTCGGCCATGGGTCGCCGACTTGCGGAGTCGTCGTTGGGCCTTTTAAAATGACGTGGCAGGCTTCAAGCTCTTCTAAGATATCATCAGGGATAGCCTTGTTGTGCTTGACCCGGTTCTCGATCGTCAGTCCCTTGATCTCCCTGAACGCGATCTTACCCTTTTTGACCTCGTCTTTAAGAACATGCGCGAGGATCTCCTGTGCGTTCCTGGAGATAAATTCCCCAATGCCGTCACCCCAGCAGATGCCGATCAGAATCGGAGACAATTTCGCGTAATCAACGAAGGGGCCGCCTTTTTTCATCTGCTCGACGCGTTTGAGTTGTTCTTCAAGGAGCGCGCCGAATTTCTTTTGTGCCGCTTCAATCGATGCTTGGGTCATGGGATCTTCCGGAAAGAATGAAGATTACTTCTTTGGCTTTTTGCCGCGTTCCAATAAATGTTTGAATTCCTCGGCGTTCTTGACCTGTGTCATCGCGTCTTCAAAGGTGATGGCGCCCTGCTCGAAGAAATTGCGCAGGCAGGAATCCATCGTATGCATGCCGTACTGGCTGCCCGTCTGGATGGCGGTGGGGATCTGCTCCACGGCCTTTTCGCGGATGAGGTTGCGGATGGCCGGGGTCGCCACCAGAACTTCGGTCACCAGGACGCGGCCTTCGCCTTCCGCTCGGGGCAGAAGTCTCTGACAGACAACACCCTGAATACACGCGGATAACTGCAAACGCACCTGTTGCTGCTGGTGCGCCGGGAAGACGTCGATGATACGTTCGATGGTTTGCGCCGCGTCGGG
This sequence comes from uncultured Planctomycetales bacterium, assembly GCA_964364455.1. Taxonomy (GTDB): domain Bacteria; phylum Omnitrophota; class Gorgyraeia; order Zapsychrales; family Zapsychraceae; genus UBA10015. Next base: position 39,544 of record CAYIMR010000005.1, on the reverse strand, counting down.
AGTGTGCAACGTGGCCAGAACCAAGTGCCCGGTTTCCGCCGCGGTCAAGGTGGTACTGATCGTTTCCAAATCACGCATCTCACCGACCACGATCACGTCCGGGTCCTGGCGCAGGCAGCGCTTGAGCGCCTCGGCAAAAGAATGTGTGTCGCTGTAGACCTCGCGTTGTTTGATAACGGCCTTTTTGTTTTTATGGACATACTCAATGGGGTCTTCAATTGAAATGATCATGCAGGAACGCTCGCGGTTGATCAGATCGATCATAGCGGCCAATGTGGTCGTCTTGCCTGAACCCGTAGGCCCCGTAATGAGGACCAATCCGTCGGGCCGGCGCGCGAAATTGGTAAGTGCCTGCGGCAACGCCAAGTCTTCGATGGAAGGCACGTATAAAGGGATACGTCGCATGGCCGCTTCCACGGAACCACGCTGGATGTGGATATTGACGCGAAAGCGCTCCAGCCCTTCCAGGGCGAGTGAAAAATCCAGTTCGCGGTCGCGTTCAAATTTTTCTTTTTGGATGTCGGTAAGGATACCATAGATGGCTTTTTTAAGTTCGTCACGGCTGACCGGCGGGTGGGTCATGATGGGGACGAGTTTACCGTCGACCCTTAAAATAGGGGGACTGCTCTCGGTCAAATGCAGGTCGGACGCATTTTGACTGATCGTTACCTTAAGCAACTCTTTGAGGTCCACGGAAAGCTCCTTCCTGCGTTTTTTTCAACGGGCCGCCTGTTGGCGGATCCATTCTTTGATGCGTTTGGTCCCTTCCTGGATCCTCTCGGCCGAAGTGGCAAAACTCAAACGGATGAATCCCGGCGCGCCGAAACTGTCGCCGGGAATGGCCGCCACCTTGACGTCATCGAGGATCTGCCGGGCAATCTGCTCGGATGACCCCAATTTGGAAAAATCGCAAAACAGATAAAACGCCCCTTGGGGCAGAACATAGCTGATCTGCGGAACACCCCTAAACTCGGCGGCCATCAGGTCGCGGCGTTTGCGGAATTCATCGCGCATAGCGCGAATACCGTCCTCGGGTTCTTTGAGCGCCTGTACCGCCGCCGCCTGGCTGATGGACGTCGGATTTGACGTCGCGTGGTCCTGAAATTTCTTGACATACTCCATGACCTCCTCGCGTCCGGCCGCGTAGCCGATACGCCAGCCCGTCATCGCGTAGGCCTTCGAAACGCCATTGACCGTGATCGTCAGTTCAAAAATATCCTTGCCCAACGCGCCGATGGAAGTGTATTCCTGCGTATCATAAATGAGCTTTTCGTAAATTTCATCACTGATGACAAAAATGTTATTCTTGACGCAAAACTCCGCGATAGGTTCAAGTTCCTTCCTGGAATACACCATTCCCGTCGGATTTGAAGGCGAATTCAGGATCAAGATCTTCGTCTTATTACCGGCATAACGGCGTAAATCTTCAGGCGTGATCTTAAAGCCAGCTTTAGCCGTGGTAGGAATGAATTTCGATATCGCTCCGGCGGCTTTGACCATCTCCGGGTAACTGACCCAGTAAGGCGCCGGGATAAGCACTTCCTCGTCCTCATCGGCAAGGACCTGGATAATATTGAAAATGGAATGTTTCGCGCCGCAGGAAACAACAATCTGCGATAGTTTGTAATCAAGCTGGTTGTCTTTTTTGAACTTCGCGGCGATCGTTTCGCGTAATTCCTGCGTGCCGGAGGTGGGCGTGTATTTCGTAAGCCCTTTTTCGATGGCCGCAATGGCCGCGGCCTTGATGGATTTTGGGGTGTCAAAATCGGGTTCCCCAGCGGCGAAATTCACCACGTCGTGGCCATTGGCCTTTAATTCGTTGGCTTTGGCCGTAATGGCAAGCGTGGTGGACCCGATGATATCTTTAATGCGGCGGTTTATGCTGAATGTCAAGGTGCCCAATCGTACTTTCCTTAAGAAGATCAGATTGAACGTGAACTACTTCCCCGAGGAACTGGAACCCCGGTTGAACATATTGCGGATGCCGCTCAAGAATTTACCACGGGGCTTATCCTTGTCGGGCAATGACTTCTGATCTTTGATCACGTCTTTCTTCGGCTGTTCCTTGATGATCGCCTTCGGTTTCGGCTTAGCCTCATGCTCATGCGCGTGCTCGTGATGTTCGTGTCCGTGATGTTCATGCCCATGCTCGTGCTGGCCGGCCTCGGGCACTTTTTCTTTTTTGGCAGTCACCGCGGATTTTGGCTTGCTGATAATGATGATCTCTTTTTCCGTAAGCTCAAGATACGCCAACGCGGCGTTGTCGCCCCGTCGGGTTCCCAGCTTGATGATACGGGTGTACCCGCCGATACGATTCTTGAAACGCGGCGAAGTTTTGGCAAATAGATCACTGACAAGTTTATGGTCCGTCAGGATGGAAAAGGCGCGACGTTTGGCGGCCAATGTCCCTTTTTTACCGAGCGTGATCAATTTATCCACAAGCCTGCGGGCCTCTTTGGCCTTGGCCTCTGTTGTGCAAATCCGCTGCGCAATAAGGGTTGCCTTGGCCAGGTCGCGGACGGTCGCTTTACGCAAAGTAGAATTCCGGCTTAATCTATTTCCTGCCATACCGTGTCGCATGTTACTCCTTCTTCAGTTTTAATTTCTTGACGTCCACCTTCATGCCGAGGCTCAATCCCATGGCCTTGAGGAGATCGTTGATCTCTGATAAGGATTTCTTCCCGAAATTGCGAAAGGTCAGCAATTCAGATTCAGTTTTGCGGACAAGCTCCGAAATCGTTTTGATGTTGGCGTCCTTTAGACAGTTGGCGCTACGGACCGACAATTCCAGTTCGGAAATGGGCAACCGGAGTTTCTCATACATCGCCTGTTCTTCAACCGAGATCTCCTCGTCCTCTTCCTCTTCTTCCGGAAGCTGTCCGTAGCTGACAAACACGTCCAAATGCCGCTGGAGTATGTTCGCGCCGTAGAGCAACGCTTCTTTAGGATTGATGCTGCCGTTGGTCCATATCTCCATGACCAGGCGATCGTAATCGGTACGTTGTCCCACGCGGGTATTCTCCACCCGAAAATTGACTTTGATGATGGGGGTAAAGATCGAATCAATGGCGATCGTATCCACGCCTTCTTTCTTGTTCTGCTCCGAAGGGACATACCCACGGCCACGGGCGACTTCCATCTCAACGAAAAAGCGCGCGTCGCGGGTCAGCGTGGCGATATGCAGATCCGGATTCAGGATCTCCATGCTCTCGTCACAAACAATGTCGGCGCCCTTGATCTCGCCTTTTTTCTCGGCCCGGATATGGATGATCTTGGGAACCTTGGAATGCGACCGGATGACCAGTTCCTTAATGTTGAGGATGATCTCCGTCACGGACTCCAGAACGCCGGGGATCGTAGAGAATTCATGGCGCACGCCTTCAATGCGTACCGAAGTGACGGCGCTTCCCTCAATGGAGGAAAGCAAAATACGTCTTAAGGAGTTCCCGAGGGTGACCCCATAACCTTTTTCGAAGGGTTCGGCAATGAACTTTCCATACGTATCAGTGTAAACGGATTCATCACAATCAAGCCTTTTCGGCATTTGAAAATCTCGCCACTTCACTCCCATGTGTATTCCTCCTTGAATGAACCCTGTTATCGCGAATAAAGCTCGATGATCAACTGCTCGTTGACGGGGAAATTGATATCCTCGCGCGCCGGTAACCGTTTGATCTTCGCCTTATAATGCTCGCGGTCGATCTCAAGCCAAGCCGGGATCGTGCGATTTTCCGAAGACTTAAGATTATCATCAACGGTCTTTTTCCCTTTTTTCTTGAATTTCAAAGTGATCTCGTCGTTTTCCTTGACCTGACACGAAGGGATATTGACCTTATGGTCATTGACGAAAACAAATCCGTGGCTGACGATCTGCCGTCCTTGCTTGCGGGATGTCGCGAAGCCAAGCTGATAAATGACATTATCCAGCCGGCGTTCCAGCATCTGGAGCAAAACGGTACCGGTAACGCCTTTGGTAGTCACAGCCTTGCCGAAGTAATTATTGAACTGCTTTTCGAACATGCCGTAAATTCTTTTGACCTTTTGCTTCTCGCGCATATGCA